>CAZPJE010000073.1:0-4768 GCA_964586725.1 uncultured Steroidobacteraceae bacterium | reverse complement strand
GGCGACAACATCAAGGTGACGATCGAGCTGATCAGCCCGATCGCGATGGAAGAAGGCCTGCGCTTTGCGATCCGCGAGGGCGGACGCACGGTGGGCGCGGGCGTGGTGTCGAAAATTCTGAAGTGATCAGCGGATAACGGTTAGCGGATGGTGGCGCCGCGTTGCGGCGTGCGCCCTCACTAACCGCCAGTCACTGGTCATTAGTCACTCTCCGTAGGTACTGCACTTGGCTCGCCAGAACATCCGCATCCGCCTCAAGGCCTTCGATCACCGCCTGATCGACACCTCGGCGCGCGAAATCGTCGAAACGGCGAAGCGCACGGGCGCGACGGTCAAGGGGCCGGTGCCTCTGCCGACCAAGATGGAGCGGTTCACGCTGCTGGTCAGCCCGCACGGCGACAAGGACGCGCGTGACCAGCTCGAGCTGCGCACGCACAAGCGCCTGATGGACATCCTGAACCCGACCGACAAGACGGTGGACGCGCTGATGAAGCTCGAACTGCCGGCGGGCGTCGACGTCCAGATCAAGCTGAACTGAGCTTCGCACCGGCCGGCGCCAGGGCCGGCCGTGGTCAGGCGGGGGGTCCGACCCGCCAGATCGAGAATACGAAACGCCGCAGCACCGTCTGCGGCGTTGTCGTTTCTGGCCACTGCGACGCGGCGAAGCGGTCGAGTGTCGCGGCGACGGGGGTCAGCACCTCATCGGGCAGCACCCAGCTCTCTGCGTCGTCGCGTGAGCGGATCCCGTCGAGCACCTGTGCCGCGCTGACCTCGGCCTGCCACTCCGCCGCCACGAGTTCCTGCGGCCCGACGCGCACGGGTTGCGCGCCAGCGGCGATCAGGGCGTCCGCGAGCGGCTGGCCGCCGGCGGGCGCGGCGGTGCGGAACCCTGCCTGCATCACGGCCTGGCGAAAGGCCATGCGGATCTGGCCGGCCATCGAGGCCGGATCGACCCAGTCGCGACCGAGCAGAAGCGCGCCGCCGTCGCGGACCACCCGCACGAGGCCGCCGAGCACCGCTTTCCAGTCGGGCACGAGGTGCAGCACGTGGGTGGCCATCGCTGCGTCGAACATCTTGTCCCGGAACGGCAGCGCGGCGATGTCGCCCCGCACGAGATCCACGCCCGCGCCCGCGGGCAACGGCAGCTGCTTGTGCAGCGCTGCGAGCATGTCGCCGGACAGGTCGATGCCGGTGACCGGGCAGCCGGCGGCGGCGACGGGCAGCGCGATTCGACCAGTGCCGACTCCGAGCTCGAGCACGCGCGCGCCGGCGCCAGCGGTGTCGGCCACGGCCGCGGCGATCGCCGCCGAGACTGCGGGGGGGTGGCCGCGCAGCGCGTCGTACTGTCCGACGACGCGCGTGTCGAACGAGAAGTCGAGCTTCGTGCCGCTCACGCGCGCCGCGCCCGGCCCGGGATCCTGTGGGGCGGTCAGGCGGTCGACCCGGCGTCCATCGCGCGCGCCAGATCGGCACGCGACAGCGGCGCACCCTGGGTCGCGCGGAAGCGCTTGGTGCAGACGCCGACGACCAGCGCTGCGCCGACCAGCAGGCCGACTGCTTCGAGGCCGAAGATGGCGCCGTAGGCGACCGACGGCGACAGCACGCCGCCTTCGATCAGCGTCGTGTGCAGCACGCCGCTGCCGATCGACGCCGAGCCCTGTGCCATCACCTGCGACGTGCCCCACAGGCCCATGTACAGACCGGTGGCGCCCGGCACCGTCATTTCCATCATCAATGACAGCGCGCCGATGTTGAAGATGCCGGTGAACAGGCCCATGCCGAACAGCGCCGGCAGCACGAGTTCGCTGATCGAGAACAGCGACGCCATCGCCAGCGTCGCCATGCCGATCGCGGTGCCGATCGCGCCGACGATCACGGTGGTGCGCTTCGAGAGCGTCAACGCGACGCTCGCGATGCCCATCGCGATCATGCCGAGCAGCACGCCGCTGCCCCACACCGGCTGGAAGCGGGTCGTCTCGGCGACGGTCATGCCGAACACCTCGGCGCCGAACACCTCGAGGATGTTGTCCTGCAGGAAGATCGAGAAGATCGAGATGAAGATGAACAGGAAGAACGTGCGGCTCTCCGGGCTCTGCTGCAGCGTCCGGTAGGCGACCGTCAGCGGGTTGCCGGCCGGCGCGACCAGCCGCGCCTGCTGGGCGCTTTCGCGCATCTGCGCGGGCGACATGCGCTTCTCGAAGCCCCAGACGCCGAGCAGCGTCGTGCCGATCACGATGAAGGGCGTCAGGTTGTAGAGCAGCTGCATCGACTCGGGGCTGTAGGTCGGCCGCACCTTGTTCATGATCACGGCGGCGACGATGGTGCTCAGGATCATCGTGATCCACACCACGGCGATCACGCCGCTGCGCGTGCGCTCGTTGGTGACCTCGGCGATCAGCGAGTGATACGAATCGCCGATGGTCGCGACGCACAGGCCGAACAGCACGAACAGCACGATCGCGGCGGCGAGCCAGAACATCGAGCCCTCCGCGATGCCATGCAGCGCCGTCGGGAGCGCCATGAACAGCAGGCTCGCGATGCCGCTCGCGATCACGAGGTAGGGCGTGCGGCGGAAGCCGAACAGCGGATGCGTGTCGGCGAAGCGGCCGATCACGACCTGGAACGGCGACATGAAGTAGTGGAGCGACAGCAGCGTCGTGACGATGATCGCGGCGATGCCGAGTTCGACGATCGCGATGCGATTGAAGTCGATGGTCAGCAGCGCAAACATCCAGCCCACCCCGACTTTGGGCAGTGCGAGCCGGAGGGTCCTCAGGAAGCTGGCGATCATTCCCCACATGGCGCTGACTCCAGGAATGTCAGTTTTAGTTGACAGCCACAACGGTACCTCAAAATTGACAGCCCTGCGAGTCGAGGTTGGGTCTGGGCCGAATCCGGTCCGGGGGTGTTGCAAGGGCGTCATCCAGGCAGTACCATTCGCGCCCCTTCGAGGTCCCGGTAAGTGCCGGGGCCCGCCCCTGCACGGGGCACGCGAGCGAGGTTGGCCGGTTCCTGACAGGGCCAAGACCACTCGAGACACTGCCGCGGCGCGTCCTGCGTCGCCTGGTCTCCGGTTGTCTTCAACACCAGCCTGCACGCGCCGGGGCACGGTTTATTTTCGAGGTGGATTCATGGCAATCGGACTGGTCGGTCGCAAGCGCGGCATGACGCGGATCTTCACGGACGCGGGCGAATCCGTGCCCGTGACCGTGATCGAAGTGCTGCCCAATCGCGTCACACAGATCAAGACGCCCGAAACGGATGGCTACAAGGCCGTCCAGGTCACCTATGGCGCGCGGCGGCCGCAGCTGGTCGGCAAGGCGCTGGCCGGCCACTACGCCAAGGCGGGCACTGCCCCGGGCCAGGCGCTGCTCGAGTTTCGCCTCGGAGCGGCCGAAGGCGCGGAACTGAAGGTGGGTGCAGAGCTCACCGTCGAGCAGTTCAAGGCGGGCCAGGTGGTCGACGTCACCGGCACCACGATCGGCAAGGGCTTCGCCGGTACCATGAAGCGGCACAACTTCGCCGGCCACAATGCCTCGCACGGCGTGTCGGTGTCGCACCGCACCCCGGGCTCGATCGGCCAGCGCCAGACGCCGGGCCGCGTGTTCGCCGGCAAGCGCATGTCGGGCCACATGGGCGTCGTGCGCCGCACCACCGAGAACCTCAAGGTCATCGAAGTCGATGCCGCGCGCAACGTGCTGCTGATCCGCGGCGCGGTGCCGGGCTCCGAGGGTGGCCAGGTCATCGTGCGCCCGTCCGTCAAGGCTGCTGCGCAGCTGCGGCGCAAGTACGTTGCGCCGACCAAGGCCGCCGGCAAGAGCGTGCCCAACCCGGCCAAGGCCGCCAAGAAGTCGTAATCCAGGGCTGACATCATGAAGCTCAAACTGTCAGGTGGTGGCGGCGAAGTGTCGGTCTCCGACGAAACCTTCGGCGCCGCATTCAACGAAGCCCTCGTGCACCAGGTCGTGACCGCGTATCGCAACGCCGGTCGCTCGGGCACGAAGGCGCAGAAGACGCGTGCCGAAGTGCGCGGCGGCGGCAAGAAGCCGTGGGGCCAGAAGGGCACGGGCCAGGCCCGCGCCGGCTCGATCCGCAGCCCGATCTGGGTCGGCGGCGGTCGCGCCTTCGCGGCGAAGCCGCGCAGCTTCGAACAGAAGGTCAATCGCAAGATGTATCGCGGCGCGCTGCGCTCGATGCTGGGCGAGCTGGTCCGCCAGGATCGCCTCGTCGTGACCCAGACGCTGTCGGTCGATGCCGCCAAGACCAAGGCGCTGCTCGCGCAGCTGAAGGCGCACGACCTCAGCAACGTGCTGATCGTCATCGAGGCGGTCGACGAGAAGCTGCTGCTGGCCGCGCGCAACCTGCCGCACGTCGACGTGCTGCCGGCCGCCGCGCTGGATCCGCTGGCGCTGATGAGCCACGACAAGGTCCTGATGACGGTTGGCGCCGTCAAGATGATCGAGGAGCGCCTGCAATGAGGCCCGCCACGCACGCTATCCGCAAGCTCGGCCGGGAACGTCTGATGACGGTGCTGCTCGCGCCGCACATCACCGAAAAGACGTCCCTGGCGATGCAGAACGGCAACCAGTATTCGTTCCGTGTCCGTCGCGATGCGACCAAGACCGACATCCGCGCGGCCGTGGAACTGATGTTCCCCGTCAAGGTCGCGGCGGTACAGGTCGTCAACGAATCGGGCAAGGCGCGTCGCTTCGGCAAGACGCCGGGCCGCACCCAGGATTGGAAGAAGGCTTACGTGCGACTCGCGGCC
>CAZPJE010000072.1:0-21081 GCA_964586725.1 uncultured Steroidobacteraceae bacterium | reverse complement strand
GATGAGGTCACTGCTGCCGTGCGTGAACAGCTGCGCCAGGGCGCGACGCAGATCAAGCTGGCAGCGGGCGGCGGGATCTCGTCCAGCTACGACCCGATCGACAGCGTGCAGTACTTCGACGCCGAACTGCGCGCCGCCGTGCAGGCGGCGGCCGACTGGGGCACCTACGTCGCCGTGCACGCCTACACGCCGACGGCGATCCGCCGTTCCGTTGAGGCGGGGGTGCGCAGCATCGAGCATGCGCACCTGATCGACGAGGCGACCATGAAGCTGATCGCCGAGCGCGGCGTGTTCCTGTCGCCGCAGGCCTATGTGTTCAGCGGCGTGTTCGCGCCGCCGGCCGGCGCGGCCGGGCCCCCACCGACGCCGGCGCAGCTCGCGCAGCGCGAGAAGTCGCAGCTCGTGTCCGCCGGGCTCGACCGCATGATGCAGCTCGCGAAGAAGCACGGCGTGCGCGTCGCGTTCGGCACCGATGTGTTCGGCGCATCCCGGGTGTTCGCCTGGGAGTCGCGCGAATTCGGCGCCCGCCTGCGCTGGTTCACGCCGCTTGAGATCCTGCGGCAGGCGACTTCGATCAACGGCGAACTGCTGGCGTTGTCCGGGCCGCGCAATCCCTACGGCCGGCTCGGCGTCATCGAGGCCGGCGCGATGGCGGACTTGCTGATCGTGGACGGCAATCCGCTCGAGGACATCCGCGTGCTGGAGCGCCCGGACGAGACGCTGCGGCTGATCATGAAGGACGGCCGCGTGGTCGTGTCGCGGCTCGAACCGGACGCGCGCTGAAGCGCGCTGCCGATCGCGAAGGACATCAGCCAGCCGCCCGCGCGGCTCACTCTGCCGTCTGCGTCAGGCGCGGCCATAGGCGGTCGACAAAGGCGCGCGGCGCGCCCTGCGCGACCGCCGCTGCGCGGGCTGCTTCGGCGTCGAGCTGTCCTTCCCGCTGCAGCATCACCAGCGTGCCGATGCGACTCCCCAGCAGCACGGCGCGACCGAGCGGCGATAGCTGATCCGACATGCCGCGCGCCGCCGCGAGCTGGTCAGACAAGGCCATCAGCATACGGTCCGAGACATCCCACTCCGCCGCGATGCGGCGCGCGATCGCCGCGCCCTGCAGGTCGAGCAGCCGCGCGACCGCCGATGCGCTCGGTTCGAGCCCGGACTCTGCGGCGTAGCGCTCGGTCGTCGCGCGGAACACGACGATGTGGCCGAGCCCGGTCAGCAGCGCGAGCAGCTGCGCGGCGAACGGATCTTCGTTCTCGAGCAGCGCGGCGCAGGATTCAGCGGCGAGGCCGGAGATGAAGGCGTGATCCCAGATCAGCGCCGGGAAGCGCGCGAACGCGCCGGCCGGGGTGCGGAACACCGGTTGCAGCAGCGCTGCCGCGATCGCCGAGCGCATGCCGTCGGTGCCGAGCACGGCGACGGCGCGATCGATGCTCTCGACCGCGGTCGGACCGGTGCGATACAGCGCACTGTTGGCCATGCGCAGCACGTCGGCCGCCAGCACCGGGTCGCGCGCCACGAGCGCCGACATCTGGCGACGTGACGCGTCCGGATCCGCCACGAGGCGCATCAGCTCGGGGATCAGCAGCGGCCGGCGCGGCATGTACTTCGGTTCGTTGCTCGCGTCCTCGAGCGACGCGAGCACGTCGTTGACCAGTCGCGCATGCGCGACCGGGACATTGGCGTCGAGCTGCGGCACGCCCAGCAGCAGCGCCTGCAGTGCGCCGCGGCTCTCGGCGGCGGAACGGGCGCCGTCCGCGCTCTCGGCGAGCGGTCCGAGCCGGATGCGCGTGGCCGGTGTGGTCGGCACCGCTGGATCGGGGGGCGGCAGCGCCGCCGGTGGCAGCGGCTCGGGATCGTTGGCCGGTGGCGGCGTGGGCGTGCCGCGGTCGCGCAGCAAGCGGCGCACGAGCCATACAATCGCGACTATGATCGCCAGATAAAACAGGATACGCATGGAGCCGACTGTATGACGGAATCGACCCGCAAGACGAGTGCCACCGCCGACGAACTGCGCAGTCTGCGACCTTTGTCCGGTCTCGACCGGCGCGGCTTCCTGGTCACCTCGCTGGGCGCGGGCTTTGCCGCGGCGGCGGGCCCGGTCGGCGCGCAGGCGATCACGACCGACACCGAGGGACTCGAGGCGGGTGAGGTGCGCATCCCGGTCGACGGCGGCGAATTGCCGGCCTACCGCGCGCGACCGAAGCGATTGCTGCGCGACGCGCCCGTGATCCTCGTCGTGCAGGAGATCTTCGGCGTCCACGAGCACATCAAGGACGTGTGCCGCCGCTTCGCGAAACTGGGCTACCTCGCGATCGCGCCGGAGTTGTTCGCGCGCCAGGGCAATCCGGCGACGATCACGGACATCCAGGTGCTGATGCGCGACATCGTCGCCAAGGTGCCCGATGCGCAGGTCATGAGCGATCTCGATGCCACGGTGCGCTGGGCAGCGCGCAACGGCGGCCAGGCCAGGCGCATCGCCGTGACCGGCTTCTGCTGGGGCGGGCGCATCACCTGGCTGTATGCCGCGCACAATCCGCGCGTCAAGGCGGGCATGGCTTGGTATGGCCGCGTCGTCGGCCAGCCGAATCCGCTGCAGCCGCGCCATCCGGTCGATGTCGCCGGTGAGCTGAAGGCGCCGGTGCTCGGCCTCTACGCCGGCAAGGACGGCGGCATTCCGCTCGACGGCGTCGAGCAGATGCGCAAGGCGCTGGCCGGCGGTTCGGCCGCGGCGCGCGCCTCGGAGATCATCGTCTATCCGCTCGCGCAGCACGGCTTCTATGCCGACTACCGGCCGTCGTACAACAAGGCCGATGCGACCGCGGCGTTTTCCGCCGCGCTGCGCTGGCTCGACCAGCACGGCATGGCTGCGAAAGCCGTGCGCGCCTGAGTGCTGCTCCGGCTCGATCGGGTCTCGCTGGCCTACGGTTCGCGTCCGCTGCTCGACGATGCCTCGCTGCAGGTCGAGGCAGGCGAGCGGGTCTGCGTCGTCGGCCGCAACGGTGAGGGCAAGTCGTCGCTGCTGCGGCTCGTCAGCGGCGCGGCGCTGCCGGATGCCGGTGCGGTCTGGGTCCGGCCCGGCGCACGGGTCGCGATGCTGGTCCAGGATGTCGGCGCGGTCGCGAGCGGCACGGTGGCCGAGGTGGTCGCCGCCGGCCTGCCCGAGGTCGCGCGGCTGCGCGCCGCGTTCGATGCCGCGAGCGCCGAGTTCGCGCGCACGCATGACGAACCGCTGGGACGCGAGATCGCGCGGCTATCGCGCGAACTCGACGCGGCGGGCGGCTGGCAAGCGGAGCATCGCGTCGAGACGGTCATGACGCGCCTCGGGCTGGATGGGGCGGCGCGCTTCGAGGCGCTGTCCGGCGGCTGGCAGCGGCGCGTGCTGCTGGCGCGGGCGCTGGTCCTCGAGCCGGATGTCCTGCTGCTCGATGAACCCACCAATCACCTCGACATCGAAGCGATCGAGTGGCTCGAGGGCGTGATGCGCGAGTATCGTGGCGCGCTGCTGTTCGTCAGCCACGACCGGCGCTTCGTCAACGCGCTCGCGACGCGCGTCGTCGAACTGGATCGCGGCGTGCTGTCGTCATGGCCCGGCAACTACGATGCGTACCAGCAGCGCAAGGCCGAACAGCTCGCCGCCGAAGCGCAGCAGCGCGCGCTGTTCGACAAGAAGCTCGCGCAGGAAGAGGTGTGGATCCGCAAGGGCGTCGAGGCTCGCCGCACCCGCAATGAGGGTCGCGTGCGGGCGCTGTATGCGCTGCGCGAACAGCATCGCGCGCGGCTCGATCGCCAGGGGCAGGCGCAGATCAGGATCGCCGAGGCGGAAGAGTCGGCGAAGCTCGTGTTCGAGTGCGAACATGCGGAGGTCGCGTTCGACGGCCGGGTCGTGATCCGTGACCTCACGACGCGCATCATGCGCGGTGATCGTATCGGCATCGTCGGCCCGAACGGCGCCGGCAAAAGCACGCTGATCCGCCTGCTGCTCGGCGAACTCGAGCCGACCGCTGGCCGCGTGCGGCGCGGCGCGCGACTCGAAATCGCCTACTACGACCAGCAGCGCGAACAGCTCGACCTGAATGCGAGCGTCGCCGACAACGTCGCGGCGCGCAGCGATTTCATCCGGATCGGCGACGAAACCCGGCACGTGTCGGGTTACCTGCAGGATTTCCTGTTCCGTCCGGATCAGTTCCGCACGCCCGCCGGCACGCTGTCGGGCGGCGAGCGCAACCGCCTGCTGCTCGCGCGCCTGTTCGCGCGTCCCGCGAACCTGCTGGTGCTCGATGAGCCCACCAACGACCTCGACATCGACACGCTCGAGCTGCTCGAGGAGAAAGCCAGCGAATTCCCCGGCACCGTGCTGCTGGTCAGCCATGATCGCGCCTTCCTCGACAATGTCGTGACCAGCCTGCTGGTGTTCGAGGGCGACGGGCGCATCCGCGATTTCGCAGGCGGCTACGGCGAGCTCACCGCCTGGCGCGCCGCGCAGTTGCGCGCGAGCCGGAAACAGGGTGAACCGAATCGCGCCGCCGCGCCGGCCGCCGCTGCGGCGGAAGCGCCGCCTGTCGCCAAGGGGCGTCGCCTGAGCTGGAAGGAACAGCGCGAACTCGAGCAGCTGCCGGCGCAGATCGAAACGCTGGAGTCCGACAAGGCTGCGCTCGAAGCCGAAGTCGCCGATCCGGCGTTCTACGCCCGGCCGCACGGCGAGGTCAGCGCGGCCCTCGCGCGTCTCGCCGAGCTTGGTGCCGCGGTCGAGGCTGCCTACGCGCGGTGGAGCGAACTCGACGCGCGCTAGGGCAGCCGCAGCACTTCGCCGTAGCCGGTCAGCTCGAGATAGCCGCGACCGATGCGCCGCCCGTCCCGCAGCGCGGTGACCGCGCCTTCCCAGTAGATCGCGCCCGTCGAGGCGCGCGTGTCGCTCTCCTGGTCATCGAGCAGCGGCTCGAGCGTGACATCGAATCCCGGTGCGCGGATCCGAAACGTCACAGGATAGGTCACGCCGGTGCGCGGCGAGCGCCAGCGGCGACCGGGCAGGAACTCGATCTCCGTCGGCGCGAACTCGCGGACCTGGCCGGTGCGGTCGCGGAAGCTGCCACCGGCCCAGCGGCTGCGGCCGGCGCGATCGCGGATCCGGAACAGCATCAGCGCGCCGCCGTCATCGAGATTCAGGCCCACCCAATCCCAGCCTGCCGCTTCCGCATCGAGCAGCGCGCTCGACCACTCGTGGTCGAGCCAACCCATGCCCGTGACGCGCTCGCGGCGCTCGCCGCGCCGTATCGTGCCGCTGACTTTCAGCTGCGGCTGGCTGTAGTACAGGCTCGCCGATTCAGGGTCGGGCCCCTTGCGGCTGTAACCCCGCGGGCCCTGCAGCAGCGGCGGCTGCGTCGTCGCGAGCTCGAGCTCGAAGCCGAAGTCATCGCTGTCGATCTTCGCGATGTAGCTCGCGCCGCGCCGTTCGAAGCGCCAGTCGTCGAGCCATGTGCGCGTGTCCTCGGTGGCGGCGCCGGCCAGGCCCAGCGCCGCGCGCGCGAGACGCTGGTCCTTCCACAGGCGGCCGCGCGCCGGATCGCTGATCGCCGCATGCGCGATGATCAGCTCGCGCGCGGTGAACGCGCTGGGGTTGTCGACCCGGCGCTGCGGTCGCGTGCGGAAGAACGTGACCTGGAAGCCCAGTGCTTCACCGCTTGCGGTTTCGAGCCAGCCCGTCGCGTACCACCACTCGGTGCGATAGTCCGGGTGCGCGCCGTGGTCACGCGGCAGGTCGATCTGCATGCCGGGCCGAACGCGCGGGAAATCGTGGGTGTCGGCCTGTGTCGCCGTGCCTGCGAGTCCGACGCAGAGCGCCGCGAGCGCGGCAGCGCGCCAGCGTGTCACCAGTCCTCCCTCACGGCACGGATCGCGTCGCCGCGCAGCGCGCGACGACCCGCCAGCGTGGACGTGACGGCCGCGGCGATCACGAGCAATGCGCTGATCGCTGCGAGCTGCCACAGCGGCAGCGCGAGATCCACGCTCCAGCGAAAGCTCTGCCGATTGACCACATACACCAGCACGGTGCTGAGGCCAAAGCCGACGGCGAGGCCGTAGGCGACGCCGAGACTGCCCATCAGCAGGCCTTCGGAGGCGAGCGTTGTCAGCACGTCGCGACGCCGCAGGCCCAGATGCCGCAGCATGCCGAACTCGGCGCGCCGGGCGAGGGCGTTGGAGCTGCTCGCGAACGCGATCGCCAGCAGGCCGATCGCGACGGCCACGGCTTCGAGCGCGTAGGTGATCGCGAACGCACGGTCGAAGGCGCGCATCGACAGGCGGCGGATGTCGTCGCTGCCGCGGACCTCGATCAGCCCGGGCGCGACCGCACGCAGTGCATCCATGACTGGTTTTGCCGCTGCGGCAGGCGCGAGCCAGACCGCGCCCTCGTTGGCCGTCGCGTCGCCGGTCAGCGCGATGTAGTCGGTGCGGTCGATGACGACCGTGCCGGTCGAGCGGCCGAAATCGCGGAACACGCCGGCGACGGTGAACGCGACCTCTCGACCGGCGAGCGGCAGCGACAGCGCCTTGCCGGGCGCCGCGCCATACAGATCGAGCATGGCTTCCGAGACCCAGGCGCGACGCGCATCGGCAGGCAGCGAGGGCGCCGTGTCCACCAGCGCGAGCGACAGGCCGCTCGGGTCGGTGTCGATGTCATGCGCGGGCCGCACGTCGCGCGCCATCAGCATGACGGGCTGCTGCGCCGGGTCGAGCAGCAGTTGCTGGTTGCGCTGCCACTGCAGTTCCTGCACGCCGTCGAGCGCGGCGATGCGCGCCTGGCTCGCGCGATCGAGGCTGGCCGTGTCGTTACCGGGCGTCATGCGCCATTGCACCGGCGCGGGCAGCGTGCGTGTCAGCCACTCGTCGAACGACAGCCGGAACGAATAGACCATGATCGCCATCGCGACCATCAGGCTGAAGCTGACGATGATGGCCGCGAGGCTGACCGTGCTCTGCCCGATGCTGCCGCGCAGCCGTGTCAGCGCCAGCGCGACCATGTGTTGCCGCGGCACCGGCAACCAGCCCAGCAGCACGCCGGTGACGCGCGGCACGGCGAGCACCGCGCCCAGCAGCAGTGCGGCGATCGCGCTGTAGCCGAACACGGGCACGTCGGCCGTGGCTGGCAGCAGCGCGAGGCCGATGCCGGCGGCGAGCAACAGCAGCGACGGCACCAGACTGCGCAGGCGCAGCAGCGCGGGCTCCGCGTCGCCGGCGCGCAGCGCCAGTGCCGGCGCGCGCCGTGCCGCTTCCAGCGCGGGCACCCAGGCGCCGGCGCTGGCAATCGCAGTGCCCACCGCGAAGAACGCCGCGAGCGGGCCCCAGGCGATGCGCCGCTCGATCGCACTGACGGCGAGCTGACCCGCGCCGAGATCGCCCTGCAGCCAGGCGAGCACGGCCCAGGCCAGCGCCTGTCCGAGCAGCACGCCGAACAGTGCACCGACGGCGCCGAACGCGATGCCCTCTGCAAGCAATGCGGACTGCAGCTCGCCGCGCCGCAGGCCGAGTGCGCGCAGCAGCCCCAGCGCCTGGCGCCGGCGCAGCACGGCCAGCGACTGGGTCGAGAACACCAGGAAGGCGCCGGTCAGCAGCGATACCAGCGCCAGCATGTTCAGGTTGACGCGATACGCGCGCGTGACCGTGACGGCGCGATCGCGCTCGATCTCCGGTTCGACTAGGCGCACGCCCGGCGGTAGCCGTGCCTGCAGCGCGCGCCGCAGCGTCGCGACGTCGGCATCGCGCGCGACGCGCAGGTCGATGCGGTCGATGCGCCCGAGCCGGCCGAACAGCCACTGCGCCGACGCGATGTCCATGACGGCCAGTCGCTGCGGCGTGTTCTGCGTCGCGAGCAAGCCGAGCACGCGCAGCTTGCGCGTGTTGCTGCCGACACCGACCTCGAACGTGTCGCCCCGCGTGACGCCCAGCCAGTCGGCCGCGGCCGGGCTCAGCAGCACGGCATCCGGTTCGAACAGTTCGAACAACTGGCCCGCGACGTCGCCGAGCAGCTGCGGCTGGATCACACCGGCGCGCAGCGGATCGACGCCGAGCAGCCGTAGCGGTTGCGTGCGTCCCGGCAGCGCGACGTCGATCGCGACGACCGCGCTCGCCATGCGCACGCCATCGGTGCGGGCAACGCCCGCGAACACGGCTTCGTCGAAGCCGGCATCGCCGCCGCGGATGATCAGGTCTGCTTCGCCGACCAGCCGGCGCGTCGCCTGGTTGAACTCGCCGAGCGCGCCGGCGTTGATCAGATAGACCGCAGACGACAGCGCCACGCCCAGCGCGATCACGACCAGCGTCAGCAGCACGCGCAACGGCTGTTCACGCCACTGCGCAAGAGCGAGCAGGCGCAGTGCCGCCCGGGTCGCCGCGCTCATGCGCGCGTCACGGTGCGCAGTGAACGGCCGTCGAGCCGCAGCACGCGATCGGCGGTCGCCGCTGCCGCTTCCGAGTGCGTGATCAGCAGGCCCGCGCCGCCCTGCGCGCGCAGCTGTTCGCGCAGCAGTGCGAGCACCGCCGCGGCCGTGGTCGGATCCAGGTTACCGGTGGGTTCATCGGCCAGCAGCAGGCACGGCCGATGCACCAGGGCGCGCGCGATCGCGACGCGCTGCAGTTCGCCGCCCGACAGCTCGCGCGCATGCCGCTGCGCGAGCGGCGCGATCCCGGTGGCCGCGAGCATCGCGTCGACGCGCTCGGCCGCCGCGGCGCCGCTCGTGCCGAGCAGTTCGAGCGGCAGCGCGACGTTCTGCGCGACGGTCAGGTAGGGCAGCACGTGGAAGGCCTGGAACACGAAGCCGAACTCGCGCCGCCGCAGCAGCGTCATCGCGTCGTCATCCAGGCTCGCGTAATCGACCCCTTCGAAGCGGATGCGTCCGGCGTCCGGCCGGTCGAGCCCGGCGAGCAGATTCAGCAGCGTCGACTTGCCGACCCCCGACTCGCCCATGATCGCGACATATTCGCCAGGCCGCAGCGCGAGGTCGATGCCGCTCAGCACCGGCTCGCGGTCTGCGCTGTAGCGACGGGTCAGTCCCTCGACTTCGAGCAGCGCGCCGGCAACTGGAGCATCCTTGTCCACGCACGGAACTTAGTGGATGCGCGTGTGGTCGCGCAATGTGACGCGATACTGGAACGCGGGCGACCCGTTTCGTGTATAGTGCGCAGATCAAATCAGGGTCGCGCGGTCAGCGCCCCCTTTGTTCGGGCTCAGCCTCGATCTTTCCAACTCCCTCGCTTCTGACCGCAGCACGTCAAGTGCCTGGCGAGTCACAACAAGGATTCTCTAGACATGTCATTTGAAATTCTCGGGCTCGAGCCCGAGCTGCTGCGTGCTGTTGCCGAAAAGGGTTACACCACGCCGACTCCCATCCAGCAGAAGGCAATTCCGGCGGTGCTCAGCGGCCGCGATGTCCTCGCCGGCGCGCAGACCGGCACCGGCAAGACCGCCAGCTTCGTGCTGCCGCTGCTGCAGAAGCTGGGCGCAAGCGAAGGCCGCCTGCCGCGCGTGCTCGTGCTCACTCCAACCCGCGAGCTCGCCGCGCAGATCGTCGAGAACGTGCGCGACTACGGCAAGTACAAGAAGCTGCGCCCGCTCGTGATCTTCGGTGGCGTGGGCGAACGCCCGCAGATCGACGGCCTGCGAGCCGGCTGCGACATCCTGATCGCGACCCCAGGTCGCCTGATCGACCTGGTCGAGCAGGGTTATGGTGATCTTTCGGCCGTGCGCCACCTGGTGCTCGACGAAGCCGACCGCATGCTCGACATGGGCTTCATCCATGCGATCAAGCGCATCCTGAAGATGCTGCCGGCGCAGCGCCAGAACCTGATGTTCTCGGCGACCTACTCCGAGGACATCCGCGGCCTCGCCGAGCGCATGCTGCGCGACCCGATCGCCGTCGAAGTGGCGGCCCGCAACACGACCGCCGAGCGGGTCGATCAGGTTGCCTATCGCGTCGCCAAGGACCAGAAGCGCCATCTGCTCGTGCATCTGTTCAAGCACGGCGTCGCCGACGAAGGTGCCTGGGAGCAGGTGCTCGTGTTCACGCGCACCAAGCACGGGGCGAACCGGCTCGCCGAGCAGCTCGATGCCGCCGGCATCCGCGCCAACGCGATCCATGGCAACAAGAGCCAGAACGCGCGCGTGCGGGCGCTGGCGGATTTCAAGGAAGGCAAGATCACGGCACTGGTCGCCACCGAAGTCGCGTCGCGCGGCCTCGACATCAAGGAGTTGCCGCACGTCGTCAACTACGAGCTGCCGAACGTGCCCGAGGACTACGTGCATCGCATTGGTCGCACCGCCCGCGCCGGCTCGACCGGCTCTGCCGTGTCGCTGGTGGCTCCGGATGAGGCTTCGCTGCTGCGCGACATCGAGCGCACGATGAAGCGCTCGATTCCGTTCTCGACGCTGCCCGCCTACGAGCAGGCGCCGACGGCCGCTGCGTCGCGCAACGTCGAATACGGTTACGTCGATCCGCGCAGCGCGCAGCAGCCGCGCGCGGCGCAGGGGCCGCGCGGTGGCCAAGGCGGCCACGGTGGTCGCGGCCAGGGCCAGGGACATCGCGGTGGCGGTGGTGGCTCACGGCGTGATGAATCGCGCCCGAACCAGGCGCGCGCGCCGCAGGGCGGCGGGCAGCGCAGCGGTGGCGCCGCGGGCCCCAGCGGTGGCACGCGCAGCTTCGGCCCGGGGCGTGGCGGCGTCAGCCGCCGGAACGCTTCGCGGGGTAGCCGAGTCGGGTAAGTTCCTGCACGAGCAGGTCGCGGTGGTCGCCCTGGATTTCGATCACGCCATCGCGCACCGTGCCGCCTGAGCCGCAGCGCTTCTTGAGCTGAGTGGCCAGCGCCGTCAGCGCATCACCGGTCAGGGGCAGGCCGGTGATCACGCTGACGCCCTTGCCGCTGCGGCCGGCCGTCTCACGACCGACGCGCACCTGCGGTGGTTTACCACTGGCGAGTGGAGCCTGCAGCGATCCGGCCGCTGCCTTGCGCTTGGCGTCGATATTCATGACACGGTCGCCATTATGAAGCAGCTTCGCAGCATTGTCCGGGCGGCGCTGCCTATCGTCGCGCCGCGCAGGCCTTGCAGGCCGCGACGCTGAATGGCGCAGAGCTGGTGGCCCCCTAAAGGGCCAGGCGGGCATCTTCGCGGTGGGTCCGCATGCGGACCTGATCGCGGTGCGTGGCGATCCGATTGGGGACGTGAGCCTGCTCGAGCGAGTCGAGCCCGTCATGAAGGCGGGTTGCGTCTACAAGGGGCCCGGTACGGGTTGTGCGCTGGCGGGCAGCGAACTGGGTTGTGAACCAGGCGGTGATCATTAGCGCCGTTGCAGGCTCTGCATCCAGGCGGCGCGGCCGGCCAGCATCGCTTCGTAAACGGACCGAGAGTCCTCGCCAAGTTCGCCGACCATCCGTTGTGCGACACCCGTCGCTGGTGCACGCCACTGTGCGAGTTCAGCGTCCGTCAGTTCTATCGTCGTGACTTCGCTCCGCGCCGTCGCCCCTTCCAGGTCGCGTGCTTCGGCTGCGCGCATCAGTTCGACGTACTCGGCTGCCGAACCGAAAGAACTCTCTATCACGATGCGGTCGGCGTCCGAGAGGCTGTTCCACCAGCGCTCATTGGCGAGCACTGCGTTGAACAGATACGCATGGCGCGTCAGCGTGAGCCGCGGCGCGTAGCGCGTCATGCCGCTCCACAGATAGTTCAGCGTGACAGTCGTGCCGGCCTGGATCAGTCCGGTTTGAAGTGCCGTGACGATTTCGCTGGCAGGCAATGGCGCTAGATCGAGGTCCAGCGCTTGTGCGTAGGCGGCACTGGCGGGGTCGCTCGGCTGCCGCACCCGCAGGCCGTTCAGGTCCGCGGGCACACGGACATCTCGGCGTGCATACAGATTGTGGAATCCCATTGGCAAGAGCCGCAGCAGGCGAAGTCCGTGTTGGCGAAGCAACGGATCGAGTCGTGCGACGAGAAAGCCACTGGCGACGAACTCGGCCTGCGCGTCGCTGTCAAAAATGTAAGGCAGTCCAAGCACGGCGAACTCGGGTACTGCACTTGAAATCGAATGCGCGCCGTTGACGGCGATCTGCAGCCGGTTGCGACGCAACGCCTGGAGGATCTGTTCGTCACTGCCGACTTCGCCGCGCGTCAGCATGACGGGATCAACGCGTCCGTTGCTGATCGTGCGTGCTGTTGCGGCGAAGCGCTGCCAATAGACATCGGCGGCAGTGCCGGCCGGTGCAAGGCCACCCATCCGTGGCGCGAGTGTCGTGGCAACGCTAACGTCCGCAGTGCCTGACCTTGCCCGACCGTCTGTCGGACTGTCGCTGCCATCGCAGCCGACTAGCAGGCCGAGCGCGGCGACGGTCATGGCGAGGCTCGTCGATATCCGCTTCACGCCGCGATTTCGATCAGCAGGTTGCCATGGGGGTCCACTGAAACGCGTTGCCCCGGGCGCACCAGTGTCGTCGAGTCATACTGGTCGATGAACAATGGCCCGCTTGCGCTCCAGCCAACTGGCAGATCGTCGCGCGCGAATACCCCCAGGTCGGTTCTGACCCCGTCGGTGCCGAGTACCGCGCTGCGCTGCGTGCGTGGCAGGATCCTCTGAGTGCTCGCCGGTAGCTTCACCGGCGGCAGTTGCCCTAGGCGTGCGACGCGCATTTCACCGCGCAGCGCGAGCGATTCGATCGAATGGCGACCGCGATAGTCGTAGCCGAACAGTCGCCGGTAATCGGCGTGGAAGCGATCGAACAACGTGCTGAGATCGGGCTGCTCGAGATCATGCGGTTCGAGGCCGATGCGCAGTTCGGATCCCATCCCGACATAGCGCAGGTCGATGCGATAGCGGAAACGACGCACGCCTGGCGGCAGGTCGAGTGCCTTCGCCTCGAGGCTGGCTGCGAGTTCGCCCTGGACAGTGTGCAGGGTGCCGGCATTCAATGCATGACCGGTCAGCACACAGGTGCGCACCTCATCGAGCATTGCATCGGCGATCAGCATGCCATTGCAGCTGCCCATGCCCGGATGTGGCGGCACCAGCACGCGGCGAATGCCAACGAGCTCGGCAAGACGCGTGGCATGCGGCGGACCAGCGCCGCCGAACGCGACGAGCGTGTAGTCGCGCGGATCGATGCCGCGCCGGATGGACACCTGACGCACCGCGCCCGCCATGTTGTTGTCGACGATCTCGACGGCAGTGGCCGCTAGCGCCTCGACCTCGAGTCCGAGGCTGGTGGCAATTGGCCACAGCGCGGCCTTCGCTGCATCCACGCTCAGTGGCATGGAACCCCCAAGCAATGCCCCGGGCAGACGACCCAGCACGAGGTTCGCGTCAGTCACTGTGGGTTGAGTGCCACCGCGCTCGTAACAGGCGGGTCCGGGCACCGCTCCTGCACTGGTCGGGCCCACCGTGAGCCGCCCACCAAGCCCGAGCGCGATGATGCTGCCGCCTCCAGCACCGATCGTCACCAGATCTATGGTCGGAGCACGCAGCGGGTAGGTGTCGACCATGGCTTCGGTCGTCAGCGGCGGATCCCCGTCTTCGACTGCCGCGACGTCGGTGCTCGTGCCGCCCATGTCGAAGGTCAGGGCGCGCCGATGGCCGGCTTCGAGCGCGAGTCGGGACATGCCGAGGACGCCGCCTGCCGGTCCCGAGAGGGCTGTGCGCAGTGGTTGCCTGGCCGCTTCGTCGACGGCGACTACGCCGCCCGCGGAACGCATGACGAATACTCGCGTTGCGGCACCGAGCCTGGCCTGCGCCTGGGTGCCGAACTGTGCGAGATACCGGCCGACAAGTGGAGTCAGCACTGCGTTGGTCGCCGTGGTCACCATGCGCTCGTATTCGCGAAACTCCGGCATGATCTCTGACGACAGCGATAACGGCAGTGTCGGAAGTCGATCGCGCAACGCCTTCGCGATCGCCTGCTCATGCGCTGGATTGCGATACGAGTGCAGAAGGCAGATCGCGGCGGTCTCGACCTCGCCTGTCGCAATGCGCTCGACGGCCGACGCGACCGATGCGGCGTCGAGTGGCTCTAGCACCACGCCGTTTGCATCAACCCGCTCGTCGATTTCGATGATCCACTCGAGTGGCACGACCCGCGGCGGCTTGACCCATGAGTAGATCGCGCCCCATTGGCCAGGTACCGTATGGCGCGCGATCTCGAGCACGTTGCGAAAGCCACGGGTGACGAGCAACGCGACGCGCGGGAATCGACGCTGAAGCAGCGCGTTGAGTCCGACGGTCGTGCCGTGTGCCACGTCCTCGACGGGCACATCGCCGAGCTCCCGCAGTGCAGCCTCGATGGCGTTCATCGGCCCCATCACGGGCTCTGCGGGCACGGACGGGACTTTCAGGGCGAGTTCGCGCCCGTCGGGCCCGATGGCAACGAGATCGGTGAAGGTGCCGCCCGAGTCGATCGCGAAGCGCCAGCCGCTCATTGGTCGCTCGTGCGTGGCTGGATCACACCGCGACGTACGAATTCCCGATAGCGCTCGCCTCGGTCGAACATGGGGCGCGGCCCGCGACGGGCAGCAAGCTCGCGACGCTGTGCGGCGGTGGCGTCTTCGTCGCCGACCACGACGCCGTAGTGTTGGCGCGCCGCTGCCGCAGTGACGAGGCCGCGTTCGACGTCCAGCGTCACCAGGGCCGCATCACGCTCGAGCGGATCGCCCCACCCGCCGCCACCCGGGCTCGTCACCAGCAGCATGTCGCCTGCCTTGACTTCGCCAGCATCGGACTTTCCAGGCAATGCACGCTCGTCGGCAGTGCCTGGGTTGATGACGAACTGGGCGGTGCCGCCGGGCATGCCGCCATGGACACCAGTTGGCTCGAGGTAGTAGCGGTCCGTGCGGACACGAACCCGAGCGGGTGCCAGGAATTCGATCAGGATGCGGTAGCCGAGACCCCCGCGATGCTGGCCGGGTCCGCCCGAATCCGGGTTGAGGCCGAATTCGCGGATGCGCAGCGGATAGAACGTCTCGCCGTACTCACTCGGGACATTGCGGCCCGGGGTCATCAGGACGGTATCGGTTCCGTCCGCTACCGGCCTGCCGCATGAACCTCCGCCCAGCGGCATCGACAGGTACCACGTCTGTCCGGTCTCGCCGCGTGTGCCGCTGAAGCTGATGCCGCTCATGTTGTCCGCGCCCTGTGGCACGCGGCCGCCGAGCGCACGCGCGAGTGCACCGAGTACAACACTGAAGCAGCGGATCAGCGGATAGTGTCGATAGCTGCAGGCGGCCGGGAAGCGAGGATTCAGCACCGTCCCCTCCGGTACACGCACTTCGACAACCTCGAGCACGCCGTCGTTGACCAGCAGGTCAGGCTGCAGCGCCTTGAAGGTCGACAACAGCGCGCGGGCGTAGAAGCGGGCGTCGGCCGGAAAGTTGATCGACCCGCGCACCTGCCCGTCGGTGCCGGTGAAGTCGAACAACAGACGATCCGCGGACTTGGTCATGCGGAGGAAGATCCGGATGAACTGGCGCGGCTCCTCGGGAGAAACATCGACGTACTCGACGAAGTCCTCATACTCGTAGCTGCCGTCCGGGATCTGGGGAAAGATCGCCTCCAGTAGCGTCCTTCTGCAGCGATCGATCAGGGCCTCGAACGCGCGTTCTACCTTTTCCGCACCGTGCTGCCCGCAGAGCCACTCGAGTCGGGTGACGCCGAGCCTCGCGCCACTGAGCATGGCGTCGACGTCCCCTTCCATGTCGTCGGGAAAGCGGGTGTTGGCGAGCAGCAGGCGATGCACGGAGTCGTTGCGCACGCCACGTTCATAGAGCTTGAGTGGCGGGACAATCAACCCTTCCTGGAAGATCTCGGTGGCCGTCTGCGAGAGGCTGCCCGGCACGATTCCACCGATGTCCTGAACGTGGCCGAGTTCCTGTACCCAGGCGACTACGCGTCCGTCGACAAACACCGGTAGCGTCAGGCACAGGTCGGGCAGGTGACCGATTCCGCCATCTGATTCGTACGGGTGGTTCCAGAGGAAAACGTCGCCGGGATGCACATCCTCGGGTCGCCAGCGCTTGAGGATTGGATCCACGTTGGCTGTGAATGACACGGACGCGACGGACCGGCCGGCGGCATCGAAGATCGCCGGCACGTGATCGTTGGCTTCGCGGATGTTGGTCGAGCGCGCGGTGCGTTCGACCTGTGCCTCGATCTCCCTCATGGTCGATTCCAGGACCCCTTCGACGATCTCGATCGTCACGGGGGTCAGGGGTCCATGGTCGTGCCGCTGCGTCATACCGCGACCGTCGCCACATCGTAGTCGTACAGCGTGCGCAGCTCCGCCATGCCGGCACCGAGTGCGCGCACCTGCTGCTGCGGATCGTCGGCGAAATAGAGCTCCGAACGCGCGCGCGACATTTCGAGTGCAGTGACGACGCGCGCATGGCGCGCCGTCTCGTAGCGCTGCAGCGCGGCCTCGATAGTGTCGGCGGCCGCAACTGCGCGCCCCAGGATCGCAGCATCCTCGAGCGCCATCACGGCGCCCTGCCCGGTGAAGGGCGGCATCGGGTGCGCGGCGTCGCCCAGCAGCGTGGCGCGGCCGCGGGTCCAGCTCGGCAGCGGGTCGCGATCGAACAGGCCCCATTTGAACAGTCGCTCGGGTGGCGTCAGCTCCAGCAGTCGCAACACGCGTGGCTCGAAGTCCGCAAACTCCGTCAGCACTTCCTCCACGGTGGCGGGCACTGACCAGCCCTCCTCGGTCCAGGCCGCGCGCCGCGCGATGGCCACGAAGTTCACCAACTTGCCGCGCCGCAGCGGATAGCGCATGAACATCCGGCGCGGACCGACGGTCATGCACAGCGGCGGGTCGATCAGTTCGGTCGCAACCCGCTCGCCGGGCACGAGCCCACGCCAGGCGATGTAGCCGGTGAAGTTCGGACGATCGTTGCCGAACAGCAGCCGGCGACTCGCCGCGTGGATGCCGTCGGCGCCGATCAGGCAGTCGCCGGTCGCGGTGGAGCCGTCGCTGAACCGCGCCACGACGCCCTGTTCGCCTTGCTGCAAGGATTCGAGCGCGCACCCGGTGTGGATCACGTCGCCCTGCGCCGCGCGCAGCGCGGCGGCGAGCGCGGCATGCAGATCGGCGCGGTGCACGTGATAGAGCGGCACGCCGTACTTCTCGCGGCTCTGGTCCTGCGCCAGCGTGACCAGCACGTCGCCCGTCGCGTAGTGACGGATCGCGCCGACCGGCGGCGTGTTGCCGATCGCCGCGAGGGCGTCGCCGAGCCCGAGATGCAGCAGCGCGCGCCCGGCGTTCGGCGTGATGCTGAGGCCAGCGCCGACTTCGCCGATCTCCGCGACCTGCTCGAACACCCGCACTCGCTGGCCGGCCCGCGCGAGCGCGAGCGCTGCGGCGAGGCCGCCGATGCCCGCGCCGACGACGAGGCAGTCAGCGCTGCGCATGGGCAGGCTGCGGTGCCGCGCGCACCGGCAGCGGCACGTTGCACAGGTCGACATGCCCGGCTGGCACGCGATAGAAGTCATCGCGCCGGTTGCGCCGCGCTTCGATCAGGTCGTCGAACGCTGCCGTATCGGTGCGCAACACTTCTATGGCCTCGCGTTCGTTCGCGGGCAGGTCGGCGGCGAGGCGCAGCGCGCGGATCGGCACGCGCTGTTCGGCTCGCTCGTAGAATCCCAGCGGCCCGGTGCCGCGTGGCAATGCGGCCAGCAACTCCATGCCGCGCAGCACGCGGCCGACCACCGTGATGTTGCGCTCGAGCTGGCGCGGCGCATGGCCGATGACTACGTACAGCTCGCTGCCGTTGCCCGAGTCCAGCGCGATGTCGCGGCCCACGCCGAGCGCGCCGTAGCAGTGCGCGGGCCAGATCTCGCCGCGCGCCCGATCGCCGGCGACAGGCAGGCCGTCGACAAAACCGACCTGCGCCGCGAAGCCGTCCGGGTCCGGCAGCAGTGTCACGGCGAGATCGTCGCTCCAGCGGCGCGTGAACTCGGGCGCGATGCGGGCGGCTGCCCGCCCCTGCGGCTTGGTCGCATCGGGGTCGCCCCATTGCACGACGAAGTTGTCGTGCACGCGGTTGATCGACAACCCGTCGAACCAGCCGGCCTTCGCCAGCGTCAGCAGGTTCTCGACCGTGCGCGGCGCGAACGCCGGCGCGAGCTCGAGGATCACGCGACCTGTGGGCAGATCCAGATACAGCGTGCGGGCCGGATCCGGCCGGCGCCAGTCGGCCGCAGCCGTGGCGTCGAGCACCTCCTGCATGGTGCGCGCGCGCCGCGCCCGGAGCGGGCCGGGATCGGCGAACAGCGGGCGGCGCTCGGCGTCGTAAAACACCTCGTGCAGCGTGAACGAGCGCGCATCCAGCTCGTAGCGCATCGACGGCCGCACGGTCTGGCGGAAGGCCTCGCTGGGGAATGCGCAGTCCTCGGGCAGCACCTCGGCGATGTGGCGTGGCGAGTCTGCTGCAGTGGTTCGCCAGCGGATCTCGCAGCCGCGCGGAAACGACTTCAGTTGGCGCAGGTCCAGCGCCGCGAGCGCGGCGGCGTCGCGGTCCGGCGCCGGGATCACGCTGCCGAACGGCACGGCCCACGAGCGCATCGAGTTGCGCGTGCGGCGCGTGCTCGTGTCGAACACGTAGATCTTCTGCTGCTGCGGGCGCTGCGACTCGAAACCATCACGCGTGATCTCGTGGTACAGCACATGGCGGCCGAGACGCGGCGCATCGAGCGTGACGATGCGGTGATAGAGCGGCGCCGGCGGCGCGGCGGGCTGCCCGGGCAGCGGCGCGAGCCCCACGTAGCGGCCAGGCAACTGCGCCAGGATCCGGGCGAGCTCGGCATCGAGCGGGGCGCGGGGCTCGCCGGCGGGCGCGGCGGAGGGCGCGGCGGAGGGCGCGGCGGAGGGCACAGCGGCGGGCGTCGCGGCTGACAGCGCCGGCAGCGACAGCAGCACGCAGCAGGTCAGCAGGAGTCTGGTTCGGGTCATGCGCCGATGTTAGCCGGTCACGCCGCGACCGTGCTCGGGCGCACGATGCGACCGTCCACGATCTCGATCTGCCGGTCGGCGGCGCTCGCGAACTGGACGTCATGGGTCACGGCGATCACGCTGCGCCCCTGCACCGTCGCGAGCTCGCGCAGGATCTCCCGCACGTTCTCGCTCGATTTCGTGTCGAGCGCGCCGGTGGGTTCGTCGGTCAGGATCACGCGCGGGTCATTCGCGAGCGCGCGCGCGATCGCGACGCGTTGGCGCTGACCGCCCGACAACTGTGACGGCCGCTTGTGCTCGTGGCCTGCGAGGCCGAGGTCGCCGAGCAGCTGCATCGCGCGCTGCTGCTGGGCGTCGCGATCGAGTCGCGCGAGGCGTCGCATCGGCATCATGACGTTGTCGCGGGCGCTGAACTCGTTGAGCAGGAAATGGAACTGGAACACGAAGCCGAGTTTGGCGAGCCGCAGTTCCGCGAGCCGGTCCTCGTCGAACTGGCTGGTGTCCTCTTCGTCGAGCAGCAGCCGGCCGGACGTCGGACGGTCGAGCAGGCCGAGCAGGTAGAGCAGCGAGGACTTGCCCGATCCAGAGGGGCCGCGGATCACGACGAATTCGCCGCGCTCGATCGTGACATCGGCATCCGCGACCAGCGTGACCGGCACTTCGCCCGTCAACGTGCGGGTCAGGCCTTCGGCGCGCAGCACGCTCATGCGACAAGGGCGCTGTTCATGCCGCGCCGCGCAGAATGTCGACGGGCTGCACCCGCCCGCCCTTGCGGGCGGGCAGCCACGCCGCGACGATCGCCGAGCCCAGCGCGAATGCGACGGCGAGGGCAAACTGATCGGCACCCCAGTAGATCGGCAGCGTGACCGGATCGACGGATGCCGGTGTCCTGATCTCGATCTGCTCGATGCCGCGCATCATCGCGCTGCCGAGCGCGACACCGAACACGCTGCCGGCGAGGCCGATGATGGCGCCCTCGATCGTGAAGATCATGCGGATGTCGCGCGCGTGGAAGCCCATCGACTTCAGGATCGCGATATCGCGGGTCTTCTCGATCACGACGGTCGAGATCACGTTGTAGATGCCGAAGCAGGCCACCAGCAGGATGGCGCCCACGACCGTGTACATGATGACGTTGCGCACCACAAGCGCATCGAGCAGGTCCTTGCTGGATTCCTGCCAGGACACCGACTTGTAGCCGGTGCTGCGCTCTATATAGGCTGCGACGTCGCGCGCCGGGAACGCATCGGGCAGACGCACGATGATCATGTTGGCGACGTTGGGCCGGTTCATCAGTGACTGCACGCGCGCGAGCTGGGCGAAGGTCTGGCTCTCGTCGTAGTTCGCGTTGCCGGTGCGGAACAGCCCGACGATCTTCATCGTGCGCACGTTGCCGATCGGCGAGACGACGCTGACGGTGTCGTTCATCGACAGGCTCAGTTTGCGGGCCAGGGCCTCGCCGATGATGATGCCGTTGGGGTTGCCGTCGACGGCATCGAGGCGCCCCGCGACGATGTCTTCCTCGATGCGGCTGACACCTTTCATCCGCGCTGGCTCGATGCCCGACAGGGACACGGCCTCGTCGCGGCCGGCGAAGCTGAAGATGGCCTGGCCGACGAGCAGCGGCGCAGCCTGTGCGCCGTCGATCGCGTCGATGGTGGCGAGCTTCTGCTTGTACTGGCGGATGCCGCGCCGCTCCGAGCGCGGCTTCACGCCCCGGATCGCGACCGCACCGTCGGGATACAGCATGCGCGCCGGCTGCGGCCGCGCATCGCGGAACTCATCGTAAACCGTGATGTGCGGCGCGGTGTCGACCAGGCGCCGGATCAGGTCCTGTTCCGAGCCGCGCATCAGCGACGAGACCGCAAGGAAAAAGCCGACCCCGAGCACCACGCCCAGCAGCGACACCACCGTCTGTCGCCGGCGGCTGCGCAGGTGACTGAGGGCGATGTCGAAGTAGAGATTCATGGGCCCTGGCTGCGCACCCGCACCCGCTGGCCGTCGCGCAGCGTGGCCGGCGGCCGGTCGACGAACGACTCCCCATCGGCGAGGCCGTCGAGTACTTCGACGCGGTCCGGCGCGCGCACGCCGATCTTCAGCACGCGCCGCGCGACG
>CAZPJE010000071.1:0-69468 GCA_964586725.1 uncultured Steroidobacteraceae bacterium | reverse complement strand
GGCGCGCGTCGAGGGGCGCAAGGTCATCGGCGACAACACCGCTGGCGCCGGCCTCGTGCGCGACCTGACCTTGAACCTCGGCCTGGCGCTGGCCGGCACCCGCATCCTGATCCTCGGCGCCGGCGGCGCCACGCGCGGCATCGTCGCGCCGCTGCTCGAGCATGGCCCCGAGGAAATCGTGATCGCCAACCGCACTGCCGATCGCGCGCAAGGGCTCGCGGCCGTGTTCGCGGACCGGGGCAGCGTGCGCGGCTGCGGCTTCGACGATCTGCCGCGCCGGCCTTTCGACTTGATCCTCAACGCGACCTCCGCGGGGCTCAGCGGCGCCGTGCCGCCGCTACCACCCGCCGTCGTCAGCGGCGCGACCACCTGCTACGACCTCTCCTACGCGAAGAGCGCCACGGCGTTCGTGCGCTGGGCCCGCGAGCACGGCTGCGCCCGCGCCGTCGAAGGTTGGGGCATGCTGGTCGAACAGGCGGCGGAATCGTTCGAGCTGTGGCGCGGCGTCCGGCCCGATTCCGGGCCCGTGCTGTCGCTGCTCGCCGGGCCGCGCTAGCGCATCGTCACGAATTCCTCGGCGCTGGTCGGGTGGATCGCGACGGTGTCGTCGAAGTCGCGCTTCGTCGCGCCCATTTTCAGCGCGACCGCAAAGCCCTGCAGCATTTCGTCGGCGCCCGCGCCGATCACGTGGCAGCCGACGATTTTTTCTTCCGCGCCGACCGTCACGAGCTTCATCTCGGCGCGCGGCTTGCGCGTCGTCAGCGCGTGGTACATCGGCACGAAGCCCGAGCGGTAGACCTTGACCGCATCGCCATGCTGTTCGCGCGCCGCGGCCTCCGACAGCCCGACGGTGCCGATCGGCGGATGACTGAACACGACGGTGGGGATGTTGCGGTAGTCGAGGTGGCGATCCGCCTTGCCGCCGAACAACCGGTCCGACAGCCGCCGGCCGGCGGCGATCGCGACCGGGGTCAGTTGCGCCTGGCCCGTGACGTCGCCGATGGCGTAGTGCTGCGCGAGCGATGTCTGCTGCAGCCGGTCGACCTGCACGAAACCGGCGGCGTCCAGCGCGATGCCGGCCCGCTCGAGCCCGAGCCCGGCTGACAGCGGTTCCCGGCCGATCGCCCAGATCACGGCATCGAAGGGCCCGAGCCGGGCGCCGCCCGCGGTCTCGAGCCAGCGGGCACCGTCGGCATCGGCGCTGAGCGCCACGGGCATGGCCTCGCTCGCCAGCGTGAGCCCCTCGGCGCGCATGGTCGCGAGCAGGCTGTCGCCCAGCATCGCATCGAACTGGCGCAGCACCTGGGCGGTGCGGATCACGAGCGTCGTCTCGGAACCCAGCGCGAGGAACACGCCCGCGAGCTCGACGGCGATGTAGCCGCTGCCGACGACCGCGACCCGGCGCGGCTGCGTCTCGAGCTCGAAGAAGCCGTCGGAGCTCAGCCCCAGACCGGCGCCCGGGATCGCCGGCAGCTGCGGCCGGCCGCCCGTCGCGATCACGACATGCCGCGCGCCGATGCTTTGCTCGCCGACGCGCAGCGTGTGCGGCGCGGCCAGCGTCGCGTGGCCACGCAGCAGCTCGACCTTGCGGTTGGCGAGGTTGCGCTCGTAGATGCCGTTCAGGCGCAGCACATAGGCATCGCGGCCGCGCTTCAACCTACCCCAGTCGAGCTGGCCGCCGGTGACGTCGAAGCCATACTCCGCCGCGTCTTCGAGCCCGTGCGCGAGCTGCGCGGCGTTCCACATGACCTTCTTGGGGACGCAGCCCACGTTGACGCAAGTGCCGCCGAGGCGCTGCGCTTCGATGATGACGGCGCGGGCGCCGTATTCGGTCGCGCGCTGCGCGCAGGCCAGTCCACCGCTGCCGCCGCCGATGACGGCCAGATCGTAGTCGTGATGCATGGCGCAATTATCGCAGGTTTGCGCGTCCGGACCGACGCCACGGCGCCGCGCCGACGCATCTGATCTAGAATCGCAGTCCATGGATACGCCACGCTACCGCGCCTGGCTCGACGCGCAGGGACTGCCGCCGTTCGCCGCCATCGCGCCCGAAGACATCGAAACCGCCATCCGCGAGCTGCTGCAGCGCGAGCGCGCGCTGGTCGCGCGGCTCGAGCAGCTGCCGGACCCGACGTTCGCGAGTTTCGTCGAGCCGCTCGAGGAGATGTCGCACCGCATCGCCCGCGCCTGGTCGCCGGTCGGCCACCTGCACGGCGTGCGCAATACGCCCGAACTGCGTTCGGCCTACACCGCCTGCCTGCCGCTGCTGTCCCATTTCCAGACCGATCTCGGCCAGAGCGAAGCGCTGTACCGGAACTACCAGCAGGTCGCCGCGCGCGAAGGCTCGACGCTGTCGCCCGCGCAGCGCCGCACCGTCGAGCTCGCGCTGCGGGAGTTCCGGCTCGCTGGCGTCGCGCTCGAACCAGCGCACAAGCAGCGCTTCAAGGAACTGATGAGCGAGCTCGCGCAGCTCGGCGCGCAGTTCGACCAGAACGTGCTCGACGCCACCCGCGCCTGGCGGCGCGTCGTCACCGACAGCGCGGAACTCGCCGGGCTCAATGCCGCCATCGTCGCGCGCGCGGCGCAGCGCGCCGGCGACCAGCAACTCGATGCCTGGGTGCTCGAACTCGACCAGCCGACCTATGTCGCGGTCATGAAGGACGCCGAGTCGAGCGTGCTGCGGCACGACTTCTACGAGGCCTGGGTCACGCGCGCCTCCGACCAGGGCCCGTCGGCCGGGCGCTTCGACAACGCGCCCGTCATCGAGCGCATCCTCGCGTTGCGGTACGAAGCGGCCCGCCTGCTGGGCTTCGCGCACTACACGGAGCTCGCGCTGGCGCGCCGGATGGCGAAGAGCGACGCCGAAGTGCGCGTGTTCCTGCAGCGCCTCGCGCAGGCCTCACGCCCGGCCGCCGAGCGCGAACTGGCCGAGGTCGAGCAGCTCGCTGGCGGACCGGTGGCGGCGTGGGATCTCGCCTTCCACGCGGAACGGCTCAAGCAACAGCGCTACGCGGTGTCGCAGGAAGAGCTGCGACCCTACTTCCCGCTGCCGCGCGTGCTGCAGGGCCTGTTCTCGACGGCCGAGCGCCTGTTCGGATTGCGAATCGAGGAGCGCAAGGGCGTGCCGATCTGGCACGCGGACGTGCGCCACTTCGAGATCACCGCGGCGGGCGGCGCGCACCTCGGCGCGTTCTATCTCGACCCTTATGCCCGCGCCGACAAGCGCAGCGGCGCGTGGATGGACGACTGCATCGGCGCGAAGGCCATCGGCGGCAGCCGCGTGCGTCCCGTCGCGCACCTGGTCTGCAATTTCCTCGCGCCGGCGCCGGATTCGACCGGCGCGCCCGCGCCCGCGCTGCTGACGCATGACGACGTCGTCACGCTGTTCCACGAGTTCGGCCACGGCCTGCATCACATGCTGACGCAGGTCGAGTATCCGTCGATCGCGGGCATCAACGGCGTCGCCTGGGATGCCGTCGAACTGCCGAGCCAGTTCTTCGAGAACTTCGCCTGGCACCCCGACGTGCTGACCGGCATGTCGGGCCACTGGCAGACCGGCGCGCCACTGCCCGAGCGGCTGCGCGACCAGCTGATCGCGACGCAGCGCTTCCATGCCGGGCTCGCGACGCTGCGCCAGCTGGAGTTCGCGCTGTTCGACCTGCGCCTGCATGCCGAGTACGACCCGGCCCGCGGCGGCCGCGTCGCCGAGCTGCTGACCGAAGTGCGGCGCGAGGTCGCCGTCGTGCGGCACCCGGACTGGAACCGCTTCGCGCAGAATTTCGGCCACATCTTCTCGGGCGGCTACGCCGCCGGCTACTACAGCTACAAGTGGGCCGAAGTGCTGGCGGCCGACGCGTTCGCCGCCTTCACCGAGAACGGCGTGTTCGATGCCATGACCGCCGCGCGCTTCCGGCGCGCGATCCTCGAGGTCGGCGGCAGCCGCGACCCGGCCGATGCCTTCATCGAGTTCCGCGGTCGACCGCCCGAGATCGACGCGCTTCTGCGGCAGCACGGCATCGCGGCGTGAAGATCGCGACCTGGAACGTCAACTCGCTGCGCGTGCGCCTGCCGCAGCTGCGCGACTGGCTCGCGGCCGCGCAGCCCGATGTCGTCGCGCTGCAGGAAACCAAGCTGACGGACCCCGATTTCCCCGTCGCGGAACTGCGCGAGCTCGGCTACGACAGCGCCTTCAGCGGCCAGAAGACCTACAACGGCGTCGCGGTCATCGCGCGCAGCGCGCTGCTCGACGGCGGCGCGCTCGCGGCCGATGTCACCGAGATCCCCGGCTTCCCAGATCCGCAGCGGCGCGTGCTCGCGACGATGCTGCCGACGGCCGACGGCCCGCTGCGCATCGTCGACCTGTACGTGCCGAACGGCCAGGCGGTCGGCTCCGAGAAATACGCCTACAAGCTCGACTGGCTCGCGGCGCTGCAGCGCTGGCTGCGCGACGAAGCGGCGCGGTACCCGCAACTTGTGGTGCTCGGCGATTTCAACATCGCGCCCGAGGACCGCGACGTACACGACCCCGCCGCCTGGGAAGGCAGCGTGCATGTCAGCGAGCCCGAGCGCGCCGCGTTGCGCGCGCTGCTCGACGCAGGCCTCGCGGACCTGTTCCGCCGCTTCGACCAGCCCGACAAGAGCTACAGCTGGTGGGATTACCGCGCCGGCGCGTTTCGCCGCAACCATGGCCTGCGGATCGACCTGATCCTCGGCAGCGCCGCGCTCTCCGCGCGCTGCACGGCCTGCCGCATCGACCGCGAGCCGCGCTCCTTCGAGCGGCCGTCGGACCACACCCCCGTCGTCGCGGACTTTGACATATGAAGCCCGGGCCGTACGCGCAAACCGCGAGGGCCGCCACGCCGCAGACCCCCGGCGGCGTCCACACTCCCATTCCGATGCAGAATCCGCGGCGCAGCGACTGGGACGTCACCAACACCGTGCAGGTCAGCTCGCCCGCCGCGGTGCGCATCGCGATCGCGCAGCTGGTCGAGCAGACCTGGCCGCACACGTCGCTCGACGCCCTCGATGCCTCGTTCGCGCGCTTCGACGACATGTTCGCCGGTCGCTGCCCCGAATACGTCGGCGTCGACACGCTCTATCACGACACCCAGCACACGCTCGACATCACGCTCGCGATGGCACGCCTGTGCTGCGGCTATGAGCGCCAGGTCGCGCCCGGCGAACGACTCGGCGCGGAGCGCGCGTTGGTCGGCCTGATCACGGCCCTGTTCCACGACGTCGGCTACCTGCGCGAGCGCAGCGATGCGGTGGCCACCAACGGCGCCGAGTTCACGCGCACCCACGTATCGCGCGGCGCGCGCTTCCTCGCGGGCTGGCTGCCGCAGGTCGCCTATGGGCACTGGGTGCCGGTCGTCGATGAGCTGATCCACTGCACCGGTTACGAGCGGCCGCTGACCTCGCTCGCGCTGCCGGACATCCGCGACCAGCGCCTCGGTCACCTGCTCGGCACAGCCGACATGATGGCGCAGATGGCCGATCGCTGTTACCTCGAGAAGTGCCGCGATCGCCTGTATCCGGAGTTCGTGCTGGGCGGCGTCGCGCTGCCGACGGACGCCGAAGGCTATCGCAAGGTCGTCTACGCGTCGGGCCTCGACCTGCTGCGGCAGACGCCGGGCTTCATGCAGGCCGTGCGCAGCAAGCGCCTCGACGGCGAGTTCGCGCGCGCGTATCGCTACCTCGAGATCCTGTTCGACGGCCGCAATCCCTACATCGAAGCCATCGAGCGCAACGAGGCCTTCCTGCGCGAAGTGCTGCGCAGCGAGAGCTGGCGGATGCTGCGGCGCGCGCCACCGGTGTTCGCCGCGGTGCCCGATCCGGTCGGCAGCGTCCGCAGCCTGATGGCCGGTTACATTCGCAAGGTCTGGACGGAGGACTGAACCGTGATGCCAGCGACCCAGGTATTGCGTGCCGCAGCGGTGCTGATCGTCGCGTTCGCGAGCGGCTGCAGCAGCGAGCCCACGCCGGCGGAAGCGAACGAACCGATGTACTGAGACACGCACACCGAGGTGCGGCGGATGTGCATCGAGTACATCGAGCCGCGCTCGCCGTTGTACCGCGAGTCGATCTACGCTCAATGCCGCGAGAACGGCGGCGAGCTGGTCGACGAGTGCCCGACCGAGAATCTCGTCGGCGTCTGCGAGCAGCCGCAGGATGAAGATCTCGCGCACACCATGGCGAGCACGCTGCGCGTGCATCACTATCTCGATCCGTCGGTCGCGACCGACGATCAGATCGCGCTCATCGCGGACCGTTGCACGGGAGAGAACACCTGGACCGACGCCGCGGATCGCGTCACGCCCGAATGACCGGCGCGGCATCGACCCGCGCGACGTAGCGCTCGTGGATCGACGCCAGCCGCTGCAGCACCGCGTCCACGCCGTCGATGGGCGCGTGCGTCAGCGCCGCCTGCAGCAGCGCGGGCGTCAGCGCCGCGAGCGCGGGCCCGGACACGGGCGCATAACTCAGGTGCCAAGGCTCCGGCTGCACGCCACCCCGATCGGTCGCGTACGGACGGTAGAAGCCGTAGCGCTCCATGTGCTGCCCGAGCCAGCGGTCGAGCCGCGCGAAGACCGCGCCCGGCGCGAACTCGCGCGGCACCAGTTCAACGCGGTAGTCGGCCGGCACCGCGGCGGCGTCGATGACGTCGAGCTCGCTGCCCCAGTGATGCCGACTGGCACCGGGCAGCGCCGACCACAGCAGGATGGTCTCGACCAGCTCGCCCGGTGCAAGGCGGGTCGGATCCAGCGCCGCGGCATTGCGATCGAGCAGCGTGCGTTCGCCACGGAACTTCGCGTTCCAGATCTGCGCCTGGCGACTGAAATCGCGGAACGATGACACCGGCACGAGGTCGATGCCATCGAGCGCGGCGGCGGCGCGCAGCGCGAGGAACGGCTCGACCGCGGCGCGATGCAGCGTGCAGCGCGGCGTGTCGAGATCGACGACATGCGTCCGCGCGCGGCCGGTGAGTTCGGCCGGATCGAGCTCGAGTCGCATCAGCCGCAGGACTCCGGCGCGGCTGCGGGCGCAGCGCGCGGCGCGGCCGCGGCGGCATCGACCGCCGCCGTGTCGAGCGCCTGCAGGAACACGCTGAGCGGCTGCGCGCCGGAGAATGCGTAGCGCCGGTCGAAGATGAAGGTCGGCACGCCGGTGATCTGCCAGCCGCGCGCCTGCTGTTCGAGCCCGTCGATCGCGGCATGCAGGGCCGGATCGTCGACCGCGGTGCGCGCGGCGATGGCATCGAGCCCGGCCTCGGCCGCGAGCGTTGCCAGCACGCCCGGGTCACCGATGTCCCGACCCTCGGCGAAATACGCGGCCAGCACGCGGCGCTTGATCTCGCCCTGCTGTCCGGCGGTCGCGGCCCACGCGATCAGCGCATGCGAGCGGCGCGTGTTCGGCATGCGGCTGATCGCCGCGAAGTCGAAACCCAGCCCGAGTTCCGCGCCCAGTACCCGCAGGCTCTCCTGCGCTTTCGCGAAGCGATTGACGTCGCCGAAGCGCTGGCGCATGTACGCAGCACGCTCCATGCCCTCGGCGGGCAGGTCCGGGTTCAGCTCGTAAGGCAGCCACCGGACCTCCGCCTGCAGCTGCGGCCGTTGCTGCAATGCGGCCTGCAGGCGCCCGTAACCCACGTAGCACCACGGGCAGACCGTGTCCGAATACACCTCGATCAGCATGTTGCAACTCGCAAATTCGGCTCAATGAGACATATTCATCGGGTGGCCGGCCCGACCGGGGCCGGGTAAGATCCATCGTCGGTCCAGGAACCCGTCAGGCGCTCCCGCTCCGGCCACGCTTCTGGGGTAGCGTGTCACCGGCAGAACAATTTGCGCAAGCTGAGCCTAAAACAGAAATTCCTGCTCGCTGCGGTGCTGTCGACGATCGCGGGCATCACCGCGGTCGCCGCGGCGCTCTGGTACCAGATGCATGCCGATTCCGGGGTCGTCACCGGCATCATCGCACGCGAATCGCGCCAGCAAATCACCGCCGAACTCGAGGCCCGCGCCGACGCGCTGGCACGCCACGTCGCCACGGCGGCGGCCGAGCCCCTCGCGCGTGGCAATGCCGCTGAACTCGCACGCAGCCTGCAACCCTTCCTCGACGACACCTCGGTCGTGGCGCTCAGCGTCCAGGATGTCGCGCAGCGGTCGCAGTTCGAATGGAGCCGCGACGGCGCGCTGGACGATGAATCGGCCGCGCTGCTCAGTAGCGGTGAGGCCGCCGTGCGCGTGCTCGCCGATGCGCCGGGCGGCGTCAGCGCGCCGCGCGGCGTCGGCACCGTCAGCGTCATGCTGCGCAGTATCGGCGTGCCGATCGGCGCCAACCTGCAGGAGCTCGAAGCCGCGCGCGTCGCCCAGCTGCGCACGCTGTTCATCGCGGTGACGCTGCTGGGCGTGCTTGGACTCGGCGTGGCTGGCACGGCAGCGTGGTGGGCCGGCCGGCGCATCGCCACGCCGCTGGCCACGCTGGCGCGCGGCGCCGAACGCATGGGCCAGGGCGACTACACCCGCCCGCTCGACGTCGAGCGTGCCGACGAAATCGGCGACCTGCAGGGCTCGCTCGAACGGCTGCGGCAGCGGCTGCGCAGCACCACGATCACGCGCGATTACCTGAACAGCGTCCTCGGCAGCATGAACGACGCGGTGTTCGTGACCTCGCCGGAAGGCATCATGCGGGTGGTCAACGGCGCGGCCGCGCGGCTGCTCGGCTATGCCGAAGAAGAACTGGTCGGCAAGACCATCCAGTTCATCATCGATGAATCCGAGCGCGACAACTTCGACCTGCTGCAGGCCGCGCAGGATACCCGCGAAACGCTGATCCGCACGCGCCAGGGGCAGAGCATCCCGGTGTCGCTGTCCGGCTCGCAGGTCGCCAACGCGGATCCGCAGTTCCAGGGCGTGATCTTCGTCGCGCGCAACATCAGCGAGCGCAAACGCGCCGAGCGGCGCATCCGCTACCTCGCCCGCTACGATGCGCTGACCAAGATCCCGAACCGCATGCAGTTCCAGCACCTGCTGCAGCAGGCGATCGCGCGCACGCTGAAGAGCGGCTCGTCGCTGGCGCTGCTGTACCTCGACATGGATCGCTTCAAGGAGGTCAACGACACCTTCGGCCACGCGGCGGGCGATCGCACCCTCGAGATCCTGTCCGAACGCCTGACGCGCTCGGTGCCCAAGGAAGCCGTCGTCGGCCGGCTGGCGGGCGACGAATTCGCGCTGTTCCTCGAAGGCCTGCCCGCCGGTGCCGACAATCGCGCGCCCATCGCGCACCTCGCGCGCTCGGTCCTGAACGAAGTCGGCAAGGCCTTCCAGCTGAACGAACAGGAAGTCTTCCTGACCGCGAGTTTCGGCGTCGCCTTCGCGCCGCGCGACGCCGAGAACGTCATCGACCTGATCCGCAACGCCGACGCCGCGATGTACTACTCGAAGCAGAACGGCGGCAACACGTTCGCGTTCTACGCGCCGGAGATGAACGCCGCGGCGGTCGAGCGGCTGATGCTGAAGAGCAAGCTGCGCCGCGCGCTCGAGCGCGACGAACTGGTGCTCAACTATCAGCCCAAGATCGACCTGCGCACCGGGCGCATCGTCGGCGCCGAAGCGCTGCTGCGCTGGCGGCTGCCGGGCCATGGCGACATCCCGCCGTCGCAGTTCATCCCGCTCGCCGAAGAAACCAACCTGATCAGCGAACTGGGCGAGTGGGTGTTGAACCGCGTCTGCAGCGACTATCGCGAGATGCTCGGCGAAGTGCGCAACCCCGGCCGGTTCTCGCTCAACCTGTCCTTGAAGCAACTGCAGCAGGCCAGCTTCATCCTGCGCTGCCGCTCGGTGTTCCGCCGCCACGGCGTGTCGCCGACGGCGCTGGAGCTAGAGATCACCGAGACCACGCTGATGGCGGACGCCAAGCGCACGCTGCGCCTGCTGAACGAGCTCTACGGCATGGGCCTGCACCTGTCGATCGACGACTTCGGCACCGGCTACTCGTCGCTATCGGCGTTGCAGCAGTTCCCGATCGGCACGCTGAAGATCGACCAGTCCTTCGTCCGCGACCTGGGCGACGACGAAGGCGACGCGACCATCGTCCGCACCATCATCGAGATGGGTCGCAGTCTCGGCATGGAAGTCATTGCCGAGGGCGTCGAGTCGATGCGCCACCTCGAGTTCCTGCGCGCGCATCACTGCAATTTCGCGCAGGGGCGCCTGTTCGGCGAGCCCTGCGTCGTGGCGGACCTCAAGAACCTGATGATCCGCCAGGAAGCCGGCGATCCGCCGTTCGCACCGCTACTCACCGTGACGGCAGACGGCAACCGGACCGGCGCGTCGTCGGCCTGAGCGCGCCCGTCCGCCTTCCGCGCTGCGCGCGCCGGCACGCCCATGCTGCACCTGAGAGACGTCACGCTACGCCGCGGTCCCCTGCCGCTGGTCGAGCACGCATCCGTCAGCGTGTTCCGCGGCGAGAAAGTGGGCGTCGTCGGCCGCAATGGCTGCGGCAAGTCCACGCTGCTGGCGCTGGTGCGCGGCGACCTGGGCGCGGACGCCGGCGAGTTCGAACTGCCGTCGAACCTGACCATCGCCTGGGTCGCGCAGGAAGTCCCGCACTCGCCTGAACCGGTGATCGACTACGTGATCGGCGGCGATCTCGAACTGCGCGCGCTGTCCGCCCGGATCGACGCAGCCCGCGCCGGCGGCGACGGACTGCGCGAAGCAGAGCTGCTCGGCGAGTTCGACCACGCCGGCGGCTACACGGCGCGCAGCCGCGCGGCAGCGCTGCTCGACGGCCTCGGCTTCAATCCCACCGACATCGACCGGCCGCTGCTGGAGTTCTCGGGCGGTTTGCGCATGCGCGCGAACCTCGCGCGCGCGCTGATGCGCCGCTCCGACATGCTGCTGCTCGACGAGCCCACAAATCACCTCGACCTCGATGCCGTGCTGTGGCTCGAGGCCTGGTTGCGCGCGTATCCGGGCACGCTGCTGCTGGTGTCGCACGACCGCGAGTTCCTCGATGCGATCGTCACCAAGGTCCTGCACTTCGAGAGCCAGCGGCTGACCGCCTGGAGCGGCAACTACAGCGCTTTCGAAACGCAGCGCGCCGCGGCGCGCGCGCAAAGTGCGGCGACTGCGGTGCGGCAACGCCGCGAAGCAGCCCGCGTGCAGGGCTTCGTCGATCGGTTCCGCGCCAAGGCCAGCAAGGCCAAGCAGGTGCAGAGCCGTATCAAGTGGCTCGAGCGCCTGCCGCAGATCCTCGAGTTGCACGAGGAATCCGGCTTCGACTGGAGTTTCGCCGCGCCGCGCAAGCTGCCCCGGCCGCTGCTGACGCTGGACGGCGCGGCCGCGGGCTACGATGGGCGCCGCGTGATCGAGCGCGTCACGCTTGCGATCCAGCCGGACGCGCGTCTCGGCATCCTCGGGCGCAACGGCGCCGGCAAGTCGACCCTGATGAAACTGATCGCGGGGGAACTGGCGGCGTCCGCGGGCGAGCGGCTGCCGGCGGCCGATCTCGAAACCGGCTTCTTCGCGCAGCTCGAACTCGAACAGCTCGACGTCGAATCCACGGCGCTGCTCGAACTGCGCCGCCGCGGCGGACCTGAACTGCCGCTGTGGTCGGAGCAGCGCTGCCGCGATCACCTGGGCCAGTTCGGCTTTGGTGGCGAGCGCGTGTTCGAACCGGTGGCGCGTTTTTCTGGCGGCGAGCGCGCGCGGCTGTCGCTCGCGATCCTGGTCGCGCGCCGCCCCAACCTGTTGCTGCTCGACGAGCCGACCAATCACCTCGACTTCGAGATGCGCGAGTCGCTGCTGCTGGCGCTGCAGGAGTTTCCGGGCGCGGTCGTCATCGTCTCCCACGACCGCGCGCTGCTGCGCGGCGTCTGCGACGAGTTCCTGCTCGTCGGCGGCGGCGCGGTGACGCCGTTCGACGGCGACCTCGAGGACTACGCGAAATGGCTGGGGCGGCCGGTCGATGCCGGCGCCGGCAACGGTGCACGCGCCGAAACCGAGCGCGGCAGCAGCGACCCGGCCGCGAGTGCGGATTCGCGCGCGGGACGCGAACGCGGCGTCGATGCGCGCCGGCGCGCGGCGGCGCGGCGCGCCGAACTCGCGCCGCTGCGCGACGCCCTGCGCCAGACGGAGCAGCGCCTCGCCACCCTGACGGCACAGCGCAGCGCGCTCGAGCAGCGCATGGGCGACCCAGAGTTCTACACGGACACGCCGATCAGCGAACAGCGCACGCTGCAGCAGCAGCATGCCGGGCTCGACACCGAGATCGACGGGCTGGAGACGCGGTGGCTGGAACTCAGCGAAGCGCTGGCTGCGGCGGACAGCCTCGCGGGCTGAACGCCCCCGGAAAAGAAAAAGGCGGATCTTGCGATCCGCCTCAACGGGGGGTCACTCGTCAGGTTGGACGGTTGACGGGTCAATATTACCTCGATCCGAGATCTTGTCAACGTTTTGTATATGCATCTACTGTACAGAACCTGTACGCCCATAGACCCCTGCTGCGACCTGGAGCGCGGACGAACGGCTTTTCGTGGCTAAAATGACACAATGACCGTCGAATCAGGCGCCCTGCCCGAATCGGCTCCCGGCAAGGGGGGCCGCCGCTGGCGTCGGTGGGCGCGGCTGGGGGTCGTCTTGGCCGTGCTGCTGCCGCTGCTGGGGGTGGGCGTCTGGCACGGCTTCAAGCCCCTGCCCGACGGCGTGCGGGTCGCGTCGGACTGGATCGAGACGCCCGCGAGCGATGTGCGGCTGCTGTTCGACATCACCGCTGCCGACGGCTATGGCCGACCCGTCGTGCAGCAGCAGATCTTCGATGAATCGCTGCGCATGATTGCCGACGCGCGCGAGTTCATCGTGCTCGATCAGTTCCTGTTCAATGCCCATCACGGCGCGCTGGCGCCGGGCGGCGTGAGCGCGGACGGACCGGACGCCGCGAGCACGCCGGTGCGCTCGCTGTCGCGCGAGCTGCGTGACGCGCTGGTCGCCGCGCGCCGCGGCCAGCCGCAACTGCGGGTGCTGTTCATCACCGACCCGATCAACGACGTCTACGGCGGTGCGCCGTCGCCGGATCTGGCCGCGCTGCGCGCTGCGGGCGTCGACGTCGTCGTCACCGACCTCGACCGGTTGCGCGATCCGAACCCGCTCTACTCGACCCTCTGGCGCATCGGGATCCGCTGGTGGAGCGGCGACGGCGAAGGGCTGGGGTGGCTGCCGAACCCGCTCGCGGAGGGGCCGCAGCGCGTGACCTTCCGCGCCTGGGCGCGGCTGCTGAACATGAAGGCTAACCATAGGAAGGTGCTGATCGCCGATGACGGCGCCGGCGGACTGGTTGGACTGGTCGGCTCGATGAATCCGCACGACGCCAGCGGAGCGCATTCCAACACGGCGCTGCAGGCGCGCGGCGCGGCGCTGATCCCCCTGCTGGCGAGCGAACTCGCCGTCGCGCGCTTTTCCGGCTGGCGCGGCGACTGGCCGTTGCCCGCCGCTCCGGCAGCACCGGCGCAGCCCGCCGCCCCAACGCTGCGGCTGCGCGCGCTGACCGAGGGCGCGATCCGCGACGCGCTGCTCGAGCAGATCGCGCTCGCGCGCCGCGATGACCGCATCGACCTCGCGATGTTCTACCTGTCGGAGCGGCGCATCATCGACGCGCTGGTGGCGGCCGCGGCCCGCGGCGTCACGATCCGCGTGCTGCTCGATCCGAATCGCGATGCGTTCGGTCGCGAGAAGAACGGCATCCCGAACCGCCCGGTCGCCTCGGAACTCGTCACCCGCAGCGACGGCGCGATCAAGCTGCGCTGGTATCGCACCCATGGCGAGCAGTTCCACAGCAAGCTGTTCGCGCTGCACCAGGCCGATCGCAGCTGGCTGACCACGGGCTCGGCGAACCTGACCCGGCGCAATGTCGCGGACTTCAACCTCGAAGCGAATCTCGCGGTCGAAGCGCCGCCGGACAGCGATCTCGTGCTGGCCGCGACGACCTGGTTCGAAACGCTGTGGTCGAACCGCGCGCCGGTCGGCGTCGAGTACAGCACCGACTTCGGCACCTTCGCCGACCCGGCGCAGTCGAGCTACTGGGCGTACCGGATCATGGAAGCGACCGGCCTGTCTAGCTTCTGAACACGACCAGCAGGTCGCGCGCGTCGACCTGCGCGCCCACGGTCACCAGCACTTCGGCCACAGTGCCGTCGGCGTCGGCGCGCACCGCGGCTTCCATCTTCATCGCTTCGAGCGTCAGCAACGTGTCGCCACGCTTGATGTCCTGGCCGCTCTTGACGGCCACCGTGACGACCTTGCCCGGCATCGGCGCGGCGACATGCAGCGTATTGCCGGGCTCGGCCTTGCGATTCGACGGCCGGCGCGCGACCGCGCCGGCATCCCGGACCCGCACGCTGCGCGGCTGGCCGTTGAGCTCGAAGAACACGGTGCGCGTGCCATCGTCATGCACTTCGCTGAGCGCGACGTAGCGCACGATCAGGGTCTTGCCGCGCTCGATGTCGAGGCTGACTTCCTGCCCCGGCTCCATGCCGTAGAAGAACACCGGCGTCGGCAGCATGCCGATGTCGCCGTAGGCGGCGCGATCGCGCGCGTAGTCCTCGAACACCTGCGGGTACATCAGCCAGGACGCAAGCTGGGCATCCGTCAGCGCCCGGCCGATGCGCTGCTCGGCTTCGCGGCGCTTCGCGTCGAGATCAACCGGGGGCAGCGTGGCGCCCGGGCGCTGCGTCAGCGGCGCGCGGCCCTTGAGCACCTTCGCCTGCAGCGCCGGCGGAAAGCCACCCTCGGGCTGGCCGATATCGCCGTGCATCAGCTGCACGACGGACTCGGGAAACGCGATCTCGGTATCCGGAGCCTCGACGTCGCGCCGCGTCAGGCCGCTCGTGACCATCATGATCGCCATGTCGCCGACCACCTTCGAAGTCGGCGTGACCTTGACGATGTCGCCGAACATCGCATTGACGTCCGTATAGGCGCGCGCGACTTCAGGCCAGCGCGCGTCGTCGATGCCGAGCGCACGCGCCTGCTCGCGCAGGTTCGTGTACTGGCCGCCCGGCATGCCGTGCACGTAGACGTCGGACGTGCCGGCGCGGATGTCGCTCTCGAAGGCCGCATAGTTGCGGCGCACCTGTTCCCAGTAGTGCGAGATCTCGCGGATCCGCGCCGGGTCGAGGCCGGTGTCGCGATCCGTGTGCCGCAGCGCCTCGACCAGCGAGCCGAGGTTCGGTTGCGAGGTCAGCCCGCTCATCGAATCCATCGCCGCATCGATCGCGTCGACGCCGGCGTCGACGGCGGCGAGCAGCGTCGCCGCGGCGATGCCGCTGGTGTCGTGCGTGTGCAGGTGCACGGGCAGGCCGACTTCCTCGCGCAGCGCCGTCACGAGCCGCCGTGCGGCCGCCGGTCGCAGCAGGCCGGCCATGTCCTTGATCGCGATGATGTGCGCGCCCGCGCGCTCGAGCTCGCGAGCGCGCTCGACGTAATACTTGAGCGTGTACTTGCGCTCGGCCGGATCCTGCAGGTTGCCGGTGTAGCAGATCGCCGCCTCGCACAGCGCGCCCGTCTCGAGCACCGCATCGATCGCCACGCGCATGTTGTCGACCCAGTTCAGCGAATCGAACACGCGGAACAGGTCGATGCCGCCGGCCGCGGCCTGGCGCACGAAGAAGCGCACGACGTCATCCGGGTAGTTCGTGTAGCCGACGGCATTGGCCGAGCGCAGCAGCATCTGCAGCAGCAGGTTCGGCATGCGCTCGCGCAGCTGCGCGAGCCGCTCGAACGGGTCTTCCTTCAGGAAGCGCATCGCGACATCGAACGTGGCGCCGCCCCAGCACTCCAACGACAGCAGCTGCGGCAGCAGCGTCGAGTAGTAGGGCGCGACGGCGGCGATGTCGATCGTGCGCATCCGGGTCGCGAGCAGCGACTGGTGCGCATCGCGCATCGTCGTGTCGGTCAGCAGCACGCGCGGCTCGGCGCGCATCCATTCGGCGAAGCGCCGCGGCCCGAGCTCGGCGAGGCGCTGCTTCGAACCCGCGGGCGGCAGTTCGACCAGCGAGGTTTTCGGCAGGCGCGCCAGCGCCATCGTCGCGGGCCGCGGCCTGCCCTTGGTCTCGGCGTTGCCGTTGACCAGCGTCTCGCCCAGATACGACAGGATGCGCGTCGCGCGATCGCGCTTCTTGGGGATGCGGAACAGCTCCGGCGTGCTGTCGAGGAACTTGGTGGTGTAGTCGCCGCGCGCGAACGCCGGGTGCATGATCACCTGGTCGAGGAAGCGCAGGTTGGTCACGACGCCGCGGATCCGGAACTCCCACAGCGCGCGATGCATGCGCAGCGCCGCCTCTTCGGCCGAGGGCGCCCACGCCGTGACCTTCACTAGCAGCGAATCGTAGTAGCGCGAGATGATCGCGCCGGCGTAGGCCGTGCCCGCATCGAGGCGGATGCCGAAACCCGCCGGACTGCGATAGGCCGTCACGCGACCGTAATCGGGGATGAACTGGTTCTCGGGGTCTTCGGTGGTCACGCGGCATTGCAGCGCGTGCGCGCTGACGCGGATCTCGTGCTGCGGCGGCACGCCGCTGCTGGCCTCGCCCGTGGTCACGCCGATCACGCCGCCCGCCGCGATGCGGATCTGCGCCTTGACGAGGTCGATGCCGGTCACGCACTCGGTGACCGTGTGCTCGACCTGGATGCGCGGATTGACCTCGATGAAATAGAACTGGCCGGTCTCGGCGTCCTGCAGGAACTCGACGGTGCCGGCGTTCAGGTAGCCGACGGCGCGACCGATCGCGAGGCCGGCCTCGCAGAACGCGGCGCGCTGGGCGTCGTCGAGATACACCGCCGGCGCGCGCTCGATGACCTTCTGGTTGCGACGCTGTACGGTGCAGTCGCGCTCGTACAGGTGCACGAGGTTGCCGTGCGTGTCGCCGAGGATCTGCACCTCGACGTGCCGGGCGCGGCGCACCAGCTTCTCGAGATACACCTCGTCGTTGCCGAACGCGGCGCGGGCTTCGCGCCGCGCGACCGGCAGCAGCTCCTCGAGCTGCGCGTCGCTCTCGATGACGCGCATGCCGCGACCGCCGCCGCCCCAGCTCGCCTTCAGCATGACCGGGTAGCCAACCTGCGCGGCGAGGCGCCGGCACTCGGCGAGGTCGGCAGGCAGCGGCGGCGTCGCGGGCATCACCGGCACGCCGGCGCGCTGCGCGAGATGCCGCGCCGCGACCTTGTTGCCAAGCGTGCGCATGATGTCGGGCGTGGGACCGACGAAGATCACGCCATGCAGAGCGCAGGCTTCGGCGAACGCCGGATTCTCCGACAGGAAACCATAGCCCGGGTGGATCGCATCCGCGCGCGCCTCGCGCGCGATCCGCAGGATGTCTTCGATGTCGAGGTAGGCGTCGATCGGGCTCTTGTCGCGGCCGACAAGGTAGGCTTCGTCGGCCTTGGTCCGATGCAGCGAAAAGCGGTCTTCGTCGGAGAAGACGGCGATGGTGTGGATGCCAAGCTCGGTCGCCGCCCGCATGATGCGGATCGCGATCTCGCCACGGTTGGCGATCAGCAGGCGGCGGATGCGCATCGGCTGTGGCCCGTCACTGCGTCTTGATGTCTGCGACCACCGCTTCGACCGCGCGGGTCGCGATCTCGCGCAGCGCGCCAGCATTGGCGGCATCGAAAGCGGCGACGACGCTGCGCATCCGCTCGGCGTCCGCGGTCGCTCGACCTTCCGCGGTGAACGTGGCGACGATGCCGCGATCGGCCCGCCGCCCGACAGTGGCCTCGAGCACGACCCGCACGACGGGCGCGCCGCCGGCCGTCGCATCGGCCTCGAAATGCCGGATCGCGACGCGCAGCGAATAATCGGACTGCAGTGCCGCCGCGCTATCGTGCACCGACGTGAAGGCCTGGGTACTGCGCAGCGTATCCGTCAGCAGCACGGTAAGCACGTCGGGCAGCGGACCCGTCCAGCGGCTGCCGGCGTAATGCTCGAGCACGCGCGGCTCGCGGATCACGAGAATGCGGTCGGTATCGAAGCCTGGCGGCGCGATCGGCCGCTCGACGCGCAGCGCGACGGCGGTCACCGGTTCGGCAGCGGGCGCCGCACCCGCCGGCTTGACTGCGGCCGCCGGCGCGCTCAGCAACCAGCTGACTGGCGCGCTCGCATCGCTGCGGAAGCCGCTGCAGCCGCCGAGCCCGAGCACGGCACCCAGCAGCGCGACGCGCGACAGCATCCGGGCCTGGGTCATCGCGGGATCTCCACGCCGCTCGCAGGCGGCTCATAGACCAGCTGGGACGGATTCTCGCGCAGGCTGCGCATCAAGGCCTGGAATTCAGTGGCCGCATCACGACTGTCGCGCACCAGCTGCTCGAGCGCCGGCAGGCCATCGCGCGTGAACGAACGCACGTCGCGCTGGCTTTCGGCCAGCAGCTGATCGAGCCGGGTCGTCGTGGTCGCAAGATTGTCGGCGGCGACGCGCACGCGCTGCAGCGCCGCGGTCGCCTCGGGAGCGGCGGCATCGGTCAGCGTGCGCACGCTGGCTGCGACCGCGCGCACTTCGGTCGCCGCGCTGCGCAGGTCCTTCGCCAGCAGGTCGATCTCGCGCATCGTGCCGGGCAGCGTGCGGCTGGCCGCCTCGATGTTCGCGACCGTGCGGGCAAGCGCCTCGATGTTCTGGTCCGACAGCACCAGATTGACGCGCTGCGCGACCTGCCCTGCGCTCGCGACGACATCCGGCAGGCTGCTGACGAACACATCGAAGCTGGAGCGAACCGACGCGATGACCGGGTAACTCTCGCTCGGCACGTCGTCGATCAGCTTCTTGGTGCCCGGCTGGCCCAGGAGGTCGATGTAGAGCAGGCCCGTGACACCCTGCAGCGACAGCTCGGCGACGGTGGTATTGGTGACCGGGGCTTCGCTGTCGATGTCGGCGATGACCTGCACGCGCCCGGCGGCGCGCCGATCGACGCGGATGTCGCGCACCCGGCCGACGTCGACGCCGAGGAATCGCACCGTGCTGCCCTCCGTCAGGCCGCTGACCGAGCCCTCGAAGTAGATTTCGTAGCGACGGTACTCGCGCGCATCGCGGCTGTCGGCGTACCAGTAGACGAACAGGCCCGCCATCGCGACGACCAGCAGCACGAAGGCGCCGACGGCGGCGTAATTGGCTTCACGTTCCATGCGTCGTCCCCTGCCCGAAGCGCAGCGCGCGCTCGCCGTGGAAGTACTCGTGGATCCACGGATGCGGGTTCGCCAGGATGCCCTCGAGCGAGTCGCTGATCATTTTGCGGTCGACGATCACCCCGACACGATTGCAGGTCCGGAATATCGTGTCCAGATCATGCGTGATCATGACGATGGTCAGCCGCAACTGGCGCTGCAGCGCCATGACGAGCTCGTCGAACGCGGCCGCACTGATCGGATCGAGGCCCGATGTCGGCTCGTCCAGGAACAGCAGCTGCGGGTCGAGGGCCAGCGCGCGGGCGAGCGCGGCGCGCTTGACCATGCCGCCCGACAGCTGCGACGGGAACTTGAAGGCCGCTTCGGCGGGCAGGCCGACGAGCCGCACCTTCAGCATGGCCAGCTCGTCCATGGCCCGCGCCGGCAGGTCGAGGAACTCGATCATCGGCAGCTGCACGTTCTGCAGCACGGTCAGCGAGGTGTAGAGAGCACCCGCCTGGAAGGTCACGCCGTAGGTCGCCTTGACGGCGCGCAGTTCCGCCTCGGACATCTGCGTGATGTCGCGGCCCAGCAGCCGCACTTCGCCCGCGCGCGGCTTCTGCAACCCGAGGATGGTGCGCAGCAGCACCGACTTGCCCGAACCCGAGCCGCCGACGATGCCGAACACCTCGCCGGCGGCGACATCCATGTCGAGGCTGTCGTGCACGACCTGCCGGCCGAAGCGATTGACGATGCCGCGCACGGCGATGACCGGCGGCGACATCAGATGTCGAGCTCCATGAACAGCACCGCGAACAGCGCATCGGCGAGGATCACGAGGAAGATCGCCTGCACGACGGCGACGGTGGTCAGGCGGCCAAGCTCGCGCGATGAACCGCGCACCTGCAGGCCGCGATAGCAACCGGCGGCCGCGATCAGGATCGCGAACACCGGCGCCTTCCACAGGCCCACCCAGAACGTGTACGGACCGATGGCCTCGTCCATGCGGGTGATGAACTGGATGAACGGCATGTCGAGCAGGAAGCGGCACAGCAGGGCGCCGCCGGCGAGACCCACGGCATCGGCGATCACCGTCAGCAGCGGCAGCGCGATCACGAGCCCGATGATGCGCGGCAGGATCAGCACCTCGAACGGGTTGACGCCCGTGGCCTTCAGCGCGTCGATCTCGTCGTTCAGGCGCATCGCGCCGATCTCGGCGGCGAACGCGCTGCCGGAGCGGCCGGCGACGATGATGGCCGTCAACAGTACCGCCATCTCGCGCAACGTGCCCACCGTGATCAGGTCGACGACGAAGATGTCGGCGCCGAACTTGCGCAGCTGCTGCGCGCCCATGTACGACGTGATCACGGCGATCAGGAAGGCGATCAGCGAGACGATCGGGATCGCCGTGATGCCGGTGTCGTAGACGTGGCGCGCGATCGACGTCCCGCGCCAGCGACGCGGTCGGGTCAGGTTGCCGGACAGCGTCGCCGCCGACTGCCCGACGAACCCCAGGCCCTCCCGCAACGCATCGCGACTGCGCAGCACGCGGCGGCCGACGGCCGCGGTCGCGACCTCCGCCGGTGGACGGTAGGCGCCGCCGCCCGGCCCGGCCGTGAGCTGTTCGATGTCCGCGTCGTGCAGGGTGGTGCCGACCAGCCGCACCAGCTCGGGCTCGCCGCCGGACCAGCTGACCCGCAGCCCGCGCGCGGTCGCGCGCCGCGCGAGATCGCGCAGCAGCCAGGCACCGGAGAGGTCCAGCACGCCGAGCCGCGCGGTGTCGAACGCCAGTTCGTCGCTGCCCTCGAGCGAGAGCGCCTCGAGCGGTGCGATCAACGCGCCGACATCGGCGGCGCGCCAGTCACCCTCCAGCGCCAGCCGCAGCGTCCGGCCGACCGATTCGAGCGCGTAGGGCATGGCGCGGACCGCGCTCGCGCGACGCTAGGCGGGCAGCTTCTTGTGCGCGCCGTCGCAGAGCGGCGCGCGCGCCGTCTGCTTGCAGGCGCAGAACCAGACCTTGCCGCTGGTCTCGGCATCGTACTTCAGCGGCGTGAACGAGCTGCCCTTGTGGGCGCCGTCGCAGAACGGCTGGTTCTTCGACAGGCCGCAACGGCACCACCAGTAGGACTTGCCGGCCTCGACATCGACGGGCATCGGCACGCGGCCAGCTACGACGGGTTCGCTCATCGGTTCTCTCCTGTTTGCATGCAGCGCAGCCAGCCGGCGGCGTACCTCGCGCCAGCGTCGGCTAAACTGCCGCGAGTCTAACGCGAGGCGCTCCATGACGACCATCGGTACTCCCCTATCGGATTCGGCCACCCGCCTGCTGTTGCTCGGCTCGGGCGAACTCGGCAAGGAAGTCGCGATCGAGGCGCAGCGCCTCGGGCTCGAGGTCATCGCCGTGGATCGCTACCCGAACGCGCCGGCGATGCAGGTCGCGCATCACGCGCATGTCATCAGCATGCTCGATGCGGGCGCGCTGCGCGCCGTGGTCGAACGCGAGCGGCCGGCGTTCATCGTGCCCGAGATCGAAGCGATCGCGACGCCCGAACTGCTCGCACTCGAAAGCGAAGGCTACACGGTGATCCCGACCGCGCGTGCCGCGCGCCTGACCATGGATCGCGAAGGCATCCGGCGCCTGGCCGCCGAGGAACTCGGCCTGCCGACCTCGCCGTATCGCTTCGCGGCCACGCAGGACGAATATCGCGCCGCGGTCGCCGCGCTCGGCATGCCCTGCGTCGTCAAGCCCGTGATGTCGAGCTCGGGCAAGGGCCAGAGCGTCGTGCGCAACGCCGACCAGATCGACGCCGCCTGGGACTACGCCCATGGCGGCGGCCGCGCCGGTGCCGGCAAGGTCATCGTCGAGGGCTTCATCGACTTCGACTATGAGATCACGCTGCTGACCGTGCGGCATGCGGATGGTACGTCGTTCTGCGCGCCGATCGGGCACCTGCAGATCGATGGCGATTACCGCGAGTCCTGGCAGCCGCACCCGATGACGGATGCCGCGCTCGCCGAGTCGCAGCGCATCGCCGCCGCCGTCACGACGAACCTCGGCGGTCGCGGCCTGTTCGGCGTCGAACTGTTCGTCAAGGGCGATCGCGTCTGGTTCAGCGAGGTGTCGCCGCGCCCGCATGACACGGGGCTCGTCACGCTGATCTCGCAGGATCTGTCCGAGTTCGCGCTGCACGTGCGCGCGATCCTCGGCCTGCCGATCCCGAACATCGCGCAGCACGGCGCATCGGCCTCCTGCGCGCTGCTGGTAGAGGGCGACAGCGCGAACCTGCGTTTCGAGAACGTCGCCGCCGCGCTGACGGAACCTGACACGGCGCTGCGGCTGTTCGGTAAGCCCGAAGTGCATGGCAAGCGGCGCATGGGCGTCGCGCTCGCGCGCGGCGCGACGCTGGACGCCGCGCGGGCCACGGCACGGCGCATGGTCGAGACGCTGGCGGCGGGGGTGCGCCTCTAGCGCCGCCAGCGTCGCGGCGTGCCTGGGCTCAGGCGCGCGGCAGCGCGAATTCCAGCGCGCCGAGCAGCACGGCGATCGCGGCGACCCAGGCGCCCAGCACGCGCGGCGTCAGCGGCAGGCGCTGCGCGAGACGGCGCAGCCCCTCCTGCAGCCACAACAGTGCGAGGCAGGCACAGGCACCGGCGCCGAGCGCGGCGCCCCACGCGCCCGGTTCGGGCGCGGCTGACAGGCTCGCCGCGCCGGCCGCGGCGGCGACCAGCAGCACGGCGCCGGCGCGCGACACCGGCAACGCGAACGCGGCAGCGAGCGCCGGCACCAGTGCGCCAGCGGCCGCCAGCAGCGCCGCGGGGGCCCAGGTGCCCGGCAACAGCGCCAGCACGAACGAAACCGCGGCGACGCACAGTCCTGTCAGCAACGCGAGCCGGAACTGCTGCGCGTCGGGCAGCGCGATGACGCCACAGCCCAGCGCGAGCAGTGCGGCGAGCGCCAGCGGCGTGACCAACAAGTGCAGCGCGCCGGCCCAGAACGGCGCCAGATCGCCTAAGTTCGCATGCGCGAACGCCGGCGTGCAGGGCAGCGCGAGCAGCAGCGCGGCGGCGCGGCGCATCAGGCCTGGGTGTGGCAACACTCCGCCCTAGAACAACCCGCCGACGAACCACACGCCGGCCAGCGCGATCGCTCCGCCGCAGGCCCGCAGTGCTGCCGGCACCGCGCGTTGCAGCGCGAGCTGCGCGATGCCGATGCCGGCCAAGTGCAGCAGCCCGGTCGACAGCACGAAGCCTGCGGCATAGCCCTGCGGCTCCGCTGCCGACGGCAGCTCCGTGCCGTGCGCGTGGCCATGGAAGATCGCGAACACGACGATGATCGCGAGCGCCGCTGCCGTCGGCGCAGCCCAGCGCGCCGCGATCGCGATGCCCAGCACCACGACCGACAGCGCGATGCCGAGCTCGACGTAGGGCAGCATGACGCCGGCGATGCCGAGCGCGCCGCCGACGACCATCACGAGCGGGAACGCGACCGGCAGCTGCCAGGCGAGCGCACGGCCGAGGAACGCGCTCCAGATGCCCACTGCGATCATGGCGAGCAGGTGATCCAGGCCCGTGACCGGGTGCAGCAGTCCGGCGAGGAAGCCATCGGCCGTGCCGTGTGAACCATGCGCGAACGCCGGTGACGCGACGACGACCGCGAGGGACAGCAGCACGCTGGGCAGGCGCAGGGCGCGGCGCCGTGCAGGGCGAGGCCGCGTGGCGGTGAGCGAATCAGGGCGCATTTTGTTGTTCTCCGTCCGACCTGTCAGCCGTGGCGAATGTTATGCAGAATGGGCCGATTCTTCCTACCTTTGGCGATGCGAGCGACCGTTGTTCACCGTCCTGTCCGCCGGATTCGTGCTGGGACTGCGCCACGCGCTCGAGCCTGACCACCTTGCGGTCGTCTCGGCGCTCGCGGCGCGCAGCGATCCGGCGCGCGGCTTCCTGCGCCACGGGCTGGCCTGGGCACTCGGGCATTCGCTGTCGATGTTGCTGCTCGCGCTCGTGGTGCTGCTCGCCGGCCACAGCCTCCCGGCCGACTGGGATCGGGCACTGCACATCGTCGTCGGCGTGCTGCTGCTGCTGCTCGGCGTCGCCGCCCTGCGTCGCGGGCTCTGGCCGCCGCCCGCCAACGCCGCGCCCGCGGCGGAGGCAGCAACAGCGCCCGTCGCCGAGCCCGCGCGCTGGCGTTCGCTGCTGATCGGCTTCATCCAGGGACTCGCCGGCACCGGCGCGCTGATGCTGCTCGCGATCGACACGACCGGCCGACCCGCTTATGCGCTCGGCTATGTCGGCGTGTTTGCGGCCGGGTCGATCGTCGGCATGGCGCTCGTCGCGATGCTGCTGTCGGTGCCGCTCGCGCGCGCCGCGCGGCAGATCACGGACCTGCAGCGCTGGCTGTCACTGCTCGCCGGCATCGCGATGCTCGCGATCGCCGTGCTTAGCCTGCGCGAGTGGCTGGACTGAAGCGCGCGAGCCGCGCGGCGTGCGACCTCAGGTATCGTCGCGCCGCCGCCGGATCTGCATCGCGGCCCAGAGCATGGCGACGGCCGCGGCGACGCCCAGCCACAGATCGATGTTGGCCAGCAGCGGCGTGACATCGAGCCTGCTGTAGACCTCAGAGATCTGCGCGAACTGCTGGTCAGTGGCGCCCATCGTCGCTTCGCTGCGGTTCACGCCGACGCCGAGCGCATCGAAGAAGCCGCCGAAGCGGTACTCGATGAAACGCGCCACGTGGTTGGTATTGAACGCCGTTTCCTCCAGCAGCATCAGGCCGACCGGCGGCAGCACCGCCCACAGGAACACGTTGCGGCGCGCCCAGGCCGAGATCAGCAGCAGCGCCGCGGCGATCGGCGCATACCACAGCGCCGCGATCAGCGTGCCCGTGAACATGGCGCCCTGCACGCCGAACCAGATCGGCGTATTCCACTGCACGAGGTTCGCGAACGGGCCGCCCGCGAGCTTGAGACTGAGCGCGCCGACGATCACCAGGCTCGTCAGCACCGAGATCGCCCAGACGCCGAGCGGCACGATCAGCAGCGCGACCAGCGCCTTGGTCGCGACCGTGTGCGCATCGGAAACCGGCAGCGACTTCCAGAACAGGATGCTGCGATCCTTGCGCTCGCTGTAGAGCGCATCGAGCATGTAGAAGCCGAGCAGGACCAGCATGACGATCAGCTGCGGCACGTACAGGCCTGCGATCAGCACGCCGAACAGCTTGGTCGCGCGATCGGGCGTCAGCGAATTGACGAAGTCGATCTGCTGCCCGTCGATTTCGACGCGCGAGTCGGCCGAGATGTGCACGCCGCCGCTCAGCATAGTCAGGATGATCAGCAGACCGGCCACCACCAGCGGCGCGAGCCACAGGGCGCGGTGTTCCCAGAATTCGCGGCGGATCAGCGTCTGCCAGTAGTTCATGACGCGACCCTCCCGCCCTGTATCCGCGCGACGAACAGGTCCGACAGCCCGGGCGGGCGTACGTCACCGAAGGGCTTCAGTTCCGCGGCGCTGCGGCCTTCGAACACCATGCCGATGCGGCCGAACACCTCGCGCTCGTGCAGCGGGCCGAGCGCGCGCGCCGCTTGCGCTTTGTCGGGCGTGGTCACGACCTGCAGGTAGCGCTCGCCGATCTGTTCGACCGGCGTGTCGAGCACGACCTTGCCGTGGTTGATGAACATGACGTCGGTCAACAGGTGCTCGACCTCCTCGACCTGGTGCGTCGTCACGATGATCGTGCGCTCCTTGTCGAAGTAGTCGTTCAGCAGCGTGTCGTAGAAGGCGCGGCGGAACAGCAGGTCGAGGCCAAGCGTGGGTTCGTCGAGCACCAGCAGCTTCGCGTCGATCGCGAGGATCAGCGCGAGGTGCAGCTGCGTGACCATGCCCTTCGACAACTCGCGCACGCGGCTCTTGCGGCGGATGTCGGTCTTGCGCAGGAACTCCTCGGCCGTCGCGCGCTGGAAGCGCGGATGCACGCCCTCGACGTAGTCGAGCGCCTGCGTGACGCGCAACCACTTGGGCAGCACGGCCACGTCGGCGATGAAGCAGACGTCGCGCATCAGAGCGTCGCGCTGCGTGAACGGGTCGAGCCCGAGCACGCGCAGTTCGCCCTCGAACGGCGTCAGGCCGAGCACGGCCTTCAACGCGGTGGTCTTGCCAGCGCCGTTCGGGCCGATCAGGCCGACGATGCGGCCGCTGTCGATGCGGAAATCCACGCCATCGAGGGCGCGATGCGCACCATAGGACTTTGCGAGTCCGCGCGCTTCGATCACCGGGGTCGTCATGTCTTTTGCTCGCTGTCGGTATCGTCCGCAACCCGCGCCCAGCCCTGCGTGTCGCTTGCGGCCGGAGGCACTTTCAGCAGTTCGTCGAGCGCGAGGCCGAGGCGCGCGATGCGCGCATGCACCCTCGGCCATTCGTCGTCGAGGAAGCGCTGCTTCTCGTCCTTCATCAACGCCGCGCGGGCGCCGACATTGACGTACATGCCGCGACCGCGGCGCTTCTCGACGAGCTGCTCGTCCACCAGTTGCTGATAGCCCTTGAGCACCGTCAGCGGGTTCAGACGGAACTCCGCCGCGACGTTGCGGACCGAGGGCAGCGGATCGCCTTCCTTGAGGACACCCTCGAGGATCATCGCCACCACCCGGTCACGCAGCTGCCGATAGATCGGCGAGCTGTCGTCCCACTGCGGGTCCATCAGTATCTGCTCCATGCCAGGGCCGTCGCGGTGTTGCGGCTGGCTAAAACACTACTGTAGCAGGGACGCCGCGGCGCCCTTGGTCGCGCCCGCGTCGGCCACCTTGGCGACCACGCCACCGGCGAGCTCGGCCGCGTCGACCCAGCGCACCACCGCGGTCGATGCGACGAAGGCGTGGCTCATGCTCCAGGTCAGGGCCAGTGCGACCACCGCCGCCATCGCCATGCCATGCACGCTGCTCTTGTTGTTCGTTTCCATCTGTCTTCTCCTTGGGGTTTGTTGCCTGGGACAGGCCCGATGCCCGCCCCGCTCATGGTGTTATATATCACTACAACACCAGTACGGAGTCAACAGGGGAGTGCGCTTACTCCGGCTCTTTTCACTCAAGCCATTGTTTTAATTTGAAAAATAGTTTGACCCCGGGTGATCCGCCGCGGCGTTCAACACCGAAATGCGCTTCGATACCTCCTCCAGCCCGGGCACGCACGGGGTCGCCGCAGCACGGCGCCGCGGCGGTACAGTGCTGTCCATGCCCGATGGCGCTGGCGAAGACGATGATTCAGACGAGGCGCTGATGCTCGCCTACGCCGCTGGCAGCCTGCAGGCCTTCGACCGGCTGTACGCGCGGCATCGCCAGCCGCTGTTCCGTTACCTGATGCGCCACACACGCCAGCGCGAGCTCGCCCACGACCTGTTCCAGGAGGCCTGGGGCAAGCTCGTCGATGCGCGGCTGCGCTACCAGCCGCGCGCGCGCTTCCAGACCTTCCTGTACACGATTGCGCATCACTGCTTCATCGATCACTGCCGGCGCAGCGCGGTGCGCCCCGTCAGTTCCTCGACGCAGGCCGATGGCACTGAAATCGACTGGCAGGGCGCCGCGGAAGACGACCCGGCACATCAGGCGCATTCGGGCGAAATCAAGGCGCGACTGCGCGCGGCGCTCGACGCGCTGCCCGCGGACCAGCGCGATGCGTTTCTGCTGCATGAAGAGGCGGGACTCACGCTCGAGGACATCGCCGAAGTGACCGGCGTCGGGCGCGAAACCGTCAAGAGCCGACTGCGGTATGCCGTAGCGAAACTACGTGAATCGATGCAGATGCTGCGCGAGGACAGTGCGCCATGACGCCGGGTGGACGCGAAGACGACTTCGAACTGCGCTTGCGCCGCGGCGAGCGCTTCGTGCCGCAGTTCGACACCGATGTCGAAGGGCCCGATGACGCCGTCGATCGCGCCGTGCTGGCGCGCGCGCGCGCGACGCTGCTGCAGCCGCCGGCCGCGCCACCGCGATTCCACCGCGCGCCGCGCTGGACGCTGCCGATCGCGCTGGCTGCGACCGTGCTGCTGTCGTTCACGCTGGTCATGCAGATGGACAGTCGCGAGGTCGTCGCGCAGCGCACTGCCGAACGGGCCGACGGCGCGACGCGCGTCGCCGATGGCGACGTGCCAGCCGGCGTGGCGGAATCTGCGATGCAGAAGGACATGGCCGTGCCGGCCGACCCAGCCGCGGAGAGCGCGGCCGCCCAGGTAGCGGCGCCGACCGTGATGTCGGCCCCCCGCGCGGCACCGGCTCCGCCGGCACCTGCGCCGCCACCCGCGCCTGCGTCCGCGGCCGCGGCTGTAGTGGAGTCGGTGGCCGGCGCAGCGGCGGCACCACGCGTCACCGCCGCCGCCGAGAGCGTGGCAGACAGCGCCGTGCGCCGTGAAGCACAGGGCGCGATGGCAGCGAGCCCAGGCGCGACCGACACCCTCGCCGCCTGGCTGGCCCGCATCGAGGCGCTGCGGGCTGCGGGCGACCTCCCGGCCGCACGGCGCGAACTGGCGGCCTTCCGCCGCCAGCACCCGGACGCCGAGCTGCCGCCCGCGCTACGCTCACTGCTGGAACCCTGAGCGGTCCGGGCTCGCTGGGCCGGCTTGGGCCGGGCCGCGGATGCTGCGACGCGCGGCATGAAACGGCGGCCGAAACGGCCTAGAATTCGCGCGCCTTTTCAGCCACAGAGCCACCCCATCTCATGAAAACCCCGGTCAATGTCGCGATCACCGGTGCCGCCGGCCAGATCGGTTACGCCCTCGCCTTCCGTGTCGCCTCGGGCGCCCTGCTCGGCCCCGACCAGCCCATCAACCTGCACCTGCTCGAGATCACGCCGGCGCTGCCGACGCTGCAGGGCGTGGTCATGGAGCTCAACGACTGCGCCTTCCCGACGCTGAACAAGATCGTCGCGACCGACGATGCGCGCGTTGCGTTCAAGGACCTGCACGTCGGCCTGCTCGTGGGCGCGCGGCCGCGCGGCCCCGGCATGGAGCGCAAGGACCTGCTGCTCGCGAACGCGCAGATCTTCTCGGCGCAGGGCAAGGCGCTGAACGACGTCGCGAGCCGCGACGTGCGCGTGCTCGTGGTCGGCAACCCGGCCAACACCAACGCGCTGATCGCGATGAAGAACGCGCCGTCGCTGAACCCGAAGTGCTTCACCGCGATGACCCGCCTCGATCACAACCGCGCGTTGTCGCAGCTGGCCGAGAAAACCGGCAAGCACGTCAACGACATCCAGCGGATGATCATCTGGGGCAACCACTCGGCGACGCAGTACCCGGACCTCAGCCACTGCCTCGTGTCGGGCAAGGCCGCGAAGTCGCTGGTCGACCAGAACTGGATCGAGACGAACTTCATCCCGACCGTGCAGCAGCGCGGCGCCGCGATCATCAAGGCGCGCGGCGCGTCGTCGGCAGCGTCAGCAGCGTCGGCCGCCATCGATCACATCCGCGACTGGGCCAAGGGCAGCGCCGCCGGCGACTATCTGTCGATGGGCATTCCGTCGGATGGCAGCTACGGCATTCCGGAAGGCGTCATCTCCTCGTATCCGGTGGTCTGCAAGGGCGGCGAGTACGAGATCGTGCAGGGCCTCTCGGTCGACGAGTTCAGCCGCAAGCGCATGGATGCGACGCATGCCGAACTGCTCGAGGAGCGCGACGGCGTCAAGGACCTGCTGGGCTGAGCCGCGGGGCCCCTCCGGGCCCTGCATTCAAACCGGATCGTCGGGCAGTGCGTCCAACTCCCCATCAATGACCTGATGGGGAGTGCCCGATGATCCGGATCAGCCCGTTCGCGACCGTCCTGGTCGCCGCCACGCTGCTCGGCGCTACCGCGCTGGCAGCCGACGCCCCGCCCGATCGCTCGCGCATCAACGGTTCGATCAGCATCGCTGCCGGCGAGCGCGCCGGCGACGTCGAGACCGTCAATGGCTCGATCACGCTCGGCGCCCGGGCCGAGGTCAGTGCCGCCGAAACCGTCAACGGCAGCATCAATGCCGAGGACGGCGTCCGGGCGGGCTCGCTCGAAGTCGTCAACGGCAGCGTCCGGGTCGGCAAGGGCGCGCAGATCAGCGGCAACGTCGAAACCGTCAACGGCGCCGTCGAGATCGGTCCCGACAGCGCGGTCGCCGGCAATGTCGAGAACGTCAACGGCCGGCTGACGCTGCGGGGTGCCCGCGTCGCCGGCAACCTCGAGACAGTGCGCGGCGACATCGAACTCGCCGACGGCGCGCGGATCGACGGCGACCTCGTGGTCGAGAAGCCCTCCATGAGCCTGAACTGGGGCGACAAGCCGCCGCCGCGCATCGTGATCGGCCCGGGCAGCCGCGTGGCCGGCCGCCTGCGCTTCGAGCACCCGGTCGAGCTGTACGTCAGCGACCGGGCCACGGTGGGGCCCATCACGGGCGCGACCCCGATCCGCTACAGCGGGGAGAGCCCGCCCCCGCGCTGAGGCTGCGCCCGGCTGGCGCGCCCCAACGCGCGCGCGAGCCACGCGGCAGCCGCCGGCCGCCAGCGTGCGCCGCGTCCCTTACCGCGCCAGCAGCGCAGGGCTATATTGGCACCATCTGTTTCACTCGCTGATGGTGCACACATGGTTCGTGCCCTCGTCGTCCTCGCGCTGCTCGCCGGCGCGCTCTATGCCCTGACCATGCCAGGCGGCGTCATCGCGCTGCTGTTCGTCGTCGCGGTGCTGTATCTCGCCTACCGCCGCATGAGCCTGCTGAGTTTCACGGTCACGTTCACCGTGCTGCTCGCGGCCTACACCTGGTTCGGCGCACCGGCCGGTGTCTGGAAAGGCTTCCTGTGGGTGCTGCTCGGCACGTTGTGGGCGCTGAACCTGCGGCCGCTGCGCAAGGCGCTGATCTCGCGCCCGTTCCTGCGCACCTATCGCAAGCTGCTGCCGGCGATGTCGCAGACCGAGAAGGAAGCGCTCGAAGCCGGCACCGTCTGGTGGGATGGCGAGTTGTTCACCGGCAACCCCGACTGGTCGAAGCTGATGTCGGCGAAGGTGCCGACGTTGACCGCCGAGGAGCAGGCCTTCCTAGACGGCCCCTGCGAAGAGCTGTGCCGGATGGTCGACGACTTCGACATCACGCACCGCCGCGGCGACCTGCCGCCGGAAGTCTGGGATTTCCTGAAGTCGAAAGGCTTCTTCGCGATGATCATCCAGAAGCAGTACGGCGGGCTCGAATTCTCAGCGTACGCGCACTCCTGCGTGCTCGCGAAGCTTGCGAGCCGCAGCGCCACGGTCAGTTCGACCGTCGCCGTGCCGAACTCGCTGGGCCCGGCCGAGCTGCTGCAGCACTACGGCACCGAAGAACAGAAGAGCCACTATCTGCCGCGGCTCGCGCGCGGCCTCGAAGTGCCGTGCTTCGCGCTGACGGGCCCGCGCGCCGGCTCCGACGCAGCCTCGATGCCGGACACGGGCATCATCTGCAAGGGCCTGTGGCAGGGCCGCGAGATCGTCGGCCTGAAGCTGAATTTCTCGAAGCGCTACATCACCCTCGCACCGGTCGCGACGGTCATCGGCCTCGCCTTCAAGATGTTCGACCCGGACAAGCTCATCGGCGACAAGACAGACCTCGGCATCACCGTCGCGCTGATCCCGCGTGACACCGCCGGCGTCACGATCGGCCGGCGCCACTTTCCGCTGAACATCCCGTTCCAGAACGGTCCGATCCATGGCAGCGACGTGTTCGTGCCGCTCGATTTCATCATCGGCGGCCCGAAGATGGCCGGCCAGGGCTGGCGCATGCTGGTCGAACAGCTGTCGGTCGGCCGCTGCATCTCGCTGCCGTCGAATGGCACGGGCGGTGCGAAGGCCGCGGTGTTCGCGACCGGCGCTTATGCGCGCATCCGGCGGCAGTTCAACATGCCAGTCGGCAAGTTCGAGGGCGTCGAGACCGTGATCGCGCGCATGGTCGGCTACACCTATGCGATGGATGCCGCGCGCTCCGTGACCGCGGGCGCGATCGACGGCGGCGAGAAGCCCTCGGTGCCCTCGGCGATGTTGAAGTACCACGTCACCGAGATGAGCCGCCAGATCGCCAACGACGCAATGGACGTGCAGGGCGGCAAGGGCATCTGCCTCGGGCCCCGCAACTATCTCGGCCGCGGCTACCAGGTCGTGCCGGTCGCGATCACGGTCGAAGGCGCGAATATCCTGACGCGCAGCCTGATCATCTTCGGCCAGGGCGCGGTGCGCTGCCATCCGTTCGTGCTGAAGGAAATGGAAGCGGCCCGCAATCCGGATCGCGCGCGCGGCGTCGATGAATTCGATCGCGCGCTGTTCGGCCACATCGGCTTCACGATCAGCAATGCCGTGCGCTCGCTCGTCATGGCGCTGACCAACGCGCGCTTCACGCCGGTGCCGGGCACGGGCGCGGAGAAGCGCTACTTCCAGCACATCGTGCGCTTCTCGGCGTCGTTCGCATTCGCCGTCGACGTCGCGATGCTGACGCTGGGTGGCTACCTGAAGAAGAAAGAGAACCTGTCGGCTCGCCTCGGCGATGTGCTGTCGAACATGTACATCGCGTCGATGGTGCTCAAGCACTGGGAGAACCAGGGCCGCCGCGCCGAGGACCTGCCGATCGTCGAGTGGGCCTGCCGCCACCTGCTGTATCGCGCGCAGGAACAGCTGCACGGCTTCCTGCGCAATTTCCCCAGCCCGTTCATCGCCGGCTTCGTGCGCTTCTTCATCTTCCCGCGCGGCCTGCAGTATTCGGCGCCCAGCGATCGGTCGGGTCGGCACCTCGCCGACCTCGTGCTGAACCCGACCGCCGTGCGCGACCGGCTGTGCCAGCCGGTGTACCGCGAGGTGCAGCCGCACAATCCGCTCGGCCTGCTGCAGGAGGCGCTCGAACTGGCGCAGAGCACCGAGCCGATCGAGAAGCGCATCCGCGTCGAAGGCGTCAAGACCGGCCGGGTCACGGCGCTCGACGTGCCGGGCCAGGTCACGCAGGCGCTCGCGGCGGGCATCATCTCCGAGACCGAGGCCGCGCAGCTGCGCGACTACGATCGCAAGGTCATGGAGCTGATCCACGTCGATGACTTCGAGCCGCACGAGCTCGGCACGATGGCGGCGGCACCGCCCCGCGCAGCAGCGCCGCAGAGCGTGGGCGGCTTCCAGGCGGCATGAGCGAGGCGCTGCTGGTCGCGGCGCCGGCGCGCGCGCCCGCCGCGACCGATGCGACCGCGCCGCGCTGCCAGAACTGCGGTGCGGCGCTCGGCGGTCCGTATTGCGCCAGCTGCGGGCAGCGGCGCGAGCCGCACATCCACTCGCTGCCGCACTTCGCCGCCGAGGCCGCGGAGACGCTGACACACGCCGACTCGCGCCTGTGGCGCACGCTGGGTCATCTGCTGGCCCGCCCGGGAAGGCTGACGCGCGAGTTCATGACCGGTCGGCGCGCCCGCTACCTGCCGCCGTTCCGGCTGTACGTCGTCGTGTCGCTGCTGTACTTCGTGCTGATCGCCGTGCTGCCCGACGCGCCGGCGCCGATCAGCCTGAACGTCGGCTCGGCCGAAACCGCGCAAACAGATTGGAACGCAACTGCGGCCACGCCTGGGGGCGATCCGCCCCTCTGCACGAACCTGGATTATCGCGGACCGGGCGAAGACCGGTTGCGGCCGGCGCTGCAGCGCGCCTGCCGCAACGTGGCCGCCGACCGTGGGCAAGCGCTCGCCACCGTGTTCATGCAGAACGTGCCGCGCGCGCTGTTCGTGTTCCTGCCGCTGATCGCGGCCGTCGCGATGCTGTTGTACTGGCGGCCGCGGCGCTACTACGTCGAGCATCTGCTGTTCTTCCTGCACAACCACTCCGCCGTGTTCGTCGTGCTGGGATCGCAGGCGATCATCAGCGCGATTCCCGGCACAGCCATCGTCGAAACCCCACTCGGCTTCGCCGTGGCTGCCTATCTGCTGTGGTACCCATACCGCGCGCTACGCGTCGTCTACGGGCAGGGTCGCGGCCCCAGCCTCGCGAAATACTTGGTGCTCGGCTTTGCGTATCTCTTGCTCGGTGGCCTGATGCTGCTGGTCACTGCGCTCTACAGCGCGCTGACATTGTGAATACGCGCGCGATCCTGCACGTCGACATGGACGCGTTCTACGCGTCGGTCGAGCAGCTCGACCATCCGGAGCTGCGCGGCAAGCCGCTGATCGTCGGCGGTACCAGCGGTCGCGGCGTCGTCGCCGCCGCGAGCTACGAAGTGCGGCGCTTCGGCGTGCGCTCCGCGATGCCGATCCGCCGCGCGCTCGCCTTGTGTCCCGATGCGATCTGCGTGCGCCCGCGGATGGCACGCTACAAGGAAGTGTCGCGCCAGGTGTTCGCGGTGTTCCACGAGTTCACGCCGCTGGTGCAGGGCCTGTCGCTGGACGAGGCCTATCTCGACGTGACCGGCAGTCGCCGCCTGCTCGGCGACGAGGTCTCGATCGCGCGCGAGATCAAGCGGCGGATCCGCGAACGCACCGGCGTCACGGCGTCGGTCGGCGTCGCACACAACAAGCTGGTCGCGAAGATCGCGTCCGACCTCGACAAGCCAGATGGGCTCACGGTCGTGACGCCGGAGCGGGTGCATGCCGTACTCGATCCACTGCCCGTGCGGCGCTTGCCCGGACTGGGCCGCAAGAAGGGCGAGCAGGTCGTCGCGGCCGGCATCGCGACGCTGGGCGAACTGCGACGCGCGCCCGACGCGCAGCTGTGGCCGCTGTTCGGGCGCGACACGCCACGGATGCGCGAGCGCGCCGGCGGTGTCGACGATCGCCCGGTGGTCGCCGACTGGGAAGAGAAGTCGATCAGCGCCGAGGAAACCTTCGCCGACGACATCGCCGACCCGGCGCGACTCGAGGCCGAGCTGCTCGCGGTGTGCGATCGCATGAGCGCGCGGCTGCGCGCAAAGGGGCTGGTCGGTCGCTGCGTCACGATCAAGATCCGCGAACACGACTTCACGACCTGCACCCGCCAGAAGCATTTCGCACCGGCGAGCCATGACTCGGCCGTGCTCGGTCGCCTGGCGCGCGCGCTGCTCGCGCGCTGGCTGGAGCAGAATCCCGGTGCGAAGCTGCGGCTACTCGGTGTCGGTGCGAGCGAGCTCGCGCCCGCCGATGCCGGATCGGGCAGCCAACAGGACCTGTTCGCGGCGCAGCCCGACGCCGCAGCCGGCGATGCGCCGCTGGATTCGGCGCTCGACCAGATCCGCGAGAAGTTCGGCCAGCTCGCGGTGACGCGCGGCAGCACGCTGCGCAGCGGCGAGAGCCGGCCGGCCGCCAGGCGAGACCGGTCCTGAGCGACCGCGCTCGACGCGGCGCACTGCTCCCCGCCGAGCCACCCCCCGGAAAATGCCTACGGCGCGGGGTAACCCTTGGTACATACGGCGCGGCCCAGCAGCCGTAACCTGTCCGCACGTCGTCCAGTGCAGGAGAGGACCATGAAAGCGAATGTCGGTGGAATCGATCGGGTGCTGCGTATCGTCGTCGGTCTCGCCGTGCTGTCACTCATCTTCGTGCTGCCGGAGCCGACCCGGTGGTGGGGTCTGATCGGCATCGTGCCGCTCGCGACCGGCTTGGTGCGCTTCTGCCCGCTGTACGCGCTGACCGGCGTCAACACCTGCCCGGCGCAGCGCGCCGGCAGCTGATCCCGCCCGTACCGACCAGGGCCGTCCGGAGCGCCGCGGGGCTCCGGACGGCCCCGTCTGCCCGCCGCGAGGGGGGCATGCAATACTTGCCGGATGTATCTGCCGTTTTTCGGGCTCAACGAAAAACCCTTCGCGATCACGCCGGATCCGCGCTACCTGTTTCTCAGCGAGCGCCACTCGGAGGCGCTCGCGCACCTGCTGTACGGCATCACCGAAGCCGGCGGCTTCGTGCAGCTGACCGGCGAAGTCGGCACCGGCAAGACGACCACGATCCGCTCGCTGCTGGCGCAGACGCCGAAGAACGCAGCAGTCGCGCTGATCCTGAATCCGCGCATCAGCGCGCCGGAATTCCTGCTGACGATCTGCGAGGAACTCGGCGTCGGCGTGCCGGATTCGGCGATCGGCAGCGTCAAGGAGCTGGTCGACATCCTGAACAGCTATCTGCTGCGCGCCCATTCGCAGGGCAAGCGCGTCGTGCTGGTGGTCGACGAGGCGCAGAACCTCGCGCCCGAAGTGCTCGAGCAGGTGCGGCTGCTGACCAATCTCGAAACCGAAACGCAGAAGCTGCTGCAGATCATCCTGATCGGCCAGCCTGAGCTGCGCGACATCCTCGATCGCGTCGAGCTGCGGCAGCTCGCGCAGCGCGTGACCGGCCGATACCATCTCGACCCGCTGTCGGCCGACGAGTCTGCGTCATACATCCGCCACCGGCTGCGCGTCGCCGGCGCGACCAGCGACATCTTTTCGCCCGCGGCGCTGCGCGAAACCTATCGGCTGTCGCGCGGCGTGCCGCGCCTGATCAACGTCATCAGCGATCGCGCGCTGCTCGGTGCCTACACTCAAGACCGGCACCGCGTGACGCCAGCGATCGTGCGCCGCGCCGCGACTGAAGTCTTCGACCGGCCGATCGCCCCCGCGTGGCTGCCCTGGGCCTTCGGCGGCGCCGGGGTGCTCGCCGCACTGCTGACCGCGTTCGTGCTGTGGCAGGTGTTCGGCGCAACGGAAGCGCCGGCAACGCGCGCCGCGGCGGTCGCACCGCCGGCCGCAACCGTTGCCGAACCTGCGCCCGGCACCACCGCGCCCACCCCTGCCGCGCCCGCGACCGCCCGCATCGAAGACCTGCTGCAGCGCTTCGCGACCGAGACCGACGGCGACAATGCGTTCAACAAGCTGTTGGCGCTGTGGAACGCGCGCTACGTGGTCGGTGACGTCGCGCCCTGCGCGCAGGCGCAGCAGCAGGGCCTCGCTTGCCTGGCGCAGCGCGGCACGCTCGCCGAGCTGCTGCAGTTCAACCGGCCCGCGATCCTGATCCTGCGTGATGCGACCGGCACCGACCATCAGGTCGTGCTCGCGGCGCTCACGGAGGACAAGGCCGCGCTGAGCCTCGGCGGCACGCTGCGCGAGGTGCCGCTGGCCGACCTGTCACGCGCCTGGTTTGGCGACTATGTGCTGCTGTGGCGCGCCGGGCGCGACGAACCGAAGCCGCTCAAGCCCGGGGCGCGCGGCGTCGCGGTGCAACGACTGCAGCAGAGCCTGCGCGCATCGGGCAACGCGCCCGCGCAGCCGGCCAACGGCGTCTATGACGCGGAGCTGATGCGCCTCGTGGCGGAGTTCCAGCGCAAGCATCGACTCGAACCCGATGGCATCGCCGACATCCCGACCCAGGTCATGATCGACAGCGAGCTGCCGATCGAATCGCCGCGCCTGCTCGGCGCTCCGGAGGCCGTCTCGAACGCCGCCGCCAGTCCGCCCAAGCCGCTGCCTGGAGCCTGAGATGTCGTTCATCCTCGACGCCCTGAAGAAAAGCGAGAGCGAACGGCAGCGCCAATCGGGGCCCGGCGTGTTCCAGCCGCGCATCGCGTCGCCGCGCGCGCGTTTTCCGGTCTGGGCCATCGCACTCGGCCTGCTGCTTGGCGTCAACCTGCTGATCCTGATCTGGGTGATGACCCGCCCCGACACGACGCCCGTCGCTGCGACCAATCCGGCGGCGACGGCCCCGGCGAGCGCTGCAACCGCGGGCGCGACATCGGCCGGCGCGGCGGCACCCGCCGTCACCGGCGCGGCCAGCACCGGCGCTGCGGCACCGGCGACGCGCTTCAATCCGCCGCTGATCGTCGATCCGGCGCTGACCGAGGTCGAGCCCGGCGCAGGCGAGACGGCAGGCGCGCCGCGCCCCGGCCCGGCGACCGGCACGCCGTTCAATCCGAACGACTATGTCCCGGCGCAGCCGGCGGCGGCCGGCGCGACGACGCCGCTCGGCACGGACGCCGCAACCCGCGGCGGCGGCTCGAACTACGCGAGCCGCGATGCACTGGTCGCGCGGGGCCAGAACGTGCCGGAAGTCGCGCTCAGCCTGCATGTCTACGACCCGGACCCGGCGAAACGCTTCGTGTTCGTCAACGGCCAGCGAGGCAGCGATGGCGACAGCTTGCCCAGCGGCCTGCGCATCGAACAGATCGTGCCCGAAGGCGCCGTGCTGTCGTGGAACGGCAATCGCTTCCTCGTGCCGATCCAGTGAGCACCGCGACGCTGGCCGAGCTCGATGGTCCGCAGCTCGCCGACGCGCTGCGCGCCGGCATCTACCGGCTGTTCGCCCGCACCGACCACATCAACAAGATCAACGTGTTCCCCGTGCCCGATGGCGACACCGGCACCAACATGTCGATGACGCTCGCGGCGGTACTGCCGGCACTCGAGCGCGACACGCCGCGGCATGCCGGGCAGCTGCTGACCCGGATCGCGGACGCAGCGCTCGACGGGGCGCGCGGCAATTCCGGCGCGATCCTCGCGCAGTTCCTGCTCGGCATCGGTGATCGCGTCGGGCATCTCGAGCGGCTCGACGCGTCCAGTTTCGCAGCCGCGGTCCGGGTCGGCGCCACGTATGCGCGCGATGCGCTGACGCAGCCGCGCGAGGGCACGCTGCTGACGGTGCTGGCGGATTTCGCGGCCGAGCTCGAGCGCGTCGTCAAGGAAGCGAACGCGGCGGACTTTCGCGCGCTGTTCACCGCCGTGATCGGGCCGGTGCGTCGTTCGCTCGCGGGCACGCAGGGCGTGCTCGAGGAGACGCGCGTCGCGGGCGTCGTCGATGCCGGCGCGCAGGGCTTCGTCGATCTGCTGGAAGGCATGACAGCCTGGCTGGCGCATGGCGAGATGCAGGTCGTAGCTGCGCCGCTGCACGGCGGCGGCGAGACTATGGTCGACAGCGGCCCGGGCGACACGCAGCACCGCTATTGCACCGAGTGCATGATCACGGGCGCCGAGCTCGATCCGCGCCGGGTGCGCGAGAGCCTCGGCACGTTTGGCTCCAGCCTCGTCGTCGGCGGCACGCGCAGCAAGCTGCGCATCCACATCCACACCAACGATCCAGAGCAGCTGTTCGAGTTCGTGGCGCAGTACGGCTGCGTCAGTGCGCAGAAGGCGGACGACATGCGCGCCCAGCGCAGCGCAGCGCATCATGCCAGCTCGCGACGGGTCGCCATCGTCACGGACTCGGCGGCGGACCTGCCGGACGCCCTGCTCGAGTCGCTGGAGCTGCACATGGTGCCCGTGCGCGTGCACTTCGGCGGGCGCTCCTATCTCGACAAGGTCACGCTGACGTCGGACGAGTTCTACCAGGAGATCGAGCGCAACCCCGAAGCGCCGAAGACCTCGCAGCCGCCGCCCGGCGACTTTCGCCGCCTGTACGAATTCCTCGCGTCGCATTACGAATCGGTGCTGTCGATCTCGCTGTCGAGCCGGGTCAGCGGCACCTACAACGCGGCGGTCAGCGCGGCGCAACGCATCGAGGGCGGGCGCGTCCGCGTGCTCGATTCAGCGAGCGTTTCGCTCGGGCAAGGACTGGTCGCGATCCGCGCGGCGGAAATCGCGCAGACCGGCGCGGATCTCGACACCGTGGAACGCGGTGCGCGCGCGGCGCGCGCGCGGATCCAGACCTGGGCGCTGACCTCGACGCTGGACTATGCGGTGCGCGGCGGCCGCGTCCCGCCTCTCGTGCGCACGCTGTCGCGACTCCTGCGCTTCATGCCCGTGCTGCAAACCACCAGCGACGGCCTGGTGCGTCCCTGCGGCGTGCTGTGGGTGCGCCGCCGGCGCATCGAGCGATTCGCGGATTTCATCGCGCGGCGGCTGCCGCCCGCGCCGCGCTACCGGCTGATGGTCGGCCACGGGCGCGCCGAAGCAGAGGCGCTCGCGCTGCAGGCGGCGCTCGGCGCGCGGATCACGAACCTCGAGAGTTCGAACCTGACGACGCTCGGCACCGCGCTGGGCGTGCACGGCGGCCCCGGCCTGTTGGTGGTCGCGATCGAGGCCTGCGACACAGCAGACGCGGGCGCAGCGCCCGGGAATTCGGGTTAGGGCTTGCCCGTAGACGCCGCGGGAGCGGCCGTCTTCTCGATCGGTCGCTGCGCCGCTTCCCACGCGAGGTAATCGCCGTCGAGCTGCGCAAGGCGCGTGAAGCCGGCCGCATGCAGGGATTCGAGCGCCAGCGTCGAGCGACGGCCGCTGCGACAGTAGACGACCAGATCGCGACCGCGAACGTCATCGAGTTCGGCGAGTCGCGCTGGCAGCAGGTCGTGCGAGATGTTGCGCGCGCCGGGCACGTGTCCGGCCGCGAACTCCTCGGCCGTGCGGACGTCGAGGACGACGAGATCTGCATCGCGGCGCTCGATGCGCGCCAGCAGTTCCGCATGACCCACCGACCCGACGCCGTCCGGCAAGGCCGGCCTTGCCGCCGGCGCGGCAACCGTCGCCGCCGGGGCCGTTGCCGGCACCGCTGCGGTCGGCGCCGCACGGCCGCTTTGCGGCACCTTCTGCACCTTCGACATGTCGTAGCCGAGCGCCCGCACGCGCGCGAGCAGCGCGTCGTACCGGTCCTGCGGCAGGGTCGGCGTGCGCGCCATGATCCAGACGTAGTCGAGGCTGCTGCGCGCGATGATGGTCTCGCTGTAGTCGGCGTCGACCCAGGCCACGACATACTCGGCCTTGATCGGCCAGATGAAGCGCATGCCCCAGATCGCGTTCTGCGTCCCCGGCACGACGAAGCCGCGCGGGTTGTACTGCTTCAGGGGACCATCGAAGCCGCCCTTGCGGAACGTGAAGTTCGTGGCGATCGTGCCGTCGTCATCGAGCCGGTAGGTCTCGATCGCATCATGGGCGTCCTTCTCGATGACCGTCGGGATGTTCGCGATGACATACCACGGCCCCATGAAGCGCTGCAGATCGACGGCGGGCAGCGGCCGGATCGTGACCTTCTCGGGCGACACGGCACAGGCTGCCAGCAGCAGCAGCGGAGCGAGGATCGCGAAGCGCAGATACAGTTTCATGTTGACTCCAGGAGTGGTCATCACTCGGCCACATACCAGCGACGGTCGATCTTCTCGAGCACGAAGCGGTCGAAGGCGAGGCCCTGGCCCGTGACGTCGTAGCTGGCGCGGGTGCCTTCGTACTCGAGACGCGGCGCGCTGCGCCGCACGATGCGCAGTGCGGCAATCAGCGATTCGCGCGCGCCCAGGCTGTTGCGGCAGCTTGCGATCAACGTGTCGAACATCTTGTTCGACAGCGTACGCCGGAAGTTCGGGCTCAGGTATTCGCGGTAGTACTCATCACAGCGGCCATCGACCAGCGACTTCTCGGCCGCCGCGAGCATCGTGACGATGTCCGGCGGATTGGCCGCGGGAGTCGCCGGTGACGCGCCGCTGGTGCCGGTCGCCCCGGTGCCGCCGACGACACTGGTCGTGCCGCCCGCCGCGCCAGTGGCAGCGGCCGCCGGAGCCGCGGCGCGCGCGACCATGCGGCCATCGATCAGGTCTTCGATCTGCGCCTCGAGCTCGCTCGGCAACGCAGCCTTCCAGTCCTTGCCGTACGGCAGCAGGCTGACGATCTCGACGACCTGGGTCGCGCCGCGGTCGCGCGGCTGGCGAGCGCGCACGACGACATGCGTCAGCTCGCCGCCGTCCCGGATCGCAGCGACGCCCTTCAGGTCGTCGTAGATGCGACCGCGCGGCAGCTCGAGGCGGCGCGCGAGGTTCGTGAAGAACACCAAGGTGGTCCAGCGTTCGACCTCCGCCAGCGGCGTCGCCTGGCCGAACAGCCGGGTACGCACCGTGCCGTCGCCGCGGGCCGCTTCCTCGCGCAGCTGCGTCAGCAGCGTGATCCGCAGTTTGTCGAGCTCCGCCGGGTGAATCGCGAAGCCGACGGCCTGCGCGCTGCCCGCCGCCAGCGCCGCGAGATACTCCGCCGCGCCGCGCCGCTGCGCCGCGCTGACATCCTGGGACTGCGCCAGCGGCGCGGTCGTCACGGCCACGCCCAGCGCGAATGCCAGCATCGCCCACAGGCCGACCGTCGCGCGCCGCCGCGGCCTGATTGAAAAACTGTTCATCCCCTGCCCCCTGTGTCGCCCGGTTCGCGCCGCTGGACCGCTGATACTCCCTGCGGCGGCAGCCGCAGGTCAACGATGATCGGTCGGTGGTCACTGCCTTCGACGCGGCCACGCGCGAAAGAGTTCACCACGATGCCGGGCGACAACAGCGCGTGGTCGATCCGCAGGCCCAGCGGCGGCAGGAAGCTGGGCCAGGTCGGCTGCCAGCCGAAGCCGGCTGCCGCATCACGCAAGCGGCCGCGTTCGAGCAGCGCGGCGAAGTGCGGCGACCAGGGCGTGACGTTGAAATCGCCGATCACGACGACGGGCAGCGTCGTGCCGCGCGCCGCGGCGGCAATCGTCGCGAACTCGCGCGCCCGGGCAGCCGACACCGCGCCGCCCAGCGGCCAGGTGGCATGCACGGCGATCAGGCGCAGGCTGCCGCCCGGCGTTGTGACATCGACGGCGAGTTCAGGCGTGCCCGGCGTGCCGGCATCGAGCGTGGCCGCCGCATCGATGGGCCAGCGCGACAGCAGCAGCGTGCCGCTATGGCCCGCGCGGCGCAGCGTCCGCGCGAACGGGTAGGCATCGCGCAACTGGCCCAGTGACTGCTCCCAGCGCGCGTCGACTTCGACGAACACGAGCAGATCGGCCTGCGTCTGCCGCGCCCAGGCGATCGCCCCGGCGTGCGCGCGGTTGCGCCACAGCAGGTTGGACGCGGCGATCCGCAGTGGCGGCTGCGCATTCACCGCCGTGGCCGCCGCGGCCCGCGCCGCGACCACTGGCGGCGCCACGCCGAACTGCCGCGCCACCGGCACGGCGTTCAAGGCCAGCGCCAGCAGCGCTGCCGCCAGCCACGCGCGCCGCCGCCGCCAGACCGCGAGGCCCAGCAGCAGCACCGCAATCGCCAGATACTGCAGGCGAAAGTGCACCAGCAGGTCGGCCCACCAGATGCGCTCGGCAGCGAGCGCGAGCAAGGAAACCAGCGCCAGCGCGAACGCGCCCGCCGTGACCAGGGCTTGCATTGCCGCAAAGCGGCTCGCACCATCGCTGCCCGGAACTGAGCCCATGAACAAACGCTACCTCGAAGACCTGGTGATCGGTGAAACCCGCGAGAGCGGCACCCTGACCGTCGAACTCGAACCGATGCTCGAGTTCGCTCGCCGCTACGACCCGCAGTATTTTCACACCGACACCGCGGCCGCGCGCGACTCCGTGTTCGGCGAGGTCATCGCGTCGGGCATCTACACGATGGCCCTGTGGCGCCGCCTCGACCACGAGATCAGCCACGACATCGCCTGGATCTGCGGCATCGCCTGGGACGACGTGCGCTTTCCGATCGCGGTGCGCGCTGGCGACCGGCTGCGGGCCCGGGCCGAATGCCTGTCGAAGCGTCCCTCGGGCAGCCAGCCGGGCCGCGGCGTCACGGTGTTTCGCTACCAGCTGCTGAACCAGCGTGACGAGATCGTGTTCGACTGCCGCAGCACGAATCTGGTCGAAGCGCGTGCCGAGCAGGTCACTGCCCCCGCCCGCTGAAACTGCGACCGGGTTAGCGTTTCCCGGGTAGCACCGGGACGATGTGACAGAATCCGCTTTACGACCGTCGCCAGCTGCCTACACTGCGGCGTGACCTGACCGCGGAGATCGGGCGCTTGGAGAAACCCGCCCTGAACGTGCCACCGGAGCGAACTCGCGACGAACTTCGTATGCCTGGCGCCGGGGTCGGTGCTGGGATAGGCCTCGTCGTGCTGTCGAAGGACGACGGCCTGATCGACACGCTCGAACGCGTCGTCACTTCGGATCATGCCATCACGCTGTGCATCAGTGAGTCCGCGCTCGCCGACCAGATCCTCGCCGGCCGCGGTGGTGTCGCGCTGGTCGATGCCGCGGCGAGTTCGGAAGCGCTCAGCGCGCTGACCCAGCGGTTGCGCCAGCAGTTCCCGGACCTGGTACTCGTGGTCGCGGGCAGTGCGCAGCATCAGGGCGAACTCGCGGCGCAGATCGCGAGCGGCGAGGTTTATCGCTTTCTGCACAAGCCCGTGTCGGAGCAGCGCGTGCGGCTGTTCGTCGAGGCCGCGATGCGGCGCCACGATGACGAGCACGCCGTACTGCCGACGCCGGCGCGGCGGCCGACCGAACCGACGTTCGGCAGCCCGGCAACGACCGGACGCCGCTGGCTGCTGCCGGCAGCGCTGCTCGCTGCAGCAGCCATCGCCGCGGTCTGGTTGCTGGGCCGCGACGACACCGCGGCAGCGGATGGCGGCAACGCGGTCACAGCTGCTGCACCTGCCGATCCCGCGCTGGCGCAATGGCTCGAGCAGGCCGATGCCGCGCTCGAATCAGGCGCCCTGCTCGCGCCGGCCGGCGGCAACGCCGCCGAGCTCTATCAGCGCGTGCTGGCGCAGGAGGCCGACAATGCGCGTGCCCGCAGCGGCCTCGATCGCGTCGTCAACGCGGTGCTGACCAGCGCCGAGGAGGCAATGCTTGCAGGTAAGCTGGACGCCGCATCCGACAGCATCGAAGCAGCGCGCGGCTTGCAGCCCGACAACGTCCGCATCGCGTTCCTGACGGCGCAGCTCGGCAAGGAGCGCGAAGGCGCGTTGCTGGCCCGGGCACGCGCGGCCGCGGCGAGCGGTGACGTCGGCGCCGCGCTGGCGGCATTCGATGGCGCGACGCCCGGCGACACCACGGATCCCGCGCTTTCGGAGACCCGACGCGCACTGCAGCGGCAACAGGTCGACGAACGGCTCAAGGAGCTGCTCGATGACGCCGCACTGCGACTGCAGCGCGGCGCGCTGCTCGAACCCGCGTCCGACAACGCCCTCTTCTTCCTCGAGAGCGCGCGCACGCTGGCGCCGCGCGACGCGCGCCTGAACCGCCTGGCGCAGCAGCTGCGCAACCGCCTGCTCGGCGAAGCACGGCAAAGCGCGACGCGCGGTGACGCCGCCGCCGTCGAACGCTGGTTGCGCGCAGCGCAGGACGCCGGCGCCGAGCCCGCGGAGGTGACGGCGATCCGCACCCAGCTCGCCACCAACCAGAATGCCGCGCGCGGCACCGAGGCGAGCCGCCTCGCCGCGCTGGTCACGCAGCGCATCGGCGAAGGCCGGCTGATCGAGCCCGCCAATGACAGCGCGAAGCACTGGCTGGCCGAACTGCAGCGCCTCGAACCGGGCAGCGCGGTGACGGCGGGCGCCCGCCAGTCGCTGCTGCGCGCAGTGATCGCCGACGGTCGTGCCGCGGTGGCGCGCGGCGACGGCGCGGCGGCGACGCGGCTGCTGACCGACGCCGAGGCGCTCGGCGCATCGACGACCGAGCTGGGCGGACTCTCCAGCGAGATCACTGCACTGCGCGACCGGCAGCGCGCCGAAAACTCGTTCGTCGGCATCAGTGCGCTGAAGCGCACGCGCTTCGTGGAGGCGGACTACCCGCGCCTTGCGCGCGACGCCGGCACCGAGGGCTGGGTCGACATGGAGTTCGTGGTGCGCGCCGACGGCACCGTCGGCGACGTGCGCGTCCTGGCCGCGCAGCCAGCGGCCACATTCGATGCCGCGGCCATCGCCGCGCTGTCGCGCTGGCGCTTCGAGCCCGTCCTGCGCGACGGCCGCGCCGTCGAGCAGCGCGCGCGCATGCGTATGCGGTTCACGGTGCAGTGAGGCACCGATGATCGAACGCATCACCATCGCCAGCCTGCAACCCGCGATCGCGACCTGGTTGTCGCAGGTCGTCGGCACGGTGCGCCCGTATGCCGAGATCGGCGTGGTCGACCTCGGCGCGCTGACCGCGGAAGCGATGCCCGCGAGCCGCGAACATTGCGACGTGCTGGTGCTGCACGCCTCGTTTGCGGGCGACCCGGCCACGTCGGAATGCGTCGGACTCAACTGGCTGCGCCGGCTGCGCCAGACGCCCGATTGCCCGGTGCTCGTCGTGATCGCCGACGACGGCAACGAACTGACGGCGGTCGCGGCGCTGAAGCACGGCGCCGAGGACTACCTGCCGCGCAGCGCGGCCGGGCCGGCCAGGCTCGATGGCATGCTGCGCCACGCGCTCGAAGTCGCCGAACGGCGCGCCGCGTTCGCGCGGCGCGCGCGGGCCGACGCCGTCACCGACACCCAGACGGACGTAGAGCGCGCGACCGCGATCGTGCCGCGCTATGAAGTCCTGCGAGTGATCGGCCGCTCCGAATCGTCCACGGTCTACCTGGCCGCCGGGCCGGACGGCGAGTCGAACGTCGCGCTCAAGGTTGGTCCCGAGCAGGAGCTCGACGACGCGACGGTCAATGAACTGCTGTCGCGCGAGTACCGCGCCATCGCCGCAATCGATCACCCCTGCGTGGTCGACATCTATGACTACGGCATCTATGCCGGTCGCGAGTACCTTGCGATGGAGTATTTCCCGCGCGGCGATCTCGCCGCGCGGATGAAGCAGCCGCTGTCGGTGGCGGCCAGCCTCGAGTACGCGCGCCGCATCGCCGCCGCGCTGCAGGTCGTGCATGAAGCCGGCCTGATCCACCGCGACCTCAAGCCGCAGAACGTGATGCTGCGCGAGAACGACGACATAGTGCTGATCGACTTCGGTCTGTCGAAGGACCTCAACAACACGCAGAACTCGACCCGCACCGGCATGCTGCGCGGCTCGCCGTACTTCATGAGTCCCGAACAGGCGCAGGGCCTGCCGGTCGACGGCCGCTCGGATCTGTACAGCCTCGGCGTGATGATTCACGAGATGCTGACGGGCCATAAGCCGTTCCACGGCGAAACGGCCATGGACATCCTGCAGGCCCACGTCGCGCAGGAAGCGCCGCGCCTGCCGGCGGATCTCGCCGGCTTCCAGGCGCTGCTCGACCGGCTGCTCGCGAAGAAGCCGAACGACCGCTACGACACCGCGCGCGAGCTCGTCGCGGCGCTGTCGGCGCCGCTCAGCGCTACGGCTTAGCAGTCGTTTCGCGTTCCTTTTCGCGGTCGAAGCGCCGCCCGAGCCACCAGCCCGTGGCCAGCCAGCCGCCCGCGAGCGCCGCGCCGCCGAGTGCCGCACCGGCCGAGCTGAGCATCACTTCCATCACGCGCTGCGCCTGCGCGAACACGAAGTCGGAGACGCGGTACACCGGCACGTCGATCAGGTTCTTTGCCTTGTACTTGCTCACGCTGTCGAGCCGGCTCATCAGCATCTCTCGGCCCGGCCGAACCAGCGCATACTCGCCCCAGCGCCGGATCACCATCGCGACTGCCAGCGCCCACAGGCTGCCGACTGCGGCGAGACCGAAGAACCCCACGACCATCACGGCCGGCACGATCGTCAGCAGCGCCGTCACGCCGAGCCGGGTTGCGATGAATCCCGTCAGGAACAACTGCGTCAGGATGGTCAGGCCCTGCACGACGTAGTCGAACTTCGCGAACACGCTGGTTCGTGCCTCGATGCTCTCGTACGCCGCTTCCACCTGCTTCAGCTGCTCGAAGTAAAGGAACGTGTTGACCGCCGAAAGCAGCACGACGAACAGCGCGATCATCAGCAGGTAACGCGAGCGCGCCACGAGCGCGAAGCCCTCGAAGGGATTGCCGCCCAGGCCTTCGCTCAACTGCCGCGTCGCGTTCTCGCCATCCCGTTCCGCCGCGATCCGGCGCGCCGCGCCCAGCAGCGCGAGTTGCGCGACGATCGCGACGACGAACATGCCCGCGCCTATCAGCAGCACGCCCGCGTTGCCGACGCTCTCGACAGTCAGGTCCGTGACGATCGGTCCGAGCAGTCCACCCGCCGTACCGCCGGCCGCGATCAGGCCGAACAGGCGCTTCGACTGCGACGCGGAGAAGATCTCGAGCAGGAAACTCCAGAACACCGACACCAGCATCAGGTTCAGCACGCTGATCCAGACATAGAACGTGGCCCCCACCGCGCGGATGCCGTCCTCGCTGCGGAACTCGAACGAGAAGAAGACGAGCCCGGCGGCGACCGCGAGATAAGTGGCGGGCAGCAGCAGGCTGCGCCGCACCCGCGAGACCAGCCACGCGTAGAACGGCACGATCGCGATCGCGAACAGCGCCGTGAAGCCCCACAGGTTGCGGACCGCGTCGCGCCCGATGACGGTGCCGACCGTCTCGCGCACCGGCCGCACGGCGAAGTAGCCGCCGAGCACGCAGAACAGCAGCAGGAAGGCCGCGGCCACCGCCGCGATTTCCTGCGGACGCACGCTGAGGGGTTCGCGGGCAGTCGCTTCGCTCATGAATGGGCCTCTTGCGGGTGGTCGTGGGCCAGCGCTGGCAGCGTCGCCAGGTCGACACGCAGGCCGGGTTCAGTCAGTGATGCGGTCACGCCGCGCTGCGCGAAACGCGCCGCGAGACCCGCCACGGCCTCCGGCTCGCCATGCACCAGCCACACGGGCGGCGGCGGCGCGAAACCCGCATGCCAGCGCAGCAGGTCTTCCTGGTCACCATGCGCGGACAGGCCGCCCAGCGTGTGCACGCGCGCGGCGAGCCGCAGCACCTCGCCGTGGATGCGCACCGTCGGCGAACGGTCGACGATCGCGCGCCCGAGCGTGCCCGGCGCCTGGAAACCGGTGATCACGATGTGGCACTCCGGACGCTCGACGTTGTGCTTCAGGTGATGCAGCACCCGGCCGCCGTTGCACATGCCGCTGCCGGCGATGATCAGGGCACCGCTGCGGATGCGGTTGATGCGCTGGGATTCCTCGCCGGTGCGTGACAGCGTCAGGTTGGGCAAGGGCGGCATGTCGGCGAAGGAGGCACGCAGTCGCAGCGCCTCGGCATCGTAACGGTCGGCGTGCTTCCAGTAGACCCGGCTGGCTTCGATCGCCATCGGGCTGTCGAGAAACACCTGCCAGCGATCCACATGCCAGCGCTCACGATTCGCGCCCAGCAGGTACAGCACTTCCTGGCTGCGGCCGATCGCGAACGCCGGGATGATGATGTTGCCGCCGTCACGCCAGGCGGCCTCGAGGATCTCGCCGAACTCGACCTCGGTCGCCTTGCGATCGCGATGCCGCCGATTGCCGTAGGTCGACTCCATCAGCACGAGATCGGCGCTGTCGAAGCGATGCGGATCCTGCAGGATCGGCGAATCGTACTGGCCGAGATCGCCGCTGAAGACGACTTTGCGGCGCACCGCACCCTCGGCGAGCCACAGCTCGAGGCTCGACGACCCCATGATGTGGCCCGCGTCGCGCACCCGCACCTGCACGCCCGGCAGCAGCGCGCGGACCGTGTCATAAGGCAGCCGTTTGACCAGCGCCAGCGTGCGCTCGACGTCGTCGAGGTCGTACAGCGGATGGACCTGGGGCGCGTCCGGATCGCGGTAGCGGTTGCTGCGCTCGGCATCGCGGATGCCGAGCTGCGCCGAGTCGCGCAACAGGATGGGCAGCAGGTCGGCGCAGGCGGCGTTCGTGTAGATCGGGCCGCGATAGCCACGCTTGACCAGCAGCGGCAGCCGGCCGCAGTGATCGATGTGGGTGTGGCTCAGGATCACCGCATCGATGGCCTGGGCCTCGAACGGAAACGGTTCGCGGTTGCGCTGCGGGGCGTCGCGCCCGCCCTGCACCATGCCGCAATCGAGCAGCAGCTGGCGGCCACCCACATGCACGACATGACAGGAGCCAGTCACTTCGCCCGCGGCGCCGAAAAACTGTATTTCCATGTAGTATCCGCGGCCTGCCCTGTGAACTGCTGCGACTCTAGCCTATACGAGGACTCGGCCGTGATTTCCCTGACCGTCAATGGTGTCCGCCGCGAAGTCGATGCGGATCCGGACATGCCCCTGCTGTGGGCGCTGCGCGACCTGCTGAAGCTCACCGGCACGAAGTACGGCTGCGGCGCCGCGCTGTGCGGCGCCTGCACCGTGCACCTCGATGGCCAGCCGGTGCGCGCCTGCGTGACGCCGCTGGCGGCCGTCGGTGCCGGCCAGATCACCACGATCGAAGGGCTGTCTCCGGACGCCAGCCACCCCGTGCAGCGCGCCTGGATCGAACTCGATGTCGTCCAGTGCGGCTACTGCCAGTCGGGCCAGGTGATGGCCGCTGCGGCGCTGCTCGACACCAACCGCAATCCCAGCGACGCGGACATCGACGCCGCGCTCGATGGCAACCTGTGCCGCTGTGGCACCTATCCGCGGATTCGCGCCGCCGTGAAGCGCGCCGCTGAACTTGCGCGCGGCGAGGATTGAACATGGCGCGCGATGAATTGGATGCCAGCACCAGCCGCCGCCAGTTCCTGATCGGCATCGGCGTCGTCGCCGCCGGCACGGCGGCGGGCGTCAAGCTCGTGCCGCAACTGCTGCGTGAACCCGTTCCGCCGGTCGACTTCAAGCCGCACGCCTTCGTGCGCATCGCGAGCGACGACGTCGTCACGATCATCATCGGCAAGTCGGAAATGGGCCAGGGCATCTACACCGGCCTGCCGATGATCCTCGCCGAAGAGCTCGACTTCGACCCGCAGCGCGTTCGCGTCGAAACCGCCGGCGTCGATCCGGCCTTCAACCATCCGTTCATGAAAATGCAGTTCACCGGCGGCAGCAACAGCACCACCAGCACCTTCGACGCACTGCGCGAAGCGGGTGCGATGGCGCGTGCCATGCTGCTTGCAGCTGCCGCGCAGGACTGGGGCGTCGATGTCGCCACGCTGCGCACCGATGACGGTTTCGTGACGGACGGCAAGCGTCGCGCGAGCTATGGCTCGCTTGCGGCGATCGCGGCGACACTGCCGGCACCCGGGAAGGTCGAACTGAAGTCGCGCGAGCAGTACCGCTGGATCGGCAAGCCGCAGCGGCGGCTCGACAGCGTCGCGAAAGTCACGGGTCGCGCGCAGTTCGGACTCGACGTCGACCTGCCCGACATGCTGACGGCCATGGTCGCGCGCGCGCCGGTGTTCGGCGGCAAGGTCAGGAGCTTCGATGCGACCGCCGCGCTGGCCGTGCCGGGCGTCGTCGAGGTCAAGCAGGTGCCCAGCGGCGTCGCCGTGATCGCGCGCCACACCTGGGCCGCAAAGCTGGGCCGCGATGCGCTGCAGATCGATTGGGACCTCGGCCCAGGCACCAGCCTGTCCACCGAAGCGCAGCGCGCCGAGTGGCGCGCGCTGGCGCAGCAACCGGGCATCGTCGCCAAGGAGCAGGGCGACGCGGCGTCCGCGCTGCGCGCCGCTGCAAAGCGCTTCGACGTCGAATACGAACTCCCCTACCTCGCGCATGCCTGCATGGAGCCGCTGAACTGCGTCGCGCAGGTGGCCGACGGGCGCTGCGAGATCTGGGTCGGCACGCAGAACCAGTCGCAGGACGTCATGTTCGTCGCGCGGGCGCTGGGCATCGAAGAGTCGGCAATCACGCTGCACACGCAGTTCCTCGGCGGCGGCTTCGGCCGGCGCGCGAGCACGCACTCGGACTTCACGGTCGAGGCCGTGCACGTCGCCAACGGCGTCGGCAAGCCGGTCAAGACGGTCTGGACGCGCGAAGACGACATGCGCGGCGGCTACTACCGACCGCACAGCATCAATCGCGTGCGCGGCGGCGTCGATGCGGACGGCCGGCCGGTCGCGTACCTGCACACCTCCATCGGCAAGCCCGTGCTCGCGCAGTCGATCTTCGCCGCCGGCATCATGCGCAACGGCTTCGATCCGACCAGCGTCGAAGGCTCGGCCGACATGCCATATGCCATCGACAACCTGCGCGTCGAAGTGCACCAGACCAACGAAGTCGTGCCCATCCTGTGGTGGCGTTCGGTCGGCCACTCGATCAACGGCTTCGTCGCGAACTCCGCGATCGACGAACTGGCGGCGCTGGGCGGGCGCGATCCGGCGGCGCTGCGCCGCGAGCTGCTGGCCGGCAAGCCGCGCCATCTCGCCGTGCTCGACAAGGCCGTCAGCGAAGCGAAGTACGGCCAGCCGCTGGCGTCGGGCCGCTTCCACGGCGTCGCGCTGCACGAGAGCTTCGGCAGCATCGTCGCGCAGGTCGCGGAAGTGTCGGTCGAGGGCAGTGATGTCCGCGTGCACCGCGTGACCTGCGCGGTCGACTGCGGCCTCGCGATCAACCCGGACCAGGTCGTCGCGCAGATGCAGAGCGGCATCATCTACGGCCTGACGGCAGCGCTGTACGGCGAGATCACGCTCGCCGCTGGCGAGCCGCAGCAGTCGAACTTCGACACCTATCCGATGCTGCGCCTGTCCGAAACGCCCGCCATCGACGTGCACATCGTCGACAGCGATGGTCCGATGGGCGGCATCGGAGAACCCGGCACGCCGCCGATCGCGGCCGCCGTCTGCGGCGCGATCTACGCGGCCACGGGCCGACGCATCCGCCGGCTGCCGATCAGGGCCGCGCTGACGTGAGGTAGTCGATCGCGACGTTCGCCATGGCGCGCGCCGCGACCGCGATCCCTACCTCGTCTACGTAGAACAGCGGCGAGTGGTTCGCCGGCGCGAGCAGCGGGTTCTGGTCCGCCGGCGTGATGCCGACGAAGAAAAACAGGCTCGGCACCTGCTGCGCGTAGAACGCGAAGTCCTCGGAACTCGTCAGCAGCGGCAACGGCCTGACGTTCGCCTCGCCGACCGTGCGTCGCAGCGATGGCAGCATCCGCGCCGTCAGCTCGGGATTGTTGTAGACGACGGGATTACTGCCCGGATCGACAGCGAACTCCGCGGTGGCGCCGTTCGCGGCGGCAATGTTCTGCGCGACGCGCTGCATCCGTTCGATGATGTCGGCGCGCTGCTGCGGATCGAACGTGCGGATCGTGCCGATCATCTCGACGTCGTCCGGCACGATGTTGTTGCGGATGCCGCCCTTGATCGCGCCGACCGTCACTACGGCGGGGTTCGCCGTGATGTCGACCTGGCGGCTCACGATGGTCTGCAGCGCGTTGACGATCTGCGCGGCGGTGGCGATCGGGTCGACCCCCTCCCAGGGCCGCGCCCCATGCGTCTGCCGCCCCCGCACGACCATGCGCCACGAGTCGGACCCGGCCATGATCGGCCCGCCGCGATAGCCGATCTGGTTCACCCGCAACGTCGAACGCACGTGCAGGCCGAAAGCCACTTCAGGGCGGTGCTTGTCGAACAGCCCTTCCTTGAGCATCAGTTCCGCGCCGCCCTCCTCGCCTGCGGGCGCCCCTTCCTCGGCGGGCTGGAAGATGAACAGCACTTTGCCCGGCAACTGCGCGCGCACGGCGACCAGCGCTTCGGCGACCCCCATCAGCACCGCGGTGTGCGCATCGTGACCACAGGCGTGCATGACGCCGACCCTTTCGCCGCGGTAGGTGGTCGTGACCCGCGAACGGAACGGCACATCGGTTCGTTCGGTGACCGGCAGCGCATCCATGTCGGCGCGCAGCGCGATCGTCGGTCCGGGCAGGCCGCCTTCGAGCAGTGCGACGACCCCGGTCTTCGCGATGCCGGTCTGCACCGGCAGGCCGAGCCGGCGCAGGTGATCAGCCACGAGCTTCGAGGTGCGGAACTCGCGGTTCGACAGCTCGGGGTTCTGGTGCAGGTCGCGCCGCCACTCGATGATGCGCGGCTGCAGGTCTTCGATGCGCTGCGCCAGCTCAGCGGCGACGGACGGCGGCGCCGGCTGCGCCGCGCTCGCCGTGCCGATGGCGAGTCCGCAGGCGATGATCCATGACAAGGCAAGACGCATGCTCGGTGCCCTAGCGCGCGCGCAGGTCCTGGACGATGGTGCCATTGCGCGCGATCTCTTCTTCGTGCGCGCGCTCGCGCCAGGTCTCGCGCAGCGCCGCAGCGCTCCAGTCGCGCATCGACGGCAGCTCGCGCAACCGTGCAGCGTAGGCCAGTGCCGGCTGGCTGAGTTCCAGTGAGTAGGTCTGGATGCGATAGGCGACCGGCGCGAAAAACGCATCCACGGCCGTGAACACCGGCCCCGCGAGGAACGGCCCGCCGAAGCGGCGCAGGCCCTCGTTCCAGAGTTCGTCGAGACGATCGAGGTCGCGCTGCAGCGCCGCGGGCACTTCGTGCAGGCGCACGCGCTGCCCGATCGTCATCGAGCAGCGGTCGCGCAGCACGCCGAAGCCGGCATGCATTTCGGCCGCCGCGCTGCGCGCCCAGGCGCGCGCCACCGCATCGACCGGCCAAACGCCCGGGTGCCGTTCCGCGAGGTACTCGGTGATCGCAAGCGAATCCCACACCGTGATCGCGCCATCGCGCAGGCAGGGCACTTTTCCCGTCGGCGAGAACGCCCGGAACGCCTCGTAGTTGCCGACGTCCGAGAACGGCATGATCTTCTCGACGAAACCGATGTCGCGTTCGCGCATCAACACCCACGGACGCAGCGACCACGACGAGTAATTCTTGTTGGCGATATACAGTTCGTACATGTCAGCCCTCCCGCGGCACGACCTGCATCATCGCCGCGCGGGCGCCGGGCGTCGAGTCCGGCCGGCCATCGGGCGGTGCGCAGACATCATGGCGTCATCAAGCACTCCTACACTGCAGGCCCAGATCGCCGCACGAGGAAAGCCGCGCATGGACGATCGCAGCTCGCCGGGCCTCCAGCACCTGCGCCGCCAATGGCGCGACGCGACACGCGAGTGGCTCGCGGCACGTAACGAGATGGCGCGCCTGCAGGATGCGACGCTGGTAGACCTGCGCGCGGCGATCGCCGCCGCCCGGCGCCTCGAGCAGGCGGAATTGCGCCGCGACGCTGTCAACCGGCAGGTCGAAGCTGCGCTGGAAGCCCTCGCGCAGGCCGGAGGCTCGAGCGGCTGACGCGGGTCCCGCAGGCCGGGTATCCTGTTCCCCCAGTTCGGACAGGATGCCTCCATGCCAGCGCGCCCACAGCGACGGAATCGCACACTGCTGCTCGGTGCAGCGCTGTGCGCCCTGCTCGCGACCGATGCGTTCGCGGATCCGCCGCCCTGGGCGCCTGCGCACGGCCGCCGCGCGAAGGACGGCGCCGCCTACGCCGGCTACTCGGGCCGGGAATGGCAGCGCGACTATGGCGTGCTCAGCGGGCGCTGCAACACCGAAGAAGTGCTGACCGCGGTCGGCGCCGTCACGGGCGGCGTGATCGGCAACCGGACGGCGCGCCCTGAGAACCGCACGATTGCGACGGTCGCCGGCGCCATCATCGGCGGCGTGATCGGCAACCGGATCGGCGATGCGATCGATGACCGCGATCGTGCCTGCATGGGGCATTCCCTCGAGCTCGTCGGCAGCGGCCGCTATGTCGAGTGGCAGAACCCGCAGAGCGGCATCGTGTACGGGCTGCGACCACTGCGCGACATCGACCGTCGTTGCCGGGAGTTCGAGCTGCAGGCCCGCGGCCGCAACGGCAAGCCCCGCAAGGAAAAGCTGCGCGGCTGCCGCGACGAGTCCGGCGTCTGGAGCATCGTCGCGCGCCGCTGAAACCGCATGCTGACTTTTGAAATCCTGATCATCGCAGGCCTGATCCTGCTGAACGGTTTCTTCGCGATGGCCGAAATGGCGCTGGTTTCCGCGAAGCGCGCGCGACTGCAGTCGCGCGCGGCACGCGGCAGCCGCGGCGCGCGCATGGCGCTCGCGCTGCTCGAGGATCCTAGCGGGCTGCTGTCCGCGGTGCAGGTCGGCATCACGCTGATCGGCATCTTCACCGGCGTCTACAGCGGCGCCGCGCTCGCGGAGCCGCTGGTCGAATGGGTCCGCACCTTCCCGGTCGACGTGCCCTACGACCGCGAAATCGCCTTCACGCTCGTCGTGCTGATCGTCACTTACGGGTCGCTGGTGTTCGGCGAGCTGGTGCCGAAGCGCGTCGCACTGACGCACGCCGAGGCGATCGCAATCTTCGTTGCACCCATCATGCGGGTGTTCGCGCGCGCCCTGTCGCCGCTCGTGTGGCTGTTGCGCATCTCCACCGAGGCGATCCTGCGGCTCCTGCCCGTGACGGCCGCGCCCGCCGCATCCGTGACCGAAGACGAGCTGCGCGCGCTGGTGGCCGAGGGCACGAAGTCCGGCGTGTTCCACGCCAAGGAACGCCGCCTGATCGAAGGCGCGCTCGCGCTCGCCGATCGCAGCGTGACCGCGATCATGGTGCCGCGACAGGACGTGATCTGGCTGGATCTCGACGAGTCGCTCGAGGCGCTGTGGCGGCAGGCCAGCGACAGCGGCCATGCGCGCTTCCTGGTCGCGCGCGGCGATCTCGAGTCGCTCGCCGGCATGATCACGCTGGCGCGGCTCAGCGAAGCACTGCGACGCGGCCAGCTCGACGAATCCACCGATATCGAACCGCCGCTGCACGTCCCCGACAGCCTGACGGTGCTGCAGCTGCTGGACCAGTTCCAGAAGTCGCCCGTGCATCTCGCAGTCGTGACCGACGAATACGGCGCGATCGAAGGCGTGGTCACGCCGGCCGACATCCTGCGGATGATCGCCGGGGAGTGGCCCGACGTCGGCAGTCGCGAGCGGGCGGAGCTGCAGCGGCGCGAGGATGGTTCATGGCTCGTCGACGGTCACCTTGCCATCGACGACCTGCAGCGCGAACTCGAGCGCCATGACATGACCCATCCGTCGGATTACCACACGGTGGCGGGTTTCGCGCTCGCCAAGCTCGGGCGCATGCCGCGCGCCGGCGACACCTTCACGTGGCGCGACCTGCGCGTCGAGATCATCGACATGGACGGCACGCGCATCGACAAGCTGCTGGTCGCGGTCGTTCCCGCGCGCGCGTCAGCGGGCAGCAACGACGCCAGCGAGCTCGACGGCGGCTGACGGTTCAGCCGGCTGCACGCCCAGCGCGAGCAGGCCCTCGTGCCGCTGCGCCGGTATCGCAAGCGCCCGCGCGATCGGCACAGCGGCGCTTTCGGGCGCGAACGACACGACGCAGCCGCTCAGCAGCGTGGCGGCCAGAAGTACCAGGGTCGTGCGGATCAACATGGCGGGCGCTCCGTTCGGTGTCGTTGCAGACCGGAACGCGGCAGCGCGCGGACGGATGATCGGCTCAGTGTATTTCGTGACCGGGCGCACGCGCGCCGGGCGATATGACAAGCGCCGCGCGGCGCCGCAGCAGCAGCTCGCGCTCGGTGTCGGAGCGCGCCGCCGCGATCGCCGCATCGCAGGCCGCGAGCGCAGCGTCGGCGTGACCCAGCCGCCCCAGCAACTCGGCGCGGGCCGCCTGCAGGAATGGCGCCGCCGTTCCGCGGGGCGCAGCGCCCGCCTCCGTCAACATCGCGTCGAGCAGCTCGAGCCCCGCTGCCGCGCCGTGCACTTCGGCGGTGGCGATCGCATGCCCCAGCCGCACCGGCGGCGACGGGTCGATGCGACACAGCGTTTCATACCAGTGCAGGATGCGCGCCCAGCGGGTCGCATCGAGCGCGGGCGCGGTCGCATGCTCGGCGGCGATCGCCGCCTGCAGATGCAGGCTCGAGAGCTCGTTCGCGCGTTGCGCCCGTTCCAGGTAGCGGTGCGCGAGCGCGATCCGCCCCTTGTCCCACTGCGACCGGTCCTGCTCGGCCAGCAGCAGCGGGCGCCCGTCGGCAGGCCAGCGCGTCGCGAGGCGCGCCGACTGCAGCAGCATCAACGCCACCAGCGCGTCGGCTTCGCCGTCGCCGAGCAGCGGATGCTCCGCCAGGCCACGCGCAAGGCGCAACGCTTCCTCGCACAGGTCGGCGCGCAGGTAGTGCACGCCGCCGGCGCTCTGGTAACCCTCGCCGAACAGCAGGTACAGCGCCGTCAGCACCGCGCGGCGTCGCGCCAGCAGGGCCGCCGGCGAGGGCAGGTCCAGCGACACGCCAGCCGCGAGCAACGCGCGCCGCGCTCGGGCCAGGCGCTGCGCCAGCGCGCTCTCGGTCGTGAACAACGCCGCGGCGAGCTCGCGCAGGCCGAGCGGGCCCATGCTGTGCAGCGCGAGCGCGAGCTGCGACTCGAGCGGCAGGCTCGGGTGGCACAACGCGAACAGCAGGCGCAGCTCGTCATCGCCGAGTTCCGCCTCGAACTGCACGGCGTCCGGCGCGGCGTCATCCGGCAGCGCGGCGATGACGTCGAGGGCCGCATCGCCATCGAGCAGCGGCGCGACTCGGCGCAGCTGGTCGACCAGCAGCCGCGACGAGACGCGATGCAGCCAGCCAGCGGGATTGGCCGGAATGCCGTCGAAGGGCCAGCGCCGCAGCGCCGCGATCATCGCGCCCTGCACGGCGTCTTCGGCGTCGGCGAGGCGCCCGAGCCCGAAGCGCCGCGTCAGCAACGCGACCAGCCGGCTGCGCTCGCGGCGGAACACCGCCTCGAGCGCGCCGGGCGCCGCGGCTTCAGCCGACGGACTCGATCGCACGCACTTCGATCCAGTTGTCACCGGTCAGATGCGGGCAGTCGTGCGCCAGCAGTTCGGCGGCGGCGAATGACGCCGCCTCGACGATGAAGAACCCGCCGATCACGTCCTTGGCTTCCGTGTAGGGACCATCCACCGCCAGCACGCCGGCACCCGTGCGGCGCAACTGGCGACCGCTGTCGTCAGCCAGCTTCTCGCCGCCGGCAAGCTGGCCGCGCGCCGCGAGGCCCTCGGCCCAGGCCGCGTAACGCTCGATGATCTGGCCCATCTCGGCGGCGCTCATGCCGACGTACTGGGCCGGGTTCTCATGCAGCAGGAACAGGAACTTCGCCATGTCTTTCTCCCTTCGGATGTTGCGCGGCGACACTGCGTCGCCTGCTGACATGACGGCCGAGACAGGCCCCGCATGACGCGTCGCGCGGACTTTTTTCAGCGCGCCGCGTGCACCAGCTCGTAGACCGTCAGCATGCCCTCGCGCTCGCCCACCGCGACGTGGCGGTTGTCCGGCGCCCAGCGGATCACGGACACCTCGGCATCGGCCAGATGCGCATCCAGCGCCTGCGTCGCCTTGCCGGGCAGCCACAGCGACACGCGCCAGTCGCGGCCGCCGGACACCAGATATGGCCCGGCCGGCTGGAACGCGAGCGCTTCGATGCGGTCGGTGTGGCCGCGCAGCTGCAGCGGTTTCGAGCCCTCGGGACCCTTGCCGCCGAAATCCCAGATCACGATGGACTCAACCGCACCGGTCGCGAGCCAGCGGCCGTTGTGGCTCCAGATCGCCTGCGTGACGCGGCCGGGATAGCCGCGCATCTGGGAGTCGCGCTGGGTCGCGAGGTACCAGAAGTGCACGGAGCCATCCTGCATGCCGGAAGCGACGGCCTTGCCGGTCGGGCTGAACGCCACCGTCAGCGCCGCGCCTTCCCACTTCAGCAGGCGACGCGTGGGCTGCGGCCCATCGACCCGATGCAGCACGAGACCCCCATTGACCGCCGCAGCCAGATCGCGGCCGGGTTTGTCCCAGGCCAGCGCGGCGACGGTCGACGGGGCCGCCGGCAGTTCGTGCAGCTTCTCGCCATCCGCGCTCCAGAGCGTGACGGTGCGTCCCGCGGAGGACGCAAGGCGCGCGCCGTCGGGCGCGAAGACCAGATGCTCCGTCGCTGCCATCGCCGGGCGCCAGCGACGCAACTCCGTGCCGTCGGCGCCGTTCCACAGCACGATCGCGCCGTCCTGGCCGCTGGTCGCAAAGCGATCGCCGGGCGCGGCGGCCGACCGCGGCTGCCAGGACACCGCGAGCGCACCCATCATGTGCTCGCCCAGCGTGCGCGCCGTCAGTGCTTCGCCTTCGAACTGCGCGAGCGCGACGCGACCCTCGCCGCCCGCAACCGCGAGTGCGCTCGAATCGGGTGACCAGGCGAGGTCGACGATGTAGTCATCGAGCTTGACGCGCGCGCGCGGTTCGAGGAACGCGGACTGCATGCGGCTCAGGCGAGGCAGGAGTGGAAGCCGGCCTCGAGCTCCTGTCTGTCGAGCTTGCGGCCGATGAACACGAGGCTGTTCTGCCGAGGCGCGCCGGCCCAGGGGCGCTCGAGCTGCCCGTCGAACATCATGTGCACGCCGTGGAACACATAGCGGCGATCCTCGCCGCGCAGGTTCAGCACGCCCTTCATTCGGAAGATGTCCGCACCGCGACTCTGCAGCAGGTACGACAGCCAGTCATTGACCTTCTTCGGATCGAGCGGCCGTGGATCGCTGATCCCGATCGACGAGATTTCGTCATCGTGGTGATGCGAGGCAAAGGCGCGCTGCGCCATCGGCTGCAGCCCGTCGATGCGCAGGTTGAACTCGGCCGGCGCGTGCTCGCAGAACAGTGCATACGCACCTGGCTGCGTGACGACGAGTTCGAAGTGACTGCCGTCGTGGTCCACGTCGATGCGGGCGAGGCCGGCGCCGGCACGGACTTCGCCGCCGCAGTCGACACTGACGCCCTCTTCGGCGAACGCGCGCACGGCCGGTTCGATCTGCGCCGCGAGCGCCTCTGGTGTCGCGCCGCCGGCCGAAAGCAGCACGATGCCCAAGCCACCGCCGTGATCGTGCGCATGGCCGGCGTGCGCGTCGTCGCCATGCTCGTGCTCGTGGTGGTCGTGGTGGTCGTGGCCGCAGTGCTCGCCGTGCTGGTGCGCATGGTCATGGTCGTGATGCGCATGCGCTTCAGCGCCGGTGCGCAGCGTGTAGCGTCCGGCCGCGACCTCGTAGAGACCCGCCCACTCGAACGGATACTGCGGCTCGAGGAAGGCGCCATCCACAGCCAGCGCGCGCTCGAGGTCGAAGGCGCCGACGTTCAGCACTTTGTCGATGGGCACGTCGCAGTTGCGGGTACGGAAGATCTTCGCGGTGCCGTTGATCGCGCGCAGCCGGCGCTCGATGCGCTCGAGGTCGGACGCCGCGACCAGATCGGTCTTGTTCAGCAGGATGACGTCGGCGAACGCCGCCTGCTCCTTGGGCTCCGTCATCTCCTCTAGATGCTGCTCGACATGCTTGGCATCGATGACGGTGACGATCGCGTCCAGCACGAACTGGTTCTTGAAATCGTCATCGAGGAAGAAGGTCTGCGCGACCGGGCCCGGATCGGCCATGCCCGTCGTCTCGATCATCACGTAATCGAAGCGATCGCGCCGCTTCAGCAGCTGTCCGAGGATGCGCAGCAGATCGCCGCGCACGGTGCAGCAGATGCAGCCGTTGTTGGTCTCGAACAGCTCTTCTTCGGCGCCGATGACGAGCTGGTGATCGACGCCGACCTCGCCGAACTCGTTCTCGATCACGGCGATGCGCTTGCCGTGGTTCTCGGACAGAATGCGGTTCAGCAAGGTGGTCTTGCCCGAACCCAGAAAACCCGTCAGTACGGTGACGGGAACCCGATCCCTGGATGCCATAGGGACGCAATTCTAGTGGCGTACGACGCAAATATCTTGGCCAGCTGCGGGGAACGGCGGCCGCGAGGTTGCGCCTGACTGCCACGCGGCATACCTTAGCGCCGATGGCACGCCGTCACGATCATGCCGCCTGCGTCAGCCGCGCCGTTGCCACGGCCGAGGAGATCTGCGCAGCGCGAGGCCTCAAGCTCACGCCCGTGCGGCAACGCGTGCTGGAAATCGTCTGGCGCTCGCACGAGCCGATCGGCGCTTATGACATCCTCGCGGAGCTCGCCAAGGAGCGCGACAAGGCTGCGCCGCCCACCGTCTATCGCGCGCTCGAATTCCTGATCGAGGCCGGCCTCGTGCACCGCATCGATTCGCTGAACGCCTTCGTCGGCTGCGACGCCCCGCGCCGCGAGCACGTCGGCCAGTTCCTCGTCTGTCGCACCTGCCACAAGGTCGTCGAGATCGACGACCCTGCGCTGCAGCGCGCGCTGGCCGACCGCTGTCGCGCCGCCGGCTTCCACGTCGAGCCGGCGCCGCTCGAGATCAAGGGCCTCTGCAACACTTGCGCGCAGTCCAGCGCGACCAGGAGTCAGCTGTCATGAGCATCCGCACGTCCACGCCGTTCGCACGCCTGCTGCTCGCCGCCTGCGCGGCCTTGTGCGCAAGCCAGGCCGGTGCCCAGATGGCCCCGCCGCCGCCCAAGAGCGAAGTGGCGAAGCGCATCGAAGCCGCCATGGCCAGCGACATCCGCACGCCGGAAGAGCGCGCCCGCGATGCGCGCGAGCGCAAGCCGGTCCAGACGCTGGAGTTCTTCGGCCTGCAGCCGAACATGCGCGTGCTCGAACTGTTCCCGGCCGGCGGCTGGTACACCAAGATCCTCGCGCCGGTGCTCGCCGACGAAGGCAAGCTCTATCTCGCGATCGGTGCCGACCGCCTGGCGCCGCGCCTGAAGGAATGGAAGCTCGACAAGGTCGAAGTCGCTCCGGCGAAGGCCACGCCGCAGCCGTCAGGCCAGTTCGGCGTGTTCAAGATGGACAGCGTCGATCTCGGCGTGAAGGACCTCGACATGGTCCTGACCTTCCGCAACCTGCACAACCTGACGCCGGAAACGCGCGCGCTGCTCAACAAGGCCGTGTTCGCCGCGCTGAAGCCGGGTGGTGTCTATGGTGTCGTCGATCACACGCGCCGCCACAACGAGCCGACCACCGTCGAGAACTGGCGCCGCATCGACCCGGTCATCGTCATCAAGGAAGCGCTGGATGCCGGCTTCGTGCTGGACGCCACCAGCGACCTGCACTACCGGCCCGACGACGAACTGCGTTTCGATACCGCGCGGCCGTCGATCGCGAACTACAGCGACCGCTTCACGCTGCGCTTCCGCAAGCCGGCGAAGTAGGCGGGTGCCGGCGCGGTCGCAGTCCAGCGCAGCACGACGCGGCGCGTGGACGGCGCTGCTGCTCGCGTTGCTCGCGCCGCTGCTGCGCGCCGATGACGACATCGCCACCTCGCTGTTCGTCGGCGCGAGCGGCGTCGATGGCGGCGACTGCGACGAGCGCGACGCGCCCTGCGGCTCGCTGCAGTTCGCGCTGTCGCTCGCCGAGCCTGGCCAGAACATCCGCGTCGCCGCGGGTGTCTACGACGTCCGCGGCGTCGATCCCGAGTCCTTCCTGTGGGGCGTGACCAAGGCCTCGGGCGGCTGGAGCGCCGCGGACGAGTTCTCGGTCCAGGACGAGACGAGCAACCTCACCTGGCTGGTCGGGCTCGAACCTCGCTTTCGCCGCGTCGCGGAGGGGAGGGGCTTTCGCGTGCTGCCGCCCGACGGACCGGCGACGCCGCCGCTGCAGCCGGCGCAAGCAGCGCCCGCCGCCTGCACCCAGGGCTTTGCCGGCACCTTTCCGTGCCGCGGCTTCGACTTCCAGGCCCAGCTCGCGCTGTCTGATTTCAGCTCCCGTCCGTCGAGTGCGTCGAACCTGTGGGGCTTCGTCGACCTGAACGACAATCGCGAGTACGTCGTGATCGGATTGCGCAATGCGACCGCGGTCGTCGACGTGACGACGCCGTCGAACCCGCGCCAGGTCGCGTCGATTGCAGGCAATACCTCGTTGTGGCGCGAGGTGAAGGTGCTGCAGGTGCGCGACACCGCCGCCAACCGCTGGCGCGCCTATGCGTATGTATCGACAGAAGCGGTGGGCAGCGGCATCCAGATCATCGATCTGTCGGGCCTGCCCAACTCTGCCGTGCTCGCCAACACGCTGACCGACACGAGCAGCCAGCACACTTTCTACATCTCGAACGTCGACTACGCGACGAACGTCGCGCTACCGGGGCGCGTGCCGCACCTGTATGTCGCCGGATCGAATCTCGCCAGCGGCGCGTGGCGCGCCTACAGCCTCGTGAATCCGCTCGCGCCGACGCTGGCCGGTACGGCGACGCCCGGCTCCGGCTACATGCACGATTCGGTCGGCTGGGTCGTCAGCGATGCGCGCGCCGCGCAATGCGCCCCGGGGCACGAGCCCTGCGAGATCCTCGCCGACTTCAACGAGACCAGCGTCGAGATCTGGGACGTGACGAACAAGGCTGCGCCGACGCGGCTCAGTTCGATCACGTATCCGACCGTCAACTACACGCACTCGGGCTGGCCCACGGATGACGGTCGCTGGCTGTTCGTGCACGACGAGCTCGACGAGATACGGCGCGGCCTGAACACGCTGATCTACACCATCGACCTTGCCGACCTGCGCGCGCCGCGCATCGTCACGAGCTACACCGGCACGACCACGTCGACCGACCACAATGGCTACGTCAAGGGCGGGCTGCTGTACGTCTCGCATTACCGGCGCGGTCTCGTCGTGTTCGATGCGAGCAACCCCAATGCGTTGCGCGAACTCGGCGCGTTCGACACGTTCCTGACACCGGCTGCGGACACCGCCGGCACCGACGGCGCCTGGGGCGTGTATCCGTACCTGCCCTCGGGCACGATCGCGATCAGCGATATCGACAACGGGCTGTTCCTGGTGCGCGACCGGATCGCCGGCGTCGCGCCGAACCCCGGTCGACTGGGGTTCGTCGGCCTGGCTGCGAGTGCGGCGGAAACGGCGGGCAGCGTGACGCTACGCCTGCGTCGCAGCAGCGGTCGCCTGGGCGCGGTATCCGTGCAGCTCGCGACTCGCGACGGTACCGCGCGCGCCGGCGACGACTACACGGCCGTCTCGACCACGCTGAACTGGGCGGACGGCGACGACAGCGATCGCACGGTCAGCATCCCGCTGATCAACGACCCCAATGCCGAAAGCGACGAGACCTTCGTCGTATCGCTGGCCGCGCCCGGTGGCGGTGCATCGCTCGATGGCAGCGCGGACTACACGATTACCCTGACCAGCGACGACGCCACCGCCCCGCCGCCCGGGTCCGGCGGGGGCGGCAACGCCGGCGGCGGGGGCAGCCTGGGCGGCTGGCCGCTGCTGGGTCTCGCGGCCGGGGCGTTCGGCGCCCTGTATCGGCGTCGCAACGGCGTGAAGCGTGACGCCTGTTGCCTCCGGCGGGCCGTTCTGTCGTAAGCTCTGGCGAATGTACGCCCCCGGCTTCCGGCCCCGTTCCCGACGTTCGCTGCTGCGGCACTGGCTGCTGCTGTGCGTCGTCGCGATGCTGGGCCAGGCCAGCGCGCCTGCGCTGGCGTGGTGCCTGCATGACGCCGGCCATGGCGCGCATCTCGAATCGGCCCTCACGGATTGCAGCGAGCACGACCACTCCGTGCCGGTCGAGCACTCCCCGCAGCGCCACGATTCGACCGGACCCTGCGATCACCTGATGCTCGATGCGCAGACGCCGGGCACCACGACAACCTCGCCGGCACTGCTCGACACCGCGCTGCTGTTCCACGGCGGCCTGCGCGTGTCTTTGGATGAATGGCTGCTGCCCGCCGCCGGGCCCACCGCCAGTGCATTCCTGCGTCCACCCGCTGCAGTCGATGCACGCGGTCTCGAACGCCTCGTCGGCCAGACGACCCACCTGCTGATCTAGCACGCCCCGCTGCGATTCCGGGCCCGTCCGCGGGCCTCGTATTCGTTTCGCTGTCGAGGTATTGCCGATGTCCGTCCTGATCCGTGTCGCGCTGTTCGCGCTGTGCATCGCACAGTCCCTGCCCGCTGTTGCCCATGAGGGTCACGACCACGCCGAAGAGGCGCAGCCCGCGCCGGCAGCCGCCGCGGGCGCCGCACGGCGCGTCGTGGTCATGAGTTCCGAGATCTATGAAGCAGTCATCGAGCCGCACGGCGATCACTTCGCGATCTGGCTCGACCGCTATGACACCAACGAGCCGGTCACGGGCGCGAAGATCGAGGTGACGCTCGATGAACTCGCGCCGCTGCAGACACGCGAAGCGGAACCGGGCGTCTATGACGTCGACCTGCCCGAGGGCTTCGACACCGCGGCAACCGTGAACATCCAGCTCGTGATCGCCGCTGCGCCGGGCGACGACCTGCTCGGCGGCACGCTCGACGCAGCGGCCGACGCGGAACATGCGCACGCGCAGTGGTTCGCAGGCACGCGCGGGCTGCTGCTCGCCGGCGGCATCGCCGTCGTGCTGGTTCTGCTCGCGGCGCTGGCGCTGCGCGCGCGCCGCGGCCGCGGCACCGCGCTTGCGAGCGCCGCGCCCCTGACGCTGACGCTGGGCATCGCCGCGGTCGTGCTGCTCGGCGGCGGCGCGCGCGACGTGCTCGCGCACGAAGGCCATGATCATGGCGAGGAAGAGGCCGCGGCACCGGCGATGGCCGCGACCACCGGCCAGCGCCCGATGCGCGCCGCGGATGGCAGCGTCTACCTGCCGAAGCCGACGCAGCGCATCCTCGCCGTGCGCACGCTGATCGCGACGCAAGGTCCGGCGCCGATTTCGATCAAGCTGATCGGCGAGATCAGCGGCGACCCGCGCGCGAGCGCAGCGCTGCAGACGCTGCAGGGCGGTCGCGTCGCGGCGGGCCCGCGTGGCTGGCCCGAACTCGGCGCGCGCGTGCAGCGCGGCCAGCCGCTGCTGACCCTGACGCCGAGCGGCTCGGCGTCGGAGCGCGCCGGCGCCTCGGCCGAGGCAGCGCGGGCGGCGGCAGACCTGACGCAGGCGCAGCTCGAGCTCGAGCGGCTCGAAGGGCTGGCCGGCGTCGTCGCGCGCGCCGAAGTCGACGCCGCGCGCGCGCGGGTGACGAGCCTGACGGCGCAGCGCGCCGCCTGGCGCGGCTCGGCCGCCGGCGGCGGCGAGCTGATCACGGCGCCTATCGCGGGCGTGATCGCAGCACTGAACGTGCGCCCCGGCGAAGTCGTGCAGCCGGGCGTGGACCTGATCGCGATCGTCGATCCGGCGCGTCTCGGCGTCGATGCGCTCGCGTTCACGCCGATCGATCGCGCTACCGTCGGCCGCGCGACCGTGTCGCTGCGCGACGGCACGACCCTGGAAGCGAAGCTCATGGGCGTCGGTGCCGCGCAGACGGGCGGCGCGCTGCCGGTGCGGCTGCAACTCGCGTCCGCAACGGCTGGCGTGACCGTCGGCCAGCCGGTCACGGCCTGGCTGGAACAGACCGTCACGACGCCGGGCTTCGTGTTGCCCGCGGCCGCGCTGGTGCGGCTGACAAACGGCGAGACCGTGGTGTTCGAGAAGCGCGGCGCCGAGGTGTTCGTGCCGCGCACCGTGCGCACGCGCGTGATTTCGGGTGACCGGATCGCGGTGCTGGCCGGAATCGAACCCGGCGCGCGCATCGTCGTGCAGGGCGCCGGGCTGATCGCCCAGGTTCGCTGAGGACCGCCGCCATGTTCAACCTGATCGTCACCGCCAGCCTGCGGCACCGCGTGTTCGTGCTCGCGGGCGCGGTGCTGCTGATGCTGGTCGGCAGCCTCGTGATTCCGCGGCTGCAGGTCGACGTGCTGCCGAACCTGAACCGGCCCACCGTCGCCATCCAGACGGAGTCGCACGGCCTCGCGGCCGAAGAGGTCGAGCAGCTCGTCAGCTTCCCGATCGAAACGGCGATGCAGGGCCTGCCCGGCGTGACGCGCGTTCGCTCCACGTCCAGCCTTGGCCTGTCGTTCATCTTCGTCGAGTTCGAATGGAACTACGACATCTACCGCGCGCGCCAGCAGGTCGCCGAGCGGCTCGGCACCGTCACCGCGCAGATGCCGGAAGACGTCGTGCCGGCCATCGGGCCGATCAGTTCCATCATGGGCGAGATCATGCTGCTGGCGCTCGCCGGTCCGCAGGCAGAGCCGATGGTGCTGCGCGAAACCGCCGACTTCACCGTCCGCCCGAAACTGCTGGCAATCCCGGGCGTGGCGCAGGTGATTCCGATCGGCGGCGAGGTGCGGGAGTTCCGGATCACGCCGGATCCGGCCCGCATGCGCGCGCTGGACATCACGCTGGATGAAGTCGAGGCCGCCGTGCGCGGCTTCGCCACCAACACGGGCGGCGGCTTCATCGACCAGCTGTCGCAGGAGTACGTGATCCGCACGCTCGGCCGCGCCCGCGATCCGGAGTCGCTGGCGACGCTCGTCGTGGCGATGCGCAACGGCACGCCGGTGCTGCTGAACGCGGTCGCCGACGTCGGCTACGCCGCCCGCCCGCGGCGCGGCAGCGCCGGCTACGAGGGCATGCCGGCCGTGATCCTCGGCATCCAGAAGCAACCCGGCGTCGACACGGTGGTGCTGACCCGCGAGATCGAGCGCCAGCTCGACACGCTGCGCACCGCCATGCCACCCGAAATCACCACCGTGGCCGTGCAGTTCCGCCAGGCCGACTTCATCGAGAGCGCGATCGGCAATGTCGAGCAGGTGCTGTTCGAGGCGTTGCTGATCGTGGCCGTGGTGCTGTTCGCGTTCCTGCTCAACGTACGCACCACGCTGATCTCGCTGCTCGCGATCCCGATGTCGATCGCGATCACCGCGATCGTGTTCTGGTTCTTCGACCTGTCGATCAACACGATGACGCTGGGCGGGCTCGCGATCGCGATCGGCGAGCTGGTCGACGACGCCGTCGTCGATGTCGAGAACACGTTCCGGCGGCTGCGCGAGAACCGCGAGCGCGCCGTGCCGCGGCCCCTGCTGCAGGTGGTCGCGGGCGCGAGCCAGGAGGTTCGCTCCGGCATCTTCTACGCGACGCTGATCATCGTGCTGGTGTTCGTGCCGCTGTTCGCGCTGTCCGGCATCGAGGGCCAGCTGTTCGCGCCGCTCGGCGTCGCGTACATCGTCTCCATCCTCGCGAGCCTGCTCGTGTCCGTGACGCTGACGCCGGTGCTGTGCTACTGGCTGCTGCCTGGCATCAAGCATCTCGAGGAATCGGAGAGCAGCCTCGTCCGCTGGCTCAAGCAGCGCTACAGCCGGCTGCTCGACTGGGCGCAACCTCGACCCGTGCGCGTGCTCGCGACAGCGGCCGCGGCCGTGCTGATCGCCGTCGTCGGCGTGCTGCAGTTGCCGCGCAGCTTCCTGCCCGCCTTCAACGAGGGCTCGGCGCTGGTATCCGTGCTGTTCATGCCCGGCATCGCGCTCAGCGACTCGGAACGGCTCGGCGCCGAAGCAGAACGCATCATTTCGAGCGTGCCGGAAGTCGTTTCGGTCAGCCGACGCACCGGTCGCGCCGAGCTGGATGAACACGCCGAAGGCGTCCACTTCAACGAGATCGACGTCAAGATCGCAACCACCGGCCGCGACTACGATGAAGTGCTCGCCGACATCCGCAACCGCCTCGGCGTGCTGCCGGCGTCGATCTCCCTCGGCCAGCCCATCGGCCATCGCCTCGACCATCTGTTGTCCGGCGTGCAGGCGCAGGTCGTCGTCAAGATTGCCGGCGACGATCTCGATGCGTTGCGGGCGCTGGCCGCGCAGGTCGAAGCGCTGGTGCGCGACTCGCCGGGCCTCGTCGACCTGCGGGTCGAGCGCCAGGTGCGCGCGCCAGAGATCCACGTGCGCGTCGACGAGGATGCGGCCCGCTGGCATGGCGTCACGCCGGCGCAGGTGGGTGCGCGGATCGAACTGCTGGCCGGCGGCGAGCGTGTTGCAGAGGTCATCGACGGGTCGCGGCGCTTCGGTGTCACGCTGCAGCTGGGCGACGACGCGCGCAGCCGCGAAGCGCTCGAGTCGCTGCTGATCGACACGCCGCGCGGCGCCGTGCCGCTGGCGCGGCTCGCCAGCATCGAAGCTGCCGATGGTCCGAAC
>CAZPJE010000070.1:0-9636 GCA_964586725.1 uncultured Steroidobacteraceae bacterium | reverse complement strand
TGGAGTTCCTGCGCAGCCAGATGCGACTGGAACGAACGCACTGCGAATCGCAGCGCGCCCTTTTGGGTCGCAGCCTGCAAGCCGTGGCCGCCGCCGAGCCTGCGCGTGATGCGCTGCTGGCAGCGGCCCACTACCTCGTGTTCGCGCTCCGCCGCGAGGTGCGCAGGGACCGCCTGCACGCCGACCAGACCGAGGCGCGATTGGCGGTCGCGCAGGTCGTCGAGGCCGACCAGCGCAAGACTGCGCTCGCCGCCGTCGCGCGGCTGCGCGCGGAAGCCAGCGCCTTGGCTGCCGCGATCGAGACTCTGGCGGTCGCACTGCAGGCGCCCGCCACCGCTGCCGTGGGCGACTCGCTGCGTACGGCTTGCACGGCGTTCGAAGGCTGGGCGACGAACTTCAAGCCCGCCGGCCGCGAGGCACTCGAACCCTGGTTCGAGCGGCTGTATGCAATCAGCGACTGGCGGCAAGTGGCGTTGACCGATGCAGAATCGGTGTTCGAGGAACGCCGCCTGCACGAGGCGGCCAACGCAGCGGCGCGCGCCGCTGGACTGCTGGCCTGAGGGTCCCGCATGAGCGATGACGCCATTGCCGACCCGCACGTGATCGTGCTCGCCGCGGGTGCTGCGACGCGCTTCGGATCGCCGAAGCAGCTGGTGCGGATCAACGGCCGACCACTGCTGCACGCGGTCATCGGTCGCGGCGTCGCGGTCGGCGGCCACGCCGTCATCGTCGTGCTCGGCGCCTACGCCGCCGAACTCGCGCCACTGCTGCGACACACGCCCGCCACCGTCGTCATCAATCGGCAGTGGCAGGAAGGCATGGCGAGTTCGCTGCGCACCGGCATCGCCGCGTTGCCCGGCACGGCGGAAGCTGCGCTGGTCCTGCTCGCGGACCAGGCATCGGTGACCGCGGACGATCTGAAGCGCCTGGTTGGATCCTGGCGCCGGCAGCCGACCCAGATCGTTGCGGCGCAGTACGGTACGACGGTCGGCGCCCCCGCCATTTTTCCGCGCTGGTGTTTCAATGAACTCGGTGGCCTGCGTGGCGACCAGGGCGCGCGCGTGCTGCTGCGCCGCCATGCCGATCGCCTGGTGCGCGTGCCGATGGCGTCGGCGGCGATCGATATCGATACGCCCGAGGATCTGCTGATGGTCGAGGCTGCGCAGCGACCGCGGCCTGCGCCGGATACCGACGCGGACTGACACAGTCACCGCAGACCAAGCCGCGATTCGCTCGCGGGCGACTGCATGACCGTGTAGCCCTGCACGACGATCGGCACCCGTCTCTGCTGCAGGCAAAGGCGCGCCTCCGGCGACGCGAACGCGCCCCAGGCGGTGGCCAGAAGTCGATCCATCACGGGCACCACGAGGCGCCGACAGTAGCGCACCCGGACGATCAGATCGTTCGCCTGCGCCAGCGTGCCGCCGGAGCGTGGGCCGCGCCGCGCGATCAATGCCGCGCCGGCGTTGGGCAGGACGCGGTCGTCGCCGACCCGCACGGCGAAATCGTCGAAGGCGGCGCGCGTCGGGCTCTGGACCTCGATGCGCGTCAGATCGGGTCGCTGCAGTTCGACCAGCGCGCGGCCGTAGGCGCTCGCGGCAGAGTCCGCCTGCAGCCCGAACAGTGGCACGACGCCGCGGGCGAGCGACCGCGTGAACACGTCCCGATCGCCGTGCATGACGGCCGCTGCCCGCGCCGCGTCGAACGCAGCCACCTGCAGCACCTGTCGACTGGTACCGAGCTGTGCCAGTTCGAACAGCGCGCCAAGCAAGGGCAGCAGCACGAAGCCGACGGCGATCAGGAACTCGATCGCGGCGGCACCCCTGGCAGCGGATTCCCTGGCGCAGTGCATCGCATCACCTCGCGGGCGACACCGCGACGCGAACGCCCGGTGCGAGGCCCCAGGTCAGAAGTGCGCCCGGCGCGAGTTCGAGCACGGCTGCGGCATCGCGACTGATGCGCCCGCGGCGTGGTGGCACCGCTGCGCAAGTGCGCTGGATTCGACCAGTGGCGTCGATGAACGCGAGGTCGATCGGCCGACGCAGCCATAGCGTGTGCACCGCGCTGCAGGGCTGCAACCAGACACCATCGATCGCACTGCGCGCCGCGGTGTTCGCAGCGTCGATCGGACCTTGGCCCCACCCCAGCAGTCGCGCACCAAAACTCACGCAAACCTGCACCTTCAGGCAGGTGACCTGCCCGTCGATGCACAGCCAGTGAGATCCGTCCGCAGGGCGCGGCGTGTGCGGGATCATGGGCCTGCCACCCGCACGAACAGGACGAAGCCGATCACGATGAACGTGCACGGGAAGATGCACAGCACGAGCGGTCCCAGCATGCGCACGGGCGCCTGCATCGCAAGCCTCTCGGCGCGATGGAAACGCTCGTGGCGTCGCTGGTCGGCCTGGATCCGAAGCACCCGCGCAAGGCCGGCGCCGGAGCGATCGGCCTCGCGAATCGCGGTCGTCAGCGCCGTGATCGAATCGAAATCGAGCCGGTGCTGCAAGCCAGCCAGCGCATCCGCCCGCAGGCGTCCGGTTTGCAGCTCCAGGGTCAGCCCCTCGAGCGCCTCCCGCAGCGGACTGGGCGGCGAACGGGGCGTGCAACTGCGCAGCGCCAGCAGCAGTGTTGCGCCGGATTCGAGCGCAAGCGCCAGCATGTCGAGGTGGAACGGCAGCTCGCGCAACACCTGCTGTTCGCGTCGCGTGGCTGCGCCCCGCACCCAGCGCAGGCTCAACACCGGGATCAACGCGAGCAGCACCGGCAGCAACCACAGGGCGTCGGCATCGACGATGCCGGCCAGCAACGCCACCAGCGCGGGCGGCACGCCGAGCAGCAGCAACTCGGTCGCCGTCAGGCCGTCTGCACAGCCCGCCCGCCGCAGCTCGCGATCGACCGGCGCCAGCAACACCGCCGGCATCTGCGCGTCGCAACGTCGCGCGAGCCCGGCGACTGCGCGGCGCAGCACGCGCAGCGCCATCGGCAGGCCACTGGCGCGACGACCCGCTGCCGGATCCGGGGCGGGATCCAGGTTGCGCGCACGCGCCGCGCGGCGCAGTGCAACCGATGCTAAGGCCGCCGCCAGCGCGCCGCTGCTGAACGCGGCCAGCGTGGCGATGATCGTCGCGGCATCCACGTCAGACATCGATGTTCACGATCCGGCGGATCAACCACCAGCCCACCAGTTCGAGCACGATGATCACGCCGAGCGCGGCGATGCCTTTGTCGGTCGTGAAGAACTGACGGGTGGCTTCGGGCTCGAGCCACGCCAGCACGGCGAGCAGCGCGACAGGCAGCAAGCTGACCACCACGCCCTGGAATCGCCCCTGCGCCGTCAGCGCACGGATGCGGTCTTCGAGCATCCGGCGCCGCCGCAACGTGTCGCCCAGCCGCTCCAGCGCATCGGCGAGCCCGGACCCCAGCTCGCGCGACACCCGCAACGCGCTGACGAACAGCACGAGGTCGGTGCTGCCGAGCCGCTTCGGCCACTCCTCGAGCGCGGCATCCAGCGTGACACCCAGTCGGTGGCGGCGCAGCAGCAGCGCCAACTCCTGCGCCAGCGGCGGCCGCTGATGCGCGGCGAGCACGGCCAGTGCCTGCGACAACCCCAACCCCGCGCGCAGTTGCGACGCCAGCGCATCGGCCGCAGCCGGCAACTGCGATTCGAGACTGCGTCGACGCACGGATTGCAGCGTTGCGCGGATCATCCGTGGCGCGAGCATCCACGCAACGAAGGCGAGCGCGAGAAAGGCCAGATGCAGCCCCGACAGCAGCGCCAGCAACGGGATGGCGGCCAGCAGCCACGCACTGGCGCGCGCGATCCGCTCCGGATCGACGAACACGAAGCTCGCGGCAAGGTCATCGTGGGCGAGCGCGCGCGCAAGCTGCGCCTGGCGCAGCGACCACTGGCGACCGGCCTGCCAGGCGAGCCACCCGCAGGCGGCCGCCGCGATCACACCCAGCAGCGCGACTGCCACCGCCGGCGTCATGCGGACGTCTCGGCGAACAGCTCAGGCGCAAGATCGGCGGCGCCCGCGAGTTTCTCGACGAAGGCAGGCAGGCAGCCGCAACCCGTGAAGCAACCGGGGCCACCATCGCGCGGCGCAACGTAGCGGAACAAGGGCTGCATCTGGATGCGGCCCGATTCCATCCCCACGACTTCCGCGATCTCGACGATGCGACGCGCGCCATTGGCGAATCGCTGCTGCTGGACGATGACGTGCACGGCGCTCGCGAGCTGCTCGCGAATCGCCGCGAGCGGGAGATCCAGCCCGGACATCAGGGTCATGACTTCAAGCCGCGACAGCGCATCGCGCGGCGAGTTCGCGTGGACCGTGGTCAATGAACCGTCGTGCCCGGTGTTCATGGCCTGCAGCATGTCGAGGGCCTCGCCGCCGCGGCACTCGCCCACGACGATGCGGTCTGGACGCATCCGCAACGCGTTGCGCACGAGATCGCGAATCGTGACCTCGCCGCGCCCCTCGACGTTGCGCGGCCTGGCCTCGAGCGCGACCCGATTCGGATGATCCAGCGACAGTTCGGCGGCGTCTTCGATCGTGACGATCCGTTCATCGCGCCGGATCAGCGTCGAGAGGACGTTCAACAGGGACGTCTTGCCGCTGCCCGTGCCGCCGGACACCACGATGTTGCGCCTGTGGTCGATGCAGGCGCGCAGGAAACGCAGCATCCGCGTATCCAGGCTGCCGAGCTCGACGAGGTCGTGCGCGGCTAGCCGACGCCGGCCGAAGCGGCGGATCGTCAGCGCGGCGCCGCTGATGGCCAACGGTGGAATCACGACGTTGACCCGCGAGCCGTCTGGCAGCCTGGCATCGACCATCGGCGACGCTTCGTCGATCCGACGCCCGAGCGGTGCCACGATCCGCTCGATCACGCCGCGCAACGCCGCCTCGCTGCTGAAGAACACCGGCGCCCGCGCAACCCGTCCAGCGCGCTCGACGAACACCTGTTCGGGGCCGTTGACCATGATCTCGGTGATCGAATCGTCGGCGAGCAACGGCTCGAGCGCCCCCAGCCCCAGCATCTCGTCGAGCACGATCCCTGCCAGCGAATCGCGCTCGGCGCTGGCGTGCGCGCTGCTGCGCGCGAACACCGCAGCGAGATGCAGCGCCGCACGACGACGCAGCTCCGCCGTCGGCACGGCTTCGATGTCGGTGCGCCGCAAGTCCATGCGCTCAAGCAGCTCGGCGTGCAGCACCCGTGCCTCGGCCGCGCGGCTTTTCATCTGCACCGCATCCGGTCCCGCCGGGTTGTCCGGCAGGCTCAAGGCGCCTGCTCCTGCGAGTCGCGGGCACGCCGCTCGAGCGACTCGGTCAGTTCCTGGCCAAATGCCTGCTGCGCTGCTTCGCTCGCGCGCCACGGCGTGACCAGCCGCGGCGTCAGCAGGATCACGAGTTCGCTGCGCTCGGTACGGCGCCGATCCGCACGGAATGCACGCCCGGCGACCGGCACGCGACCGAGCCCAGGCAGAGCTTGCCGATCAGCCGCATCGAGACGGCTGACGAGCCCCGCGATCACCAGCGTCTCGCCCTCGCGCAGCGTCACGTCGGTCGCGGAGCGACGTTTCAGCAGGCCGGGCACGCCGAGCACGGTCTGGCTGGGATCGATCTGGCTGAGCTCCGTCTCGACGCGCGCGAAGATGGCGCCGCTGGCATCGACTACCGGTTTCACGTCGAGAATGACGCCATATTCCTTGAACTCGACGTCGGCCGAGCCGTTGCCGCCGACCACCGGAATGGGAAACTCGCCGCCCGACACGAACCGGGCCGCGCCACCACTGCGGCAGGAGAGACTCGGTTCCGCGAGCACGGTCAGCAGCCCTCGCTGCTCGAGCAGCGACAGCCGCGAGTCGAGCACGGCGGACCAGCCCAGGTATCCGTGCGGCGGCCACACGCGCGCGCCAGGAGGCACCGACTCCGCGCCGCGCGGGGCATCCGCAGTGCCGGGACGGAACAGTCCGTTGACGGCGAGATCCGCGATGATGCCGGCGTTCGGCCCGTTGACCTCGTTGCGCCACCGCACCCCGAGATCGCGCAGGCTCCCCTGCCGGATCTCGATGATGCGCGCTTCGATCTGGATCGTGAGGTCCGCCCCGAGACGACCCGTGAAGTCGACCACCTGATTCGGATACAGGGCGGCGACCGCGGCGACGCGCGCGCGGGCCGACGCGCCGAGCCCCTCTCCCTCGAGCACGACACGACCACCCGCGACACGGGTCGCGACTCCCGGCGCCCCCTCGAGCAGCGTCGCGATCTCATCGCGCAGCGCGTCCAGGTTGGTTGCCGAGACATCGATGGTGATCCGGTGCTCGGAACCATCGCGCAACCACAACTGCAGCACGCTGCTGCCGGGTGACTCGCCGAGCAACAGCAGTTGCCGCGGGTCGACGACGCTGACAGACAGGACCCTGCCATTGCCGACCGCCATCCGGACGGGGGCCGCGGCCAGCGTGCGCGTCTCGCCGACGTAGAGCAGCAGCCGCTGCGGCAGCGCCGCGGCATCGGTTGCCTGCGCGACCAGGCTGGAACCAGCGGCCACCAGCAACCACGCCAGCAGCACGGCCCCAGAGTGCAGCCCAACACCCCACTGGACCCGTGCGTTCATGGCGCACCGACCGTGCCGAGGGCGCCGATCGTCCAGCGATGCGCTGCAGCACCGCTGCCCCGTCCGCCGACCCAGCCGGCGACCTGCGGCACGCCGCGCGGCGCGCTCGCCGGACCAGACACGGCACCTTCCAGCAAGGCAGCGAGCGTCATGCGGTCGGAGCGCGCCGGCGCATGGTCGTCTGGCGCGCGCAGCATGACCAACAACTCGCCGGCACGCTCGGCGATCGCGATGCGGGTGGCATCGGCCGGTGTCGCGCGCAGCGTCAAGGTCGTGAACTCGCGCAGCGTGGTCGCATCCGCCTCGGTCCGCACGTCGCCGCCAGCGGGCCACAGGCGCAGCGCCTTGCCGGTGGCGAGCACAGGCACGGCTTGCAGCAATGGGCGCGCTGACAGCGCGTCACGCGGGTCGGTGCCCGTATCCGTTACCCACAGCAGGTCGACGAGGTCGCCAGGTCGGATCAGACCGGCATGCGAATTGGTGTCGTCGACGGCGATCGTCAGGGCCCGGTGGCCGGCACCGAACTGTTCAGACAACGCCGGTGCTCCCGTCGATGCCAGCACCGCAGGCGTCACGGCTTCGCCAGCCTCGAGCGGATGGGCGAGCACACGCCCCTGCAGGCGGGCTACCGCGTCGGGTGCAAAGGCGCTGCGCGACACGTAGCGCACTGGCACTTGCCGCCGGGCAAGCGCGTTGACGTCGAGTCGCGTGCCAGCGGCGAGCGGCGCGGCTGCCACCAGCACGGTGCGAACTGCATGCCTGTCCGCATAGCGCTGCGCGACGCGCTGCTCGGACTGCTCGAGATAGGCCAGCCCGAGCCAGTACGCCGCTGCCCCGCTCAGCACCGCGAGGGCGAGCGGCAGCGTCACTCGCAGCGGTATCCGGACAACGCGCTCGAGCCCGCGCTTCAACAGTCCTGCGATCATGATCCCTCCTCTGTGTCAGCCGTCTGCCAGCCAGCGCAGCGTGCCGGCCCGCCATTGCGCCCAGGCCCTGAACCACTGCAATGCGACGGGCGCTTCGCCGTTCCACGGCAGGCACAACGCTCCGGCCAGCACGACGCACAGCAGCGCGAACTCCGCGGTGGCCTGGCCCTGCATTCCGCGCTTCGTCATGGCGTACTGGCGCCTGGCAGACGCCGCTGCAGCACGACGCCGGTGCGGGGCCCGAACGCCTGGAGCCCGACCCAGAGCGACTCGCCGTCGCGATAAGCCTCGATCTGTTCGGTCGCGTGCGGCCGCACCGCAAATCCGGCGCGCCGCAGCGAAGCGATCCACCGCAACTGCGAGACCGCCTGCGGCGCATCGATGACGCCGAGGTACTCGACCAGCCGGAGCCCTGGCTGCGCCGCGGCCGAATCGGGTGGCGACTCGCTGACGCTCAGCCATCGCAAGCCCGCCGGCACGCGCAGCACGCCCGGCGACGGCAGCGCCCGCAATGGCATGCGTGCATCGGTGACGCTGATGACGATTCGGCTATAGCCCTGCGCCGGTGCCGGCGCAAACACGGCGGCGACCGACACCGACCCCTGGCGTCGACCGACGACGACGCGCTGGCCCAGGCTTTGCGAGTGCAGCCAGTGCGTCGCGGGATCGGCGCGCCAGCGCGCCGTCAGTCGCGCGGCGACGTCGGCCGGCGCGCCACGGACCGTCAGGACGTGCGCAGCGATCGGCACGCCGTTGACGTACAGGCTGTCGTGGCTCGTGGCACTGGTCGCCTCGCTGCCGAGCGCCCATCCAAGCGCCACTCCGAGCGCGACGAGCAGCACAGCACCGCAGCACGGCATGGACGCCGTTCGACGCCGGTTCAGCATCGCGGCCTCCAGCCATCGCCAGCGACTTCGACTCGCGCAGCAGAAGCAGCGGCGGCCGTCACCAAGCGATCGACCGGGAGTACGTCCGGATCGACGCGGCGCGCGCAGGTGGAACGGTAAGCCGGCTCCAGCATCGTGATGGCGCCGCGCAACGGTTCCAGACTCGCGATCGCCCACTCCAGCGGCGTGGTCGGCAGCAAGGCCTGCGTGCGTCTTTCGACCGCACGACTGCGCGCGAGGCTCCAGTCGCCTGCGTACAAGGTCAGGGACTCATCCCACGGGCCGCCGTGCTCGCGCCAGAACCGGCCTGGCGGTGGCGGCGCCTGCACCGACATGCGCGTCCAGCCTGCCGCGCTGAGGCCGCTGCTGCCCGGCGCGAGCGCCTCGACCGGTTCGATCAGCGCCAGCGCGCCGCGCACCAGGGTGCCTGCCATCCCGGGCGCCTCACCGACCGTACGCGTGACGCGCAAGCCTTCGCCCGGAGCCGAACCAGGCTCACCGCCCAAGGCAACCTGCAGCCCCACATGACGCGCCTGCTGCACCAGCGCGGCGCGCTGCGCCTGGCCCTGCTGCCAGTGCTGCAACCACCACCAGAGCGGCACGAGCAGCAGCAAGGCCACGACACATTCGACGATGGCCTGACCGCGCGCGCTGGATGCCACCCTGCCCGCTGTCATGGCTCCAGTCCCAGCAGGGGATCCGGGGTTCGATCGATCGCACGCGCGATCGCCGCATCCGCGACAGGCAACGCCGCGAGCCGCGCCCGCCAGAACGGTGTGTAGAGGCTGGGCAATTCGGCGCGACCGTCGCGGCGGCGCTCCTGCCGATCATGGCGCACGGTGGCAGCGCTGCTCGCGAACAACGCATTTGCGGCGAGCTCGGGCGTCATGGCCACGCGCTCGCCGTTCGGTGCCGACACGCCGCTGACGCCCAGCAGTCGATCGCTCAAGCCGAGTGCGGTGCGCGGCAGCATGACGCGCACGCTCCAGCGCCGCTCGGGCCGCGTGCGCGGCGCGAGCGCGCGCAGCTCGTGCAGGCTCGCGACGCCGCGATACACCGCAAGCGGCCGCAACCGTGCCTCCGCCAACCGCGTTGCGCGCGGATTCACGCGCGCGCTGCCGCCATGCAGCGCGGGCCGACGCGGCATGCCGCCGTGGGGCGGACCACCGTGCGCCGCCGCGCCGACACCGCGCCGAGCGGCG
>CAZPJE010000069.1:0-23269 GCA_964586725.1 uncultured Steroidobacteraceae bacterium | reverse complement strand
GCGTGATGCACGACCTGCCGGCCGAGCAGCTATTCGCGTTCTTCGGGCTGCATCCCAAGCTCGGACCGATCGCCGAGTGGGGTATCGCGCTCGACAAGAAGGCGCTGCCGGTCGACACCGAGAAGTTCCAGACCAGCGTGCCCGGCATTTTCGCGATCGGCGACATCAACACCTACCCGGGCAAGAAGAAGCTGATCCTGTCGGGTTTCCACGAGGCTGCGCTCGCCGCCTTCGCGATCCAGTCGCACCTGTATCCGCAGAAGAAGCAGTTCCTGCAGTACACGACCACGAGCCCGGTCATGCACAAGCGTCTCGGCGTCGCGGGCGAGACCGGCTGAGGCCGCGCCGAGTCGATGAACCTGATCGACGACCTGCTGCGCCAGTTCGATCTCGAGCGACTCGAGGTCAACCTGTTTCGCGGCGAGAGCCGCGACATCGGCAGCCCGCAGGTGTTCGGCGGCCAGGTGCTCGGCCAGGCGTTGATGGCAGCGTATTCGACGGTCGACAACCGTTTCGTGCATTCGCTGCACTCGTATTTCCTGCGCCGCGGCGATTTCAACCTGCCGATCGTCTACCAGGTCGACCGCAACCGCGACGGCGGTTCGTTCTCGTCGCGACGCGTCGTCGCGATCCAGAATGGCGCGCCGATCTTCACGTTCTCCGCGTCGTTCCAGGATGCCGAGACCGGCCTCGACCACGCGTCGCGGATGCCGGACGTGCCGTCGCCCGAGTCGCTGCGCAACGATCGTGTCAGCCCGGACCTGCTGGCGCGGCTGCCGGAGAAAATGCGCCGTTTCCTCGAACTCGAGCGGCCGTTCGAATTCCGCCCCGTGCACCCGATCGATTTCCTGCACCCGACGCCGCAGCCGCCGGTGCAGCACATCTGGTTGCGGGCGATCGGCGCGCTGCCGGACCGAGACTCGCTGCATCACTGCCTGCTGGCCTATGTGTCGGACTACAACCTGCTGAACACCGCGCTGCTGCCGCATGCCGCGTCGTGGGTCAGCGGCCGGCTGTTCATGGCCAGCATCGACCACGCGATGTGGTTCCACCGGCCGTTCCGCGTCGATGACTGGCTGCTGTATTCGATGGAAAGTCCGAGTGCCTCGGGTGGCCGCGGCTTCGTGCGCGGCAGCGTCTACAGCCGCGACGGGCGGCTCGTGGCCAGCACGTCGCAGGAGGGTCTGGTCAGGGTCGTCGATGCAGCGCCCGCCGCGCGCTGACCGCCCTCCGGGCGCGGGGCCCGCCGTTCAGCCGACGTTCACCGCCAGTCGCTAGTTTGTTTTTCGTCAACGTTTCACACTCTGTGCCGCACAGGATCGCCGCCCATGACCATCGCTGTCCCTGAGTTCAAATTCCCGGCCGCTGCGGCGGCTCTGGCTGCGCTGCTGGCGCTGACCGGCGCGGCGCCGTCGTGGGCGCAGGCCCCGGCACCCGCTGCTGCGGCGCCCGCCACCGGCGTCGATTCGCCGGAGTACAAGCGCGGCCGGCTGCTGTACATCCAGTGTCGCGCCTGCCACGAACTTAAGGCCGGCGCGCCGAACAAGGTCGGCCCGAACCTGCACGGGATCATGGGCCAGAAGGCAGCCCAGGTGGCCGGCTTCGGCTACTCGCAGGCCCTGCGGAACGCGAACCTCGTGTGGGATCGCGCGACGATGGATCGCTGGCTCGAGCGCCCGAGCGCCGTGGTGCCGGGCAATTCGATGGCCTTCGCCGGCATCGCGAACGCGAAGGATCGCGCCGCGCTGGTCACCTACATCGAGATCGAGGCGGCCGCAGCGAAGCGTTAGCGCGACCGCGCCGCCGGCCAGCCGCGCGGCGTTCAGATCGCGGCAGTCACCAGCTTGATGATCGCGCCGAGCACGGCCAGCGCCAGCGTGATCGTCAGGCCCAGCACGACCAGCACGCCGAGCGTCGCCAGCAGCAAGCCGATGCGGCTCGCGCGTCCGACGCGCACGGGGTCGGCCAGCCAGCGTTCCAGCAGCACGCGATTGCGCACGTGGGCCCGGAACGCGAGGTCGAACAGATCGCCGAGCACCGGGATGGCGCCGCCAACCGCATCGAGGGCGACGTTGCCGAGCATGCGGATCTGGACGGCGGGCGGCGCGCCGATCTGGCGCGCGAGCCACACGCCCCACAGCGCCGCCATGGCACCGGCGACATCGCCGGCGCCGGGAATCAGTCCGAGGAGGAAATCGAGGCCGAAACGCCAGCGCGTGCCGGGGATCTGGATCGCCTCGTCGAACAGTCGCACCAGCGCGAGGTAGCGCTCGAAGTCGCGCTGGTGCTGCCGCGGAATGTATTGCGGTGCGCGCTCATCCATGAGGCGTTCCTGCAGCCGGCGCCGCTAGCGGGCGGGTCCGCCCGACAGCAGGGCGTCGATCTGCTGTCGCAGCACGGGGTTGAACGCGGCAGGATTTTCCATCATCAGGAAATGCCCCACGCCCTCCTGCGTGACCAGCGTGAAGGCTGGCGCCAGGGTCGCGAGCTTCGTGCCGTCGGTCGGCGGCAGCGCGGCGTTGATCAGCGTCAGCGGCATGGCGGCATCCTTGAGCGCGGCTTCGGCATCCCAGGCGTTCAGGCCGCGCAGCGCCGGCAGCGCGACCTCGGGCGGCGCCAGCGACATGTCGTCCGCGATGCGCCGCACCAGCGCCGGATCCGAATTCGGCGTGAAGAACGTGTTCGTCACGAACGCGCGCGTGCTGCCGATGAAATCCTGTTCGAACGGCACGAGCTGCGCGGCGCTGGCGGCGGCCGACGGGCGCGGCGCGCCGATGCCGCGCAGCGTGTCGACGCCGATCACGCCGACGACGCGATCCTTCAGCCGACGCGCCGCTTCGACGATGACCGGTCCGCCCATCGAGTGACCGACCAGCACGACCTTCTGGTGATCGGGCAGCGCATTGACGACGCGGACGACGTCGTCGCCGAACGCGGCCATCGACCAGTCGTCGCGATTGGCGCCTGAGCCGCCGTGGCCGGCGAGATCTACCGTCGCGACCGTGTAGTGTTCGCGCAGCGCCGGCAACTGGGCCTGCCAGTAGTTCGAATCGCAGCTCCAGCCATGCACCAGCACGACGAGCGCATCGCCGCCGCCGTACAGGCGGTACTGGATGTGCACGCCGCTCGGCGCTTCGGCGAGGATGCGCGGCGTGCCGTCGTACCGCGGCTTGGCGGGGGCGGCCGTGGCCGCGGGTTCGGCGGGCGCCGCCGGTGGCTCATTGCGGGCGCAGCCGCCGAGCACGGCGACGGCGAGCCCCAGCGGCAGCAGGCGCGTGAGCCGCGGGCGGCGGTGGGCAGGGCGCGGGCAGCGGCTGCCCGGCGCAACGGATACGGGGACCAGGTCGTTCATTGTCTCAAGCCTCCAGCAACAGCCAGGCATAGCCATCGGGCGCGTCGAACGTGAAGCAGCGCCCGCCGAGTTCGTCCTCGAGCACGTCGCTGACCCGGCGCGCGCCCGCGCCGCTGACGCGCCGATGCATGGACTCGATGTCGTGCACGCGCCAGCTGTAGGCGCTGTAGCCCAGGCAGCCGGGCCGCGAGCGGTCGAGGCAGTGGTCGATGCGCGCCTGCGCCGCGAAGCGCACGCACTTGAGCTTGCCGGAGCGGCGCTCGGCCAGCGCATGCCCGGAGCGCGGATCGTCGAAGTCGACCATGTGGAAGCCTTCGCCCGGTTCGAGGCCGAAGATGCTGCGCGAGCCCGTCGCATTGTCGTAGGGCGTGTGCTCGTCGAGCATGCGCTTGAGGCCGAGCACTTCGTCGTAGAAGTCGAATACCTGCGCATCGTCGCTCGCGATCATCAGGCCGAAATGCGTGTGCTGGCTGGTGCGCAGCAGGCAGTGCGGATCGACCTGCCCGTAATGCGGGCTGTCGTAGCCGAAACGCTCGAAGAACACCTGCCGGTACAGCGGCTGCAGCAGCACCATCTCGCGCACGCCGACGATCGGGTCGCGAAACGGCAGGCTGCGCCGCACGCCACTGACTTCGCCGATCACGGCGAGCACGGGTTCGATCAGCGTCAGCGGCTCGCCCGCTTCGCGAGCGCGCTGCGCGTGGTTGACGATGCCGAGCGCGCTCGTCGTCACGCGCACGCCCCAGCGCGAGCCGACGCAACGCAGGTTCGGCCCGATGCCGAGGCCCGCGTTGAGCGGGCGCTCCCATTGCATCAGGCGGACGAGGCCGTGGTCGGCGCGCTGGTGCAGCAGTCGCACCGAGCGCAGCGCCGAATCGACGCCGTACAGCGCGCGGGCCTGCGCGGCGTCGAGTTCACCGCTCGGTCCGACGCGGCAGCCGAAGGATTCGTAGTAGGCGATGGCATCGACCAGATCCGGCACGCCGACGCAGGCTTCATAGAGACCGCCGACGCAGGCCTGCGAACCGGCTCCCGTCACGCCCGCTCCGGGACTGCAGCGCCCGCCGCGGCTGTGCGCGCGATGCCGGCGCCAGTCAGCTCGGCGCGGAAATGCGGCAGGCCCCAGGTGAACAGCAGCGTGGCGAGCACCGCGGCGCTGCCGGCGACGATCGCGCAGCTGCGGCCGACGGCCAGATCGTCGGCGAACACGTACTGGGTCAGCGCGGCGGTCATGAATGGCGCGAGGCCGATGCCGATCAGGTTCACGAACAGCAGGTAGATCGCGGAGGCCTGCGCGCGCATCGGCGGCGGCGTCAGGATCACGACCGCCGTGGCGCCGGCGCCGAACGCGAACGACGTGAAGAAGCCGATCGGGATCAGGAACAGCGTCGACAGCGTCAGGTCGCCGAGCACGGTGCACAGGGTCGCGAACGGGATCAGCGCCGCGGCGGCGGTCAGACCGACGCGCATCGCGGCGTCGACGCGCCCGGCCGCGCGCCAGCGATCGGTGAGCCAGCCGCCGGTGAGGATGCCGATCGTGCCGAAAACGGCGATCGCGGCGCCGACCCGGAATCCCGCATCGGCCAGCGGCAGCCCGAGCACCCGGACAAAGTACTGCACGCCGTAGATCTGGAACACGTTCATGACCATGCCGAGCACGGAAAAGCCGAGGATCAGGGCGAGGTAGGGCCGCCAGCGCGCCAGCATGTAGCGCACGGTGTCGCCGACCGAGGCCTTCGTCGCCGCCCCCGGCTTGTGGCGCCTCGCGGGTTCGCGCAGCGTCATGACCCAGACCGCGAGCAGCAGGCCGGGCAGGCCGACCAGCAGGAAGGTCAGCTGCCAGGCCTTGATGGTGCCGACGATGGGCAGCGTGTACTCCGGGGTCGACGCGATCATCTGCACGACGAGCCCGCCGATGATCAGCGCCAGCCCGACGCCGATCGGCAGGCCGATCACGAACACCGACAGCGCGCGGCCGAGCTTGCGCTCCGGGAAGCTGTCACCCGCCATCGAATACGTCGCCGGCGACAGCACGGCCTCGCCGACCGCAACGCCGATCCGCGCCAGCGCGAGTTCGACGAAGCCGCGCGCGACGCCGCACAGCGCCGTCATGCCGCTCCAGAGCGCGACGCCGACGGCGATGATGTTGCGCCGGTTGTAGCGGTCGATCGCCCAGGCGATCGGAATGCCGACGCCGGTGTAGAAGATCGCGAACACCGCGCCGTACAGCAGGCTCATCTGCACTTCGCTGATGCCGAGATCGGCGCGGATCGGCTGCACCAGCAGGCCGAGGATGACCCGGTCGATGAACGACAGGATGTAGGCGAGCATCAGCACGATCACCATGTACCAGGCAATCGCGGGGCGGGGCCAGGAGTCGTCGTCGCGCGGTGGGGTATCCATCGCGCCGATCATAGCGCGAGCAGTTCGACCTCGTTGCCTTCCGGGTCCTCGATCAATGCGATGACGCGCCCGCCCGGACGCATCGGCGCGGGCGCGCGGCGGATCGGTACGCCCCGCGCCGCCAGGCTCGCGCAGGCGGCATGGATATCCTCGACGCCGATTCCGAGGTGACCCTGCCAGCGCGGTGCTGGCGCCGCGGCGCGCGGCGCGTCCCATTCGTGCCGGAACTCGACCTGCGGCGCATCCGCGCTGGTATCGAAGCCGATGAACACCAGTGTGTAACGATCGGCGGGAAATCCGAGTCGCCGGATCTCGCGCATGCCGAGTGTGCCGCAGTAGAAGCCGAGCATCGCATCGAGATCCTGCACCATCAGCATCGTGTGCAGCAGGCGCGGCGCATGCGCAGCCAGCGCCGGGGCCAGCGTTGCGGCCGGCTTCGTGGGCGGGGTGGGTGCGGGGTGGTCGGTCATGGGCGCCGCGTCCTCATCCTCTGAGCACCTTGCCGGGATTCATGATGCCGTGCGGATCGAAGGCGCGCTTGATGGCGCGCATCAGCTCGAGCTCCACCGGCGCGGCATAGCGCTCCAGTTCATCGACCTTGAGCCGGCCGATGCCGTGCTCGGCGCTGAAGCTGCCACCGCAGCCGATCACCGCATCGTGCACGTGGCGACGGATCTGCTCGGCGCGCGTGAGCAGCGCCGCCTCGGCGGCGGGCGTCACCGCGTTGACATTGAAATGCAGGTTGCCATCGCCGACGTGTCCGTAGGCGACCAGCAGGGCCTCGGGCACCGTGTCGCGCAGCCAGGCGGATTCGCTGGCGACGAACTCGGCGAGCCTCGAGACGGGCAGCGAGATGTCGTGCTTGAGGCTCGCGCCTGCGCGCCGCTGGGCCTCGGGAATGCGCTCGCGCAGGGCCCAGAACTCGCTGCGCTCGCGCTCGTTCTGGGCGACCGCGGCATCCGTGACCAGGCCGGTGGCGAGGGCCGCCTCGAGTTCGCCCGCGAGCACGCTGGCCAGGTCTTCGTCGGGCCGGGACGACGCCACTTCGCACAGCACGTACCAAGGCGACGGCGCGCCCAGCGGGTCGCGGCTCGCGGCGACGTGCTGCAGCAGCAGGTCGAGCGCCGCACGCGGCATCAGCTCGAATGAGCTCAGGCGGTCGCCGCTCGCCAGGCGCAGCTGCGCCAGCAGCTCGACCGCGTTCGCGACCGTGGGCACGGCGATCAGCGCAGTCGCGATGCTGGCCTCGCGCGGGAACAGCCGCAGCGTTGCCGCGGTGATGACGCCGAGCGTGCCCTCGGCGCCCAGGAACAGGGATTTGACGTCGTAGCCGGTGTTGTCCTTGCGCAGCGTCGACAGCGTGTCGAGGACGCGGCCATCCGGCAGCACGACTTCGAGCCCGCGCACGAGATCCCGCGCCATGCCATAGCGCAGCACGTTGGTGCCGCCGGCGTTGGTCGACAGGTTGCCACCGAGCTGGCACGAGCCCTCCGAGCCCAGCGACAGCGGCAGCAGGCGATCGAGGCTGGCGGCGGCCTGCTGCAGGTTGGCGAGCACGCAACCGGCTTCGGCGGTCAGCGACCAGTCGGCCGCATCGAGGCGACGGATGCGGTTCATGCGCTCGAGCGACAACAGCACTTGATGGCCGCTGTCGTCCGGCGTCGCGCCGCCGCAGTAACTGGTATTGCCGCCCTGCGGCACGACACCGACATGGTGCTGGTGGCACCAGCGCAGCAGCTGCGCGACCTCGGCGGTGGCGCGCGGTCGCACCAGCGCGAGCGCGCGGCCGCGATACAGACGGCGGTGATCGACGAGGTAGCGCTCGGCCGCCTCGGCCGGCAGCGGCGCGGCGACCTCCGGGCCGAGCAGGGCCTGCAGGGCGCCGAGCGGGTCGACGCCTGGGGGCGTCATGCCGGCAGCAGCGCGCCGTGTCCGGCGACCGGCGCGCGCCGGCAGTCAGGCTTCGTCAGCAGCAGCTGCACGTCGCCGAGCTGGCGCTCCGCGAAGCCGCCCTCGCAGTAGCACAGGTAGTACTCCCAGAGCCGCACGAAGCTGTCCGGGTAGCCGAGCTTGCGCACCGCGGGCAGGTTCTCGAAGAAGCGCTCGCGCCACAGTTCGAGCGTGCGCGCGTAGTGCGGCCCGATGTCCTCGAGGTGGAAGACCTTCATGTCGGTGACGCGCGCCAGCGATTCCTGGATCACGGCCACCGACGGGATGAAGCTGCCCGGGAAGATGAAGCGCTGGATGTAGTCCACCGACTTGCTCGCCTGCGCGTAGAACTGGTCCTGGATCGTGATCGCCTGCAGCAGCATCGCGCCGCTGTCGCGCAGCAGCGAGGAGCACTTGCGCAGATAGGTGTCCAGGTAGTGCGCGCCGACGGCTTCGATCATCTCGATCGACACGGCCTTGTCGTAGACGCCGCGCAGGTCGCGGTAGTCCTCGAGCAGCAGCGTGATCCGGTCGGTGAGGCCTTCGCGCGCGATCAGCTCGCGGGCGTAGTCGTGCTGCTCGGTGGAGATCGTCGTCGTCGTCACGCGGCAGCCATAGTGCTTCGCGGCGTGCACGGCCAGGCCGCCCCAGCCGGTGCCGATCTCGACCAGATGGTCGGTGGGCTGCAGCGCGAGCTTGCGGCACACCGCCTCGAACTTGGCGACCGAAGCCTGTTCGAGCGTGCTCTGCGGCGTCTCGAAGATGCCGCAGGAGTAGGCCATCGTCGGATCGAGCATCAGGCGGTACAGGTCGTTGCCGAGGTCGTAGTGCGCGGCGATGTTGCGCGCGCTGCCCTGGCGGCTGTTGCGATTCAGGAAATGGAACATGCGCAGGAACGGGCGGCTGACCAGCGACCAGCGGCTGTCCATGCCGTTCATCATGTCGCGATTGGCGACGAAGATGCGCACCAGGCCCGTCAGGTCGTCGCAGCGCCACAATCCGCGGATGTAGGCTTCGCCCGCGCCGACCGTGCCACCGAAGGCGGCGTCGGCATACAGCTGCGGGTGATCGACCGTGACCGTCACGGCGACGTCGAGTCGCGGCGTGCGCCGGCCGAAGCGGAATTCGCCCTGGTGATCGACGACGCGGATCTCGCCATCGCGCAGGCGCTCGAACTGCGCAAACATCAGCTTGCGCCCCAGTCGCGCTAGCGCCGACGGACTGTGCGGGTCCGACAGCGCCACGTCGGCGGGAATGATCGAAGGCTTGTCTGCGAGTGTCTTGGTGTTCATGTGGGTGCCCTGGGCGTCCCGATCTTGGCCGGGTGAGTGTAAAACGGCGTGCGCTTGAGCAGCAGCACGAGCGCCTGCCAGTAGATCAGTGCGCTGACCTTGATTGTAATGAAAGGGAAGGCGATCAGCGCGCGCGCGAGGCTCGCGGCGGTGATCGGCTCGCGTCGCAGGGTCAGCGTCGCATCGAAGGCGACGGCGTCGTCCGCGAGGTTGGTCATGTGCACGTCGAGCGACTCGCCCGGTGCCGAAAAGCGCCAGTCATAGCGCATGTCCATCGGCAGGAACGGCGAGACGTGGAACCGCTTCTCGAACTGCCAGCGCCAGACCTGCGCGCCGACCGGCTCGGCGGCATCGAGACTGAGCACATAGGCGTGGCGCTCGTCCCAGGGCGTGTTGGTGATCTCCGCGACGACGTACTCGAGCCGCGTGTCGGCGGCGTCGAACACGTAATAGAAGCTGACCGGATTGAAGTTGTGGCCGAAGTAACGGATGTGCGTCAGCAACCGGATCGGACCCGTCGGCCGGCGACCCGTTTCTGCGGCGATGCGGTCGCGCACGGCGACATCGAGCGGCACCGCCGGATCGCCGAGGAAATCGCTGCGCCGGAACCAGGCCGGCGCGGGGCGGCGCGCCGACCACAACCAGAAGCGATCGAACAGCTCTGGCAGTTCGGCGAGATCGAGGTAGGTCAGGTAGATCCGGTAGCGGAAGCGATTCGCGCGCGGCGCATGCCGGCGATGCCGCACCGTGCCGGTGTAGAGGCAGCTGTGCAGCAGGCCGGCGCCGGCCGGCATCAGCCGGCGACCCGCAGCGGTGCGGCGAGCGGCTCACGCGCGTACGGCGCGACCGCCGCACCCGCTACCGGCTGCCCCGTGGCACGGCTGAAATCCTCGAGCGCCCACAGCGCGCTGACGACGCCGTCCTCGTGGAATCCATAGCGCCAGTAGGCGCCGCAATAGAACGAGCGGTTCGCGCCGCTGATCTCGGCGCGCCGCGCCTGCGCGCGCACGCCGGCCGGCGTGTAGATCGGGTGCGCATAGCGATAGCGCCCGAGCACGGTGGCCGGGTCGATCTCGTCGCTGCGATTCAGCGTGACCATGAACACGACCGGCGCCGTGATGTTCTGCAGGATGTTCATGTCGTAGGTGACGGCCAGCAGGTCGCTGCGGCCGGCGCGGGACCGGTCCAGCGCGTGGTAATTCCAGGCGGCGCGCGCCAGCGGCGTGCGCGGCAGCATGCGCGTGTCGGTGTGCAGCACGGCGTCGTTCGGCTGGTAGGGGAGTGCGCCCAGCACCTCGCGCTCCGCAGCGCTCGGCGCGTCCAGCATCGCCAGGGCTTCGTCGCTGTGGCAGGCGAAGAACACGTAGTCGAAGCGCGCGATGTCTCCGGCCGCCGTGCGCAGCACGACGCCGTCGGCGTCGCGGCGCACGTTCACGACCGGTGTCGACACGCGGATCTGCGTGCGGAACGGTGCTGTCAGGCGCCGAACATACTCGCGCGAGCCGCCCTTCACCGTACGCCAGACCGGCCGGTCGTCGACGTTCAGGAAGCCATGCCGGTCGAAGAAGTCGACGAAGAAGCGCGCCGGGAAATCCAGCATTGCCTGCTCGGTGGACGACCAGATCGCCATGCCCATCGGCACGACGTAGCGCTCGCGGAAGCTGTCCGAGTAGCCGCGGCGCGCCAGGTACTCGCCCAGCGTGAGGTCCGCTTCGCTGCCGTGCAGCAGTTCGCGCGCCTCGCGGTTGAAGCGCAGAATGTCCCAGATCATCCGCAGGAACGACGGCCGCAGCGCGTTGCTGCGTTGTGCGAACAGCGAGTTGACGCTGGTGCCGTTGTATTCGAGTCCGCTGCGCTCGCAGCTCAGCGAGAAACTCATGTTCGACGGCTGCCAGGCCACGCCGAGTTCATCCAGCAGCGCGATGAAATTCGGGTAGGTCCAGTCGTTGAAGACGATGAAGCCCGTGTCGATCGCGTAGGAGCGCCCCTGCACGTCGACATCGACAGTTGCGGTATGGCCGCCGATGTAGTCGTTGGCCTCGAACACGGTGATGTCGTGGTCGCGATGCAGGCGCCAGGCGGCGGTGAGCCCGGCGATGCCGGAACCGATGATCGCGATCTTCAAGGGCTTGTTCCTGCGTCCGGGGCTGCCGGTCAGCGGCGCCGGATGCGGCGCGCCGAATGGTCGCGCGCCGACACCGGAACGGGTTTGAGATCCCAGATGATGCCCAGCCACGAGAGGACCTTGAGCACGTAGTAGGTGATGTCGATCTCCCACCAGTAGAACCCCTGGCGGGCGGCGCTGGGGTAGTGATGGTGGTTGTTGTGCCAGCCCTCGCCGAGCGTGATCAGCGCCAGCCAGAAGTTGTTGCGGCTGGAATCACCGGTGCGGTAGCGCTGCTTGCCGAACACGTGCGACAGCGAATTGATCGTGTAGGTGCCGTGATAGCAGGCCACGGTCGAGATGAAGAATCCCCACACCAGCATCTGCCAGCCGGTCGTGCCGAGCTGCGGTGCGACGTTCTCGAGCAGCACGCCGAGCCCGAACATGCCGACGGCCAGCGCTACTGGCACGAGGATATCGAAGCGGTCCAGCCAGCGCAGTTCCGGGAACTGCAGCAGGTCACGCACGCGCCGCAGGTCCGGCGCGAACCCCTTGCGGGTCAGGAACCAGCCCATGTGCGAGCGGATGAAGCCGTGCGCCAGCGGTGAATGTGGATCCTCGACGCGATCGGAGTATGCGTGGTGATGGCGATGATGCGCCGCCCACCAGACCGGGCCGCGTTGCACCGCCGATGCGCCCAGCAGGCCGAAGATGAACTGCCCCGCCCGCGAGGTCTTGAAGGAGCGATGCGAGAAATAGCGGTGGTAGAACCCGGTGATCGCGAACATCCGCACCAGGTAGCCGATCACCGCGACCAGCACGGCGACCGGACTCCAGCCCACCCAGATCACGCTCAGGCAGACCACGTGCATGGCGATGAAGGGCAGGATGCGCGTCCACTCGACCCGGTCCGGCACCGAGGGATCGCGCAGCGCCGCAGCGGCAGCCTCGTCGTGCGGGCCGGTGTCGAACCAACGCACGAAGGCGCGCCAGAGTCGCCCCAGGGCCGCGGCTCGAGGGGCCTCCGGGAGGATCTGCTGCATCGCCGGTACGTCCATTCCTTTCCTCAAAAATTCTTGATAATCAAATAGTTGATCGAAATTCGAGTCGACTCCGACACTACGATGCCAAAGCTCGGCGGGCTTGTAAATCCAAGTCCTGAAGTAACCTTCGTAGCGCGCCGCCCGGTGGACTTGCGGCGCCGGAAAAAGAAAAGGCCCGCGGGGCGGCGACCCCGCGGGCCCAGCCAGCTCGGTGGCTTTAGCCGACGCGCGCGTTGCGCAGCGCGGCAATGCGCTCGTCGAGCGGCGGGTGGCTCATGAACAGTTTCTTGAGGCCGGACGGCACGCCGGCGTTGATGCCGAACGCGGCCATCTTCTCGGGCAGCGGTTCCGGATCGTGCGAGCGCTTCAGCGCCTCGAGCGCGCCGATCATGCTGCCGGTGCCGGCCAGCCGCGCGCCCGCGGCGTCGGCGCGGAACTCGCGCTGCCGCGAGAACCAGGCCACGATCGCGCTCGCCGCCAGGCCGAAGACGATCTGCGACACCAGCACGGTGATGAAGTAACCCATGCCCGGGCCGTTCTCGTTGCGGAACACGGCCTTGTCGACGATCGTGCCGACGACGCGCGACAGGAACAGCACGAAGGTGTTCACGACGCCCTGGATCAGCGTCAGCGTGACCATGTCGCCGTTGGCGACGTGGCCGACTTCGTGGCCGAGCACGGCCTCGACTTCCTGCCGGTTCATGCGCTGCAGCAGCCCGGTGCTGACCGCGACCAGCGCGGCATTGCGGCTGGCGCCAGTCGCGAACGCGTTCGGATCCGGCGACTCGAAAATGCCGACTTCAGGCATGCCGATGCCGGCCTGTTCCGCCTGCGCGCGCACGGTGCTGACGAGCCACTGCTCGGTCGCGTTGGCGGGTTCGGTGATGACGTGGACGTTCATCATCCGCTTGGCCGACCACTTGGAAATCATCAGCGAGAACAGCGCGCCGCCGAAGCCGAACAGGGCGCAGAACATCAGGACGCTGGCCCAGTTGGCGCCGTTGGCCGCGAGTACCGCGTCCAGGCCGAGCATGCGCGCGACGATGCTGACGACCACCAGGACGGCGATGTTGGTCAGTGCGAACAGCAAGATTCTCTTCATGGCGACTCGTAGACTCCTTGAGTAGTGCCAGCCCGTTCCGTGGGTATGGGCTTGGACCCGCGCCAGCGGCGAGGGTTCACAAACACAACTTTAGCCGGATGGCCTGACGCCTGCCAGAGATGGTGGCGTTCCGGGCGCGTTCAAGGGGCAGGCTGCGGCCCCGCCGCCAGCACGGCCCAGCGGCTTAAGTTCGATCGGGCGGGACGGCCGCCGCCAGTACGACCGCGGCGATTCCGGCCGTGTCCGCCAGATCCAGGCGTGGCACCCGCAGCCCGGGCAGCGCCTGCGTGACCGGGCAGGCGACGCCGAGCAGCGTCGGGTCCTGCAGCGCCAGCGGCGGCTCGCCGCCCCGGTACACCTCGAGCCGCGGCAGTCCCGCGACCTGCTTGTAGCCCTCGACCAGCACGAGGTCGCAGGGCGCGAGCTGCCCGAGCAGGTCAGGGAGTGGCGGCGTCGCACCGTGGCCGGCGCGGCTCAGCAGCCAGCCCTGCTCCCAGGCCAGCAGCACTTCCTGCGCGCCCGCGGCGCGATGCCGCGCGCTGTCCTTGTGCGGCGGCTCGAGTTCGGGGGCGTGGTGGTGGGTGTGTTTTACGGTGGAGACGCGCAGGCCCAGCGCGTTGCAGTGCTGCACGAGGTGCTCGATCAGGTGCGTCTTGCCGCTGTTCTGGCGGCCGACGATGCCGAACACGCGCACGGCCGGCTCAGCCGATCGCCACGCCGAGCAGCCGTCCGACTCCGAACGCGGCGAGCCCCGCGCCGCCGCCGATCAGCAGCATGCGCAGCGCACCGGTCAGCGCGCCGCGGCCGGTGAACAGGCTGGTCGCCAGCCCGAGCAGCGCGAGCGCGATGGCCGCGATGACGATGATGCCGATCACCGCACCCGACCCCGACGCGCCGGCGAGCAGCGGCGCGAGCGGCAGCATCGCGCCGATCGAGAACGCGCCGAACGACGACAGCGCCGCGCCCCAGGGCGAGCCGAGGTCATCGGGATTCAGGCCGAGTTCCTCGCGCGCGAGCACGTTGAGCGCCTGTACGGGATTCGACAGCAGCGCGCGGCTCATCGCCCGTGCCTGCTCGAGCTCGATGCCGCGCGCCTGGTAGATCAACGCGAGCTCCTCGGCTTCTTCCTCCGGGTACTCGGCGAGTTCATCCTTCTCGAGTCCGATCTGGTACTCGTACATCTCGCGTTGCGACCGGACCGAGACATATTCGCCAGCAGCCATCGACAGCGCGCCCGCGAGCAGGCCGGCGACGCCGGTCAGCAGCAGGGAATCGCTGCTGGCGCCGGCACCGACCACGCCCAGCAGCAGCGATGCGTTGGAAATGAGGCCGTCGTTGGCGCCGAAGACGGTGGCGCGCAGGTTGCCGCCGGAGACGCCGCCGTGCCGCTCGCCGACTTCGGCGATGGACGTCGGCATGGCGTGGCCGGGCGGGGCGACCGCGGTGTAGACCGACAGTCCGCGCAGCTTCATCGCCGCCAGGATGTGGCGCGCCTTGCGCGGGCCGGTCCTGCGGACGATGACGGCGACGATCCGCGATCGCAGTGACGGGCTGAAGCGGATGTCGCGACCGGGGTTCGAGGCCTGCCATTTCAGCGCCTGCTGTTCGGCCGCCGCGCCGAGCTGTTCGAACAGCCGCCGCTTGACCGGGTCAGGCTCGCAGGCTGCCACCTGCAGGTACAGCCAGGCTGACTCCTTCTCGTGGATCCAGCCGTCTGCGCCTGCAGCGGTCACAGCGCCGCTCTACCGGTCGTCTTCTTCATCCCAGTCATCGTCCTCATCGTCGTCCCAGTCGTCGTCGTCCTCGTCGTCTTCGTCCTCGTCTTCTTCCTCTTCCTCTTCCTCTTCTTCTTCGTCCGTGTCTTCGTCTTCGTCGGTGTCGGACCAGCCCTCGGGCTCGTCCGTCAGTTCGAGGTCCATCTCGTGCCAGGCTTCGACATCGAGTTCCTCGATATCGCCGTCGAGGTATTCGATCTCGATCAGTTCCGAATCCTCATCGACGGACAGCACGCGGAAGGTTTCATCCTCCTCGACGTTCTCGTACCACTGGCCGCGGATCGGTTCGTTGTCTCTGCTCACGCGCTTGTCCTCGGTTGTGCCCGCCACACGTGGCCGGGTCCAGCTATGAATCTTACTGTCAGCGGCCAATCCCGTATAGTTTCGACATGCCTGCGCGCGCTTCAACATCCACTTCTCCGCTGGCGCGGGCCCGCCGCATCGTCGTCAAGGTGGGCTCCGCGCTGCTGGTCGATGCGGCCACCGGCCGCTTGAATCGCGCCTGGCTCGAGACGCTGATCGAAGACCTGGTGCGGCTGCGGCGGCGCGACCAGCAGGTGCTGCTCGTGTCGTCGGGCGCGATCGCGCTCGGGCGGCGGCACCTGGCCCTGCCGAAGGGCGAGTTGCGCCTCGAGGAAAGCCAGGCCGCTGCTGCGGTGGGCCAGATCCGCCTCGCGCATGCCTACAAGGAACTGCTCGAACACCACAACCTGGCGGTCGCGCAGGTGCTCCTGACGCTCGAGGACAGCGAAGTCCGGCGGCGCTACCTCAACGCGCGGGCGACGTTGCGGACGCTGCTCGATCTCGGTGCAATCCCCGTCATCAACGAGAACGACACGGTCGCGACGGCCGAAATCCGCTACGGCGACAACGATCGGCTGGCGGCCCGCGTCGCGCAGATGGTCGGCGCGGACTGCGTCGTGCTGCTATCCGACATCGATGGCCTCTATACGGCCGACCCGAACCGCGATCCCGACGCCCGCTTCATCCCGCGGGTGCGCGAGATCACGGCCGACATCGAGGCGATGGGCGGGGAGTCCGTCTCGGGCCTCGGCCGCGGCGGCATGGCGACCAAGATCGCCGCGGCGCGCATCGCCGTGACGGCTGGCGCGCACTTCGTGATCGCGGCGGGTCATCCGCGCCATCCGGTGCGCCGCATCGAGGAGGGCGCGCGCTGTACCTGGTTCACGCCGGTCGGCAGCCCGGTCGCGGCCCGCAAGCAGTGGATCGCCGGATCGCTGCATTCCGCCGGCGTGCTGACCATCGACGCCGGTGCGCTGCGCGCCCTGCGCGGCGGCAAGAGCCTGCTGCCCGCGGGTGTCCGCGCGGTCGCCGGACGCTTCGAGCGCGGCGACACGGTGCGCGTCGTCGACGAGCGCGGCGCCGAGGTCGCGCGCGGCCTGGTGGCCTATTCCGATGCCGACGCCGCGCGCATCATCGGCCGGCGCTCGACCGAGATCGGCGCGATCCTCGGCTTCAGCGGTCGCGATGAAATGATCCATCGCGACGATCTCGTGCTCAAGGGTGATCCCACATGACGAACCTGCAGGAAGTGGGCGCGCTGATGACGGCGCTCGGCCAGGCGGCGGTTGCCGCGCAGGCGCCGCTCGCGCGCGCCAGCACGGCGCAGAAGAACGCGGCGCTGCGGGCCGCGGCGCAGGCCGTGCGCGAGCGCGCGCCGGCGATCCTCGAGGCCAACGCGCTCGACATGGCAGCGGGGCGCAGCAAGGGCCTGTCGGGCGCGATGCTCGACAGGTTGCTGCTCGACCCGAAGCGGCTCGAGGCCATCGCGCGCGGGCTCGAGGACATCGCCGCATTGCCCGATCCGATCGGCACCGTGATCGGCGAGTGGACGCGCCCGAACGGTCTCGTGATCCAGCGCGTGCGCGTGCCGCTCGGCGTCGTCGGCATCATCTACGAGAGCCGGCCGAACGTCACCGCGGATGCGGGCGCGCTGTGCCTGAAATCCGGCAACCCGGTGATCCTGCGCGGCGGCTCCGAGAGCGCGCACTCGAGCCAGGCGCTGCACCAGTGCCTGGTCGCGGGACTGCGCGCGGCGCAGCTGCCTGAAACCGCGATCCAGCTCGTGCCGACCACCGATCGCGCGGCGGTCGGCTACCTGCTGTCGGGCATGACCGAGTACATCGACGTCGTGGTGCCACGCGGCGGCAAGAGTCTCGTCAAGCGCGTGCAGGACGAGGCGCGCGTGCCGGTGATCGGCCACCTGGAAGGCAACTGCCATGTCTACGTCGATCGCGACGCGGACCTCAACATGGCGCGCGAGATCGCGCTGAACGCCAAGCTGCGCCGCACCGGCATCTGCGGGTCGGCCGAGACGTTGCTGCTCGACAGCGCCTGTGTGCCGACGCATTTGTCATCGATCGTCAAGGCGCTGCTCGATGCCGGCTGCGAGGTGCGCGGCGACACCACCGTGCAGCAGGCCGATGTCCGCGTGAAGGGCGCCACCGAGGCGGACTGGTACACCGAGTACCTTGATTCGATCATCGCCGCGCGCGTCGTCGACGGCGTCGATGCTGCGATCGCGCACATCGAGAAGTACGGCTCGGCGCATACGGAGTCGATCGTCACCGAGAACGCCGCCACCGCGGAGCGCTTCCTGAACGAGGTCGACAGCGCGATCGTGCTTCACAACGCCTCGACGCAGTTCGCGGACGGCGGCGAGTTCGGCATGGGCGCCGAGATCGGTATCTCGACCGATCGCTTCCACGCCCGCGGCCCGGTGGGCCTCGAGCAGCTGACCAGCTACAAGTATGTGGTGCGCGGCCGCGGTCAGGTGCGACCCGGCTGAGTCGGGCGCCGCTCAGCCTTGCGGCGCGAGCTGGGTCGACAGTGCCGCGACGCCGCCCCGCAGTGAGCGCGCGTCGCACAGGCCCCGCTCCTGGCAATGCTGCGCCACCGCAAGGCTGCGCTGGCCGCGCGCACAGACGAACAGATAGCGACCGTCCGGCGGCAGGTTGCGCCCGCTGAGCAGTTCCTGCATCGCGATCGCCGTGACCGGACCCGCCAGCGGCGCCGCCGCGCGTTCCGCCGGCTCGCGGATGTCGATGATCTGGTAACCGTCGGCCGCGGCGGCGGCGAGCGTCGCGTAACCGACCTCGAGCGCCACGCCAGCGCCCGTGGTCGCGCGCGCCGCGGCCAGCGCCAGGCTGCAGCGCGCGCAGCGCTCGCCGCAGTCCGTGCAGCGGCGCGCACGCACGGCGCGCAGCGTCAGGTTGCGCAGGTCCAGCATGACCACCGAGTCGGCCGCCGCTTGCGGCAGGCCGACGATCAACTCGATGACGCGCAGCGCCTGCAGGCTGCCGAGCACGCCGGGCACGGGCCCGAGCACGCCCGCTTCGGCGCAGTTGCCGACCACGCCGTCGCGCGTCGCCTCCGGCCACACGCAGCGCAGGCAGGGACCGCTGCCGTCACCGCGCACGACCTGCAGCTGGCCTTCGTACTGGTAAATGCTGGCGAGCACGGCGGTGCGCCCGAGTTCGCGCGCCAGGTCGTTGACGAGGAACTGGGTCGCGAAGTTGTCGCTGCAGTCGACGAGGATCTGCGCCGTGCCGATCAGCTCCGCTGCGTTGTGCGCATCGAGCCGGCGCGTGGCGACGCGGACCTGCACCGTCGGATTCAGCGCGCGCACGCGCTGCGCCGCAAGCTCTGCCTTCAGCGCGCCGCAGTCGGCGAGCGCATACCAGGTCTGGCGGTGCAGGTTGGAGGGTTCGAGCCGGTCGCCGTCGATGATCGTGATCTGGCCAACGCCCGCGCCTGCCAGATACTGCAGCACCGGCACGCCGAGTCCACCGGCGCCGATCACGGCGACATGGCTCGCCGCGAGCCGGGCCTGGCCTCCGGGTCCGATCTCGGCGAGCGCCGTCTGGCGCGAGTAGTCGGGCACGAGTCCCGATGGCGTCCGGCCGGCCGCGGTCGCCGAATGCGGATGCGCGTGGTCGTGGCCATGCTGATGGCCATGAGCGTGATGCGCGTGGTGGGCAGCGTGCTCATGGTTCGCGTGGTCGTGCGCGTGTCCGTCGCCGTGGTCGTGGTCGTGCTGGTGCGACGGCGCGGCCGCGCAGCGCTCGCAGTTGACCCAACCCGAATCGCCGTTGACGTAGTGTTCCTTCTTCCAGATCGGGACGCGGTGCTTGACCTCGTCGATGATGTAGCGGCAAGCCTTGAAGGCCTCGTCGCGATGCGGCGCGCTGACCCCGACCCAGACCGCGACGTCGCCGAGCGCAAGCGCGCCGACCCGGTGCACGCAGCGCGCCACGCTGACGCCGTAGCGCTCGCAGGCCTCGGCGATGATCCGCTCGCCTTCCTTGACCGCCAGCTTCTCGAACGCTTCGTACTCGAGCGCGGTGACGGCACTGCCTTCGTTGTGGTTGCGTACCCAGCCCTCGAACGACGCGTAGCCGCCGTGGGCGATGTGCTGCACGCTGGCGCGCAACTCGACCAGGTCGAGCGCGGTGGAGCTGAACGCGAATCCGGGCGCCATGTCAGCCTCCGGCAACCGGCGGGATGAACACGACGCTGTCGCCAGTGGCCAGCGGTTGCGACCATTCGCCGAATTCGTCGTTGATCGCGACCCGAAGCATGTCGGCGGGCAGCGAGAAGCCGTGCCGGCTGCGCAGCTCCGCATAGAGCTCGGCGGGCGTGCGCGCGCTGGTCGCGACGGATTCGCGCGCGATGCCCGCCTGCTCGCGCAGCAGCGCGAAATACTGCACGTCGATGCGGCGCTGCGCCGCGGCGTCCGGGGATAGCCTTTCCATGGCCTGCCAATACTCGTTGCTGGAATTGACGTTGTCGAGGGCGTCGCCGCGCGGCAGGTCGAGCAGCCGCGTGCGGGCATTGATCAGGAACTTGCGCGGGCACTGGCGGCCGGCAGCGGCCTGCGCGCGCAGCGCCGTCGCCGTCCGCGGCTCCCAGATCGCGCACAGCGGCTCCGGCAGGCCGTCGTGGGCCGAGCGGTAGGCGGTGGCGTCGGCGTCCGCGTCGCGCCCGGCGAGCAGCGCGCCGAGCACCGCGTCGTCGAGAAACGGCAGGTCGCAGGCGAGCACCAGCCAGGCCGAGTCCGGCCGCTGCTGCTGGGCCGCGAGGATGCCGGCCAGCGGCCCGAGGTCGGCGTGCTGGTCGACGATCTGCGGCAGCGCGGCGCGCAGCGGGTCGTCGCGCTGGTCCGGGCGCACCGACACGAACGTCTCGATGGTGTGCCGCGCCAGCAGCGCGAAGGCCTGTTCCAGCTGCGAGCTGCCGCGATAGGCGAGGGCGGCCTTGTCGCGCCGCATGCGGGAGCTGCGCCCGCCAGCGAGCACGAGGCCGCGCAGGGGTGGGACCGCCGTGCTCATGCGCTGCGCCGCCGGCGCACGTTGCGCTTGCCGCCGGACTTCTCGACCAGCCGCACGCGCTCGATGCGGATGTCGTGCGACAACGCCTTGCACATGTCGTAGACGGTGAGCGCCGCGACGCTCGCCGCGGTCAGCGCCTCCATCTCGACGCCGGTGCGATGCTGCACGGCGACGCGCGCCTCGATGATGATGCGGTTTCGCGGCGCGCTGCGGATGTCGATGCTGCAGTGGTCGATCGGCAGCGGGTGGCAGAACGGAATCAGTTCGTGCGTGCGCTTGGCGGCCAGCACGCCGGCGATCATCGCCGTGTCGAACACCGGGCCCTTGCGGGTGCGGTGCCCGGTCGCGCGCAGCTCGCGCGCGACCGCTGCCGGCAGCACGATCACCGCCTCGGCCACCGCTTCACGGCGCGTGACCGCCTTGGCGCCGACATCGACCATCGTCGGTCGGTGCGCGGCATCCAGGTGCGTCAGTGCGGAAGGTCGTTTGGCCATGTCCGGGTCATCCGCCGATATGGAACATTTCGACCTTCGACTCGCCGCGGGTCCGCAGCTGCGCCCGCTGCTCGCTGTAGCGATCCTCGCGCGCGCCCCAGATGCGCCCGATCAGCGTCGCGAGTTCCTCGTCGCTGGCGCCGCCGCGCAGCGGTCCGCGCAGGTCCATGCCGTGGTGCGCGAACAGGCAGGTGAACAGCGAGCCATCGGACGACAGCCGCGCGCGCGAGCAGTCGCCGCAGAACGGCTGGCTGACGGACGAGATGAAGCCGACTTCGCCCTGGCCATCCTCGAACTCGTAGCGCTCCGCGACCTCGCCGCGGTAGTTCGCCGACAGCGGGCGCAGCGGCCAGCGCGCCGCGATCATCGCCAGCAGCTCGCGCGACGGCAGCACCAAGGATGCCTGCCAGTCGTTGCGGTTGCCGACGTCCATGTACTCGATGAACCGCACGATGACGCCGCTGCCGCGGAAGTGCTCGACCAGGCCCAGCGCCGTGTGGTCGTTGACGCCGCGCTGGATCACGGCATTGACCTTGATCGGCGCGAGCCCGGCGCGGCGCGCGTGCTCGATGCCATCGAGCACCTCGTCGACGCCGCCGAAGCCACCGCTCATCCGCGCGAAAATCTCCGGGTCGAGGCTGTCGAGGCTGACGGTGATGCGCTGCAGGCCGGCCGCCTTCAGCTCGGTCGCATACTTCGCGAGCAGCACGCCGTTGGTCGTCAGCGCGACATCGTCGACGCCGGGGATGCTGGTCAGGTCGCCGATCAGGTCCGACAGGTTGGGGCGCAGCAGCGGCTCGCCGCCGGTGATGCGCAGCTTGCGCACGCCCTGCGCGACGAACAGGCGCGACAGGCGCACGATTTCCTCGAACGACAGCCGCTCGGTCGATTTCAGGAACCGGTAGCCGTCGTGGAAGGTGTCCTTGGGCATGCAGTACGGACAGCGGAAGTTGCAGCGGTCCATGACTGAAATGCGCAGGTCGTGCATCGGCCGGCCGCGCTGGTCGCGCAGGCCACGGCGCAGCGGAATGGCGTTGTCGGTGCGGTTCTGTGTCATCGAATCGAATCCTTCACCATCGGTAGCACGCCGTCACGAAGCCCTTCGCGAAGGTGTTCGGGCCCGGCGGCAGCTCGACGAAGCCATCCGTGCCGGCGAGCGAGACGAAGTCGCCCGAGCCCTGCGTGGGCCGGGGCTCGGCCCAGGGCCGGCCCCAGTCGTCGGTCGTGATCCGCACCGGCATGAAGCAGGCCAGCGCCGGCTTGACCTCGAGCGGCGCCGCCAGCGCCAGCCGTTCGCTGCGGGCCGGCCGGCCGCCCATCGCCGCGTGCAGCGCGGGCAGCACGTAACGCGCGAGGCAGACGAGCGTCGAGACCGGGTTGCCGGGCAGCGCGAACACCGCGGTGCCCGAGGGGGCCATGCCGAACCACATCGGCTTGCCGGGCCGCTGCGCAACCTTGTGGAACACCTGCAGCACGCCGAGCTCGGCCAGCACCTGCGGCACGAGGTCGAGTTTGCCCATGCTGACGCCGCCCGACAGGATCAGCACGTCGTGCGTGTCGAGGTGCAGGCGCAGCCGCTCGCGCAGCTGCTGCGCGTCGTCGAGCAGGTGATCGTCCGCGACGCGCAGGAAACCGTGCCGGCGCAGGCTGGCGCCGATTCCGTACGCGTTCGAGCGCCGCACCTGGTGCGGCGCGATCGGGTCGCCGGGTTCGACCAGTTCGTTGCCGGTCGAGATGATGATGATGCGCGGCTGCGCGCTGACGCGGATCCGCGCCATGCCTGCGGACGCCGCGATCGCGATCTCGGGGGCCTCGAGTTGCAGCCCGGCTTCCAGCAGCAGGTCGCCCTGGCGCGAATCGCTGCCGCGGCGGTGGATGTTCGCGCCCGCGCTGGCGCGCGCGGCGGCGTCGAGCGTGACGATGCCGTCCGCCACCTGCAGCTGCTCGACCGGCACGATCGCATCGCAGCCGAGCGGCAGGCTCGCGCCCGTCATGATCTCGATGCAGTGCGGCAGCGTGGCGCCGTCATGCGGCGCCGGCGGTGCGAGCGTCAGCGGCGGATCGCCGGCCGCCTGCAGCGCCTGCAGGCGCAGCCGCCGGTCCGCGCGCAGTTCGGCCGTCTGCAGCGCGATGCCGTCCATGGCCACGCGATCGAACGGCGGCTGGTCGCGCTCGGCATAGATGTTCTCCCGCAGCACCGAGCCCGCGCACTGCACCAAGGGCAGCGACTCGATCGGCAGGCAGGTGACATGCTGCCTGATCAGCGCGTCGGCTTCGGCGGGAGTGATCATGGGCGTGAGTGTAACGGCTCACGCCCATCCGGCAGAACGACCGAAAACGGTCGTTACTGCTTCTTGTTCTTCTCTCTGTACACCTTGACCTGCTCGTTGAAGCGATCCGCGACCTGCTGGGCCTCGTCGGCGG
>CAZPJE010000068.1:0-16066 GCA_964586725.1 uncultured Steroidobacteraceae bacterium | reverse complement strand
CGGCGAGGAATACACCCGCGTCGAAGGCTTCTCGAACACCGATGCGGGCGCCGTCGTGCTCAAGGGCACGACCGGCCAACCCCGGCTCGGCAATCCGCCACACCGCGTCTACGAAACACCGATGGGCATGCTGAATGCCATCGGCCTGCAGAACCCGGGCGTCGATCACGTCGTGCGCCGCATCCTGCCGACGCTCGATTTCAGCGAGACCCGCTTCATCGCGAACGTTTCGGGCTCGACCATCGAAGAGTATGTCGACGTCACGCGCCGCTTCGACGATTCGCCGATCGATGCGATCGAGATCAACATTTCCTGCCCGAACGTCAAGGAAGGCGGCGTGCAGTTCGGCAACTACCCGGACATGTCCGCCCGCGTCGTCGCGGCCTGCCGCGCGGCGACGAAGAAGCCGATCATCACGAAGCTGTCGCCGAACCAGACCGACATCAAGGAAAACGCGCGGCTGTGCATCGAGGCGGGCTCCGACGGTCTCGCGGTGATCAACACGATCATGGGCATGGCGATCGATGTCGAGCGCCGCCACCCCGTCATCGGCAACCTTCAGGGCGGTTTGTCGGGGCCCGCGATCAAGCCGATCGCACTGTTGAAAGTGCACCAGGTGTACGACGTCGCGAAGAAGCACGGCGTGCCCATCATCGGCCAGGGCGGCATTACGTCGGCCACCGATGCGCTCGAGTTCATCGTCGCCGGGGCGAGCGCGGTCGGGATCGGCACCTCGCTGTTCTACGATCCGATGACCTGCAAGAAGATCAACAGCGGCATCGCCGCGTATCTCGCGCGGCACGGCCTGCGCAACGTCACCGAGCTGGTCGGCACGCTGGATACGACGCGGCCCGGCTGACCGGTCCGGTCAGCGAGCCGGCACGCCGGTATCGTGCAGCGGCGGCGGCGTTCCGTGGCGCAGCGCCGCGAGCAGCAACGCCGCCTGCTGCCGGCCGATGTCCGCGGCAGAGAGTCGCCCGCCCGGCCGATACCAGTTCGCGACCCAGGCGATGGACCCCATGATGGTCGCGGCCGCGAGCGCCGGATCGATGCTGCGCGGCACGTCGCCGCGCGCCTGCGCGGCGCTGATCAACTCACGCATCACGCTCGAGTACAGGTCGCGCTGCCTGATGATCTGCCGGCGACGCTGCGCCGGCAGGAACACGAAGTCGCGCATGAAGATCATGCCTTGCGCCGCATGTTCGGCCGAGTACGGCCCGAGGTACTCGATCAGTTCGCGCAGGCGGTCCAGTGGCCGCCCCGGCCCCGTGCGACACCGCTCGACGACGCCGGCAGCGCCTTCATGCAGGTCGCGCAGCACGTGGAACAGCAGGTCTTCCTTCGAATCGATGTAGTGGTAGAGGCTGCCCTTGAGCAGGCCGACGCGCGCGGAGACATCGCGCATCGACGCGCCGACATAGCCCTTCTCGAGGAACTCGACGGTCGCGGCCACGATGATCTGCTGCCAGCGCTCGGCCGGATCAGCGCGACGCGTGCGACGCGGCGCGGCGGCACGCGGCTTGCGCGCGGCTGTCGGGCGGCGCGCGATGCGCGGGGCGGCTCTCATGTCGATACGCTCATGTGGCCTCGATCGCGCGCCGATAGTGCGGCAGCGATCCGATCATCAGCCAGGCGGCGAGCGCGCCGGCGCCCGTCGCGACGATGGCCAGCGACTCCCCGACGCGAGTCGGGTCGTTGAATACGAACTCCGTGATCGACGCCACCAGCGTCGGTGCGATGCCGAGGCCCATCACCGAAGCGAGGAACACATACACCGAGGAGACGATGCCGCGCATCCTGTTCGGTGCGGCGAACTGCAGCGCGGAAGCAGCCATGGACTGCGGGAAGCTGTAGCAGAAGGTGGCACCCGCCGCGAGCGCGAGCGCCGTGGCGTAGCTCGGCGCAAACGGCAAGGCGACGCAGAAGGGAATCAGCGCGAACCCCGCGAACGCGGCCGCGCGCACCGGCGCATCGACATACCCGCGCGACTTGAGCCAGCGCGCGAACAGCGGACCGGACAGCACGCCGATCGAACCGGCGATCAGCACCAGCGAGCCATACTGCACGCCGACCCGGGCTGCATCGGCGCCATGGTGCCGGATCAGGAAGGCGGGCATCCAGGCGGGCAGCGCGTACAGCACGACGATGATCGCCGACATGCCGATATAGAAGCGCCCGAAGAACGCGCGACCCTGCCACATGAACGCCAGCACCTCGCGCACGGTGAAGCGCTGCTCCTGCGCCGACGTGCCGGCGAACGCGCGCCGCGGCGGCTCGCGCACCGACAGCAGCGCGACGGCGAGCAGCAGGCCCGGCACGCCGACGCACAGGAAGGTCAGCCGCCAGGCCGGCAGGTCATCGAGCAGCGGCAGCGCTGCGCCGATGGCATCGACGGAGCCGATCACGACGCCGCCGAAGATCAGCGCAAGGCCGCCGCCGATGTAGGGGCCCATCACGAACACGCTCATCGCCTGCGGCAGTTTCTCGCGCGAGAAATAATCCGACAGCAGCGACCATGCCGCCGGGATCAGGCAGGCCTCCGCCGCGCCGACGCCGGCACGGGCGAAGAACAGGCCGCCGAAGCCGGGCAGCAGGCCGCACAGCACCGTGAAGCTGCTCCAGATCAGCACGCCGGCGACGAGGATGTTGCGCCGGTGCCCGATGTCCGCACGCCGCCCGAACCAGGGCCCGAACGCGATGTAGGCGCCCATGAACGCGAGGCCCTGCAGCAGGCTGACTTCGAACTCCGTCAGCGCGAGATCGACCTTGATCGGATCGACGAGCAGGTTCAGCACCTGCCGGTCGATGAACGCGACGGCGTAGGCGATCGTGAGCAGCACGACCACATACCAGGCGTAGCGGCTGTCCCGCTCGTCGGGTGCCGTGATTGTGGTTGGCGCCAAAGTCCCCTCGTTATGGCATGCACACTCGTACCAAACGATCGGTAGGCGGGTCAAGCGCGGCGGGATTTTGCGCTGCGCGCCTTGTGGCGCACGCCCGAATCGCCGTATCGTCGCGGACCATAGAGGGGGATTCTCGATGACCAACGACGCCCGCGGAACTGTCGGCGCGCCGCTCGCCGCTGCCGCGCTGGCGCGCGCCTTTCAGCGCATGGCGCTGATCCGCGCCTTCGAGGAGCGCCTGCACATCGAGAATACGACCGGCGACGTCCCTGGCTTCGTGCATCTGTATGCCGGCCAGGAAGCGATCGCCGTCGGTGTCGGCGAACACCTGACGGAGCGCGACTACATCGGCTCGACCCACCGCGGCCATGGTCACTGCATCGCGAAGGGCTGCGATCTCGACGGCATGATGGGCGAGATCTTCGGTCGCGCTTCGGGCCTCTGCGGCGGCAAGGGCGGCTCGATGCACATCGCCGACCTCGAGCGCGGCATGCTCGGAGCCAACGCCATCGTCGGCGGCGCTGCGCCACTCGCCACCGGCGCAGCACTGACGCACAAGACCCGCGGCACCGACGGCGTCGCCGTTGCGTTCACGGGTGACGGCGGCTCGAACCAGGGCATGGTCTTCGAAGCCATGAACATGGCGGTCGTGCTGCAGCTGCCCGTGATCTTCATCTTCGAGAACAACGGCTATGGCGAAGGCACGGGCGCCGATTACGCCGTCGGCGCGTCCAGCATCGCGCACCGCGCTGCGGGCTTCGGCATGCCGTCGGTCAAGGTCGACGGCACGGATTTCTTCGCCGTGCACGCTGCGGCGGGCGAAGCCGTGGCGCGAGCCCGCGCCGGCGGCGGGCCGAGCACGATCGAAGCGGTTGCGCTGCGCTACTACGGCCACTACGAAGGCGACCCGATGGCCTATCGCGCCGCCGACGAGGTCGCCAACCTGCGCGCCACCACCGATCCGCTGCAGCGCTTTCGCGCCTCGCTGGCCGCGCTGCCGGCCGCCGCCGAACTGGCGCCCGCGCAGCTCGACGCGATCGAGCGCGAGTGCGCGGCGCGGGTCGATGCGGCCGTGATCGCGGCGCGTGCCGCCCCCTTCCCCGCGCTCGACACGCTCGAGCGCGACGTCTACGTCTCGCTGTAGGTCACCGCGATGCCCAAACGCAGCTACCGCGCGGCAATCAACGACGCGATCCGCCTCGAAATGGAACGCGATCCCGACGTCGTGCTGATCGGCGAGGACGTGCGCGGCGGCGCCGGCGGCAGCGCCGGCGAAGTCGAGGCCTACGGCGGCGTCATGGGCGTCACCAAGGGCCTGTGGAAGCAGTTCGGATCGGCGCGCGTCATCGACACGCCGATCAGCGAATCCGCGATCGTCGGGATGGCGGCCGGCGCCGCGATGACGGGACTGCGGCCCGTCGCCGAGATCATGTTCCTGGACTTCTTCGGCGTCTGCTACGACATGCTCTACAACCAGGCCGCGAAGTTCCGCTACATGTTCGGCGGCAAGGCCCGCACGCCGCTGGTCGTGCGCGGCATGATGGGCGCGGGCCTGTCGGCCGCCGCGCAGCATTCGCAGGCGCCCTACAACGTGTTCACGGCCGTGGCCGGGCTGAAGGTCGTCGTGCCGAGCAATCCCTACGATGCCAAGGGCCTGCTGATCACAGCGATCCGCGATGACGATCCGGTCGTGTTCTGCGAGCACAAGCTGCTGTACGGCCTGTCGGGCGAAGTCCCGGATGGCGCGTACACGATTCCCTTTGGGGAAGCGAACTACACGCGCGAGGGCGAGGACGTCACGGTCATCGCATTCTCTGCGATGGTGCCGCGCGCCAACGCGGTTGCCGACCGGCTCAAGGCGGAGGGCATCTCCGTCGAGGTCGTCGATCCGCGCACGACCCAGCCGCTCGACGAGGAAGGCATCCTCGAGAGCGTCGCGCATACCGGCCGCGTGGTCATCGTCGACGAATCGGCGGCGCGCGTCGGCGTCGCGCATGACATCGCAGCGCTGGTCGCCGACCAGGGCTTTCGCCATTTGCGCGCGCCCGTCAAAATCGTCACGCCGCCGCACACGCCGGTGCCGTTCTCGCCGCCGCTCGAGAAGGCCTGGCTGCCCAGCGAAGCGCGCATCGAAGCGGCGATCCGCGCCGTGCTCAAAGACGCCTGACCGCAACGCCCGGAGAGACTCATGGCCCTCGATCCGAAAATCAAAGCCGCGCTCGAAATGCCGCAGATGCAGCTCGGCGCACCACCGCCGGGCGTGACGGCGCCGATGATCCGCGAAGCCTCCGCCGCGATGCGCGTACCCGAAGAGCCCGTGCCGGTGCACGCCGTGCGGGAACTGACGCTGCGCGGCGCGGCAGGCACGCTGCGCGCGCGCCTGTACGCGCCCAACAGCAGCGCGCACCTGCCGGTCGTCGTGTTCTACCACGGCGGCGGCTTCGTGCTGTGCGACCTCGACACGCACGACAACATCTGCCGCCGGCTCGCCAATGGCTCGGGCGCGGCCGTGATCTCGGTCGAGTATCGCCTGGCGCCCGAAGCGCGCTTCCCGGCGCCGCTCGAGGACTGCTACGCCGCGCTGTGCGACATCGCAGCTCGCGCCGCCGAACTCGGCATCGACGCCGGGCGACTGGCCGTGGCCGGCGACAGCGCCGGCGCCAACCTCGCCACCGCGGTCTGCATCCTCGCGCGCGACCGCAAGGGCCCTGCGATCCGTTACCAGGCGCTGTGGTATCCCTGCGTCGACGCCACCTGCAACAGCACGTCCATGCACGAGCTGGGCACCGGCTACATGCTGTCGCGCGGCATCATGCAGTGGTTCTGGGAATGCTATGTCGAGACGCCGGAACAGCTGCGCGACCCGCTGGTGTCGCCGCTGTTCGCGACGCAGCTTGCCAACCTGCCGCCCGCCAGCGTCACGAGCGCGGAGTTCGATCCGCTGCGCGACGAAGGCGAGCAGTACGCAAGTCACCTGCAGGCGGCGGGCATTCCGGTCGTCGTGCGGCGCTACAACGGCATGATCCACGGCTTCATCTCGATGCCGCTGCTGACCGAACAGGCGGTCAACGGCATCAACGATCTGGCGGCCGATCTCAAGGCCGCACTCACGCCGCCGGGCGGCGGACGCCTGGCCACGGCACGCCGGCTGTACCAGCTCGCGCTCAGCGGCGACTTCAAGACCGTCGAGACGCTGGTCACCGACGACTTCGTGGTCCACGAGGCGAGCGCGCTCCCGTTCGCGGGCAGCTACCGCGGCAAGGGCGCGATGCAGGAGCTGCTGATCAAGGTCGGCGGCATGCTGAAGCTCAAGGACGTCCGCTTCGGCGGCTTCCTCGAAGACGGCGACACCGTCGTCGTGCTGGTCGAACTGGTCGCCGACCGGCAGGGCAAGGACGAGATCATCCCGCTGATGGAGCGGCTGCGGTTCCGCGGCGACCAGATCTGCGAATTGCTGCCGTTTTATTTCGACGCGGCCCAGGTACAGGCCTGCGTATCGCGCTGAGCGTGCAGCCCGCCGTCGCCAACGCCGTCGCCGACACCCGCGCCTGCGAGTGGCGCGGCGGCGCCGGCAATCGCATCGTCGGCGAAATCTTCGACGCCGCGGGCCCGGTCACCGTGGTGCTGGTGCACGGCGGCGGCCAGACGCGCCACACCTGGCGCCGTGCCGCGCGCGCGCTGCAGGCGCAGGGCCTGCCCTGTCTCAGCTTCGATCAGCGCGGCCACGGCGACAGCGACTGGATCGATGACGGCGACTATCAACTCGACTCCTTTCGCGACGACGCGCTCCGCGTGCTGGACGCATGGAACCGCCCCTGCGTGCTGATCGGCACGTCGCTGGGAGGCCTCGTCAGCCTGCTGGTCGCGGGCAGCGGCCTGCCGCTGGTGCGCGGGCTTGCGCTGATCGACACCGCGCCGCAGCTCAATCCCGCCGAGATCGACTGGCTCATCGATTTTCTCGGCGGCGACGCCGAGCAGGGTTTCGCGTCGCCCGCGGATGCCGTGGCGCACGTGCAGCGCTTCTTTCCCGATCTCGCAGTCTCGGCTGAGAGCATCGAGAAGGGTCTGCGGCGCGGCGCCGACGGGCGCTGGCATCGTCACTGGGACGTGCGGGTCGTGATCGGCCCGATGAACTCCGTCGCGTTGCCGCACGAACAGCGACTGCATGAGGTCGCGGCCCGCGTGCGTGTGCCGTTCGCGCTGCTGCGCGCCGGCGCGAGCCAGCTCGTCAGCGATGCGGCCGTCGCGCGGCTGCGAGGCTGCGTGCCGCAGCTCGAGGTCTACGAACTGCCCGGCGCGCATCACCTGTTCAACAGCGCCGAGAGCCTGCAGATCATTGCCTTGCTGGATGACTTCCTGAAACGCACCACCACATCTGTCTGAGGGACCGGACGATGCATACCGCCGCCATCAAGCGAACCGTCGGTGACACGCTGCGCCAGGTTGCACAGCGCTTTCCGGATCGCGAAGCCATCATCATCCACGAGCGCCGGCTGACGAACGCCGACGTGCTGCGTGAAGCCGAGCGGCATGCCGCCGCTCTGGCGCGACTCGGCATCGGCCGCGACGATCATGTCGGCATCTTGATGGCGAACTGCCTCGAGTACCTGCTGCTGTTCTACGGCTGCATCCTGCTCGGCGCGCGGCCCGTGCACCTGAACTCGCGCTACAAGCGCGAGGACCTGCGTTACGTGATCGCCGACTCCGACATCCGCATCCTGTTCACGTCGGCGAAGCAGCGCGAGCACACCGACTACGCGCAGATGCTGTGCGACATCTATCCCGAACTCGCCACCTGGCGCTGGGGCCAGCCGCTCACGATTGCCGCCGCGCCGCGCCTGCAGCAGGTCTTCGACCTGCACACGGGCGGCACCACGCGCTGGGGCCATGAGGCGCAGCTGTATCCGCCGGACCTCGCGCCGCTGGCGTCGTTGCCGACGCTGGACCCCGAAGACATCGGCCTGATGATGTACACCTCGGGCACCACGGCGCATCCGAAAGCCTGCCTGCTGTCGCACCGCGCGCTCGAAGGCGCCGGCCACGCGCTCGCCGAGCGCTGGCAGATGACGGAGCAGGATCGCTTCTGGGATCCGCTGCCGTTCTTCCACATGTCGACGATCCTGCCGCTGGCCGCCTGCCGCGCGAGCGGCGCCTGCTTCATCGCGCAGGAGCACTTCGACCCGGGCGCATCGGTCCGCGAGATCGTCGATGAGCGCGCGACCATCCTGTTCCCGTCGTTCCCGACGCTGACTAACGCGCTGTTCGAGCACCCCTCGTTCGACGCCAATGCCATGGCCGCGGTGCGCATCATCAACAACGTCGGCCCGCCCGACCTGCTGCGCCGCTATGCCGCGCTGCTGCCGACCGCCACGCACGTGTCGGCCTACGGCCTCACCGAGGCCGGCGGCGTGATCGCGTTCCACGCCCCCGACGATCCGCCCGAACTGCTGGCGGAAACCTCGGGCAAGGCCTTCGATGGCATCGAGGTGCGCATCGTCGACCCCGAGACGTTGCAGCCGCTGCCTACGGGCGCGCGCGGCGAGATCTGGATCAAGGGGCCAACGAACTTCAGCGGCTATTACAAGGACGCCGAGAAGACCGCGCAGACCGTGATGCCCGATGGCTTCCTGCGCAGCGGCGACCTCGGCTCGCTGGAACCCAGCGGCCACATCCGCTATCTCGGCCGCATCAAGGACATGCTGAAGGTCGGCGGCGAGAACGTCGCGGCGATCGAGATCGAAAGCTGGCTGTGCACGCATCCGGCCATCAAGGTCGCGCAGATCATCGGCGTTGCCGATGCGCGCCTGCAGGAAGTCGCGGCGGCGTTCATCGAACTGCGCGACGGCGCCACGGTGACGCCGCAGGATGTGATCCGCCACTGCAAGGGCAAGATCGCGAGCTACAAGATCCCGCGCTACGTGCAGTTCGTGACCGAGTGGCCGATGAGCGCGACCAAGATCCAGAAGTTCCGGCTGCGCGACCAGGTCGACCCGGCCGCGCGCATCGAACCGGCTGAGGTGACATGAGCGCGACCGTGACGCTGCTCGACCTGCCGGACCTCGAGCCTGCGCTCGAGGCAGCGACCGTCGGCGGGCCGTTGTGGCGCTGCGAACGCACCGGTATCTGGGTTGCCGAAACGCATGCGCTGGTCAACGCGGTGCTGACGAACCCGGCCGACTTCTCGAGCAAGGTCACGCTGACCGTGCTCGACGCCGGCTTTCCGGGCGGCGAAGTCGAGGCGATCTACCGCGCCGGCGGTGCGCCGTGGACGCGCACGCTGCAGACCAACGACCCGCCGGACCACCGCCGCTTCCGCGCACTCGTGGAGCGCGTGTTCACGCCTTCGAAGGTCGAAGGCATGGCGGAGAGCATCGCGAGCCACTGCGCGCAGCTGCTCGATGCCTGGCCGCCGGGCGTGCGCGTCGACGCGATGGATGCGTTCGCCATTCCGCTGCCGCTGCTCGTGATCGCCGAACAGCTCGGTGTGCCGGCCGGCGACCGCGCCCACTTCAAGCGCTGGTCCGATGCCGCGATCCAGGCCATCGGTCTCGGCGCCACCCGCGAGGAGCACCTCGAAGCCGCGCGCTGCGGCGTCGAGTTCCAGCAGTACTTCGCGCCGATACTCGCCGACCCGCGCCGCCGACCCGAGGGCTCGCTGGTCGATCGCGTGGCGCTCGCCGCGGCCCAACCCGATACGCCGCTAACGCTGCCCGAGCAGCTGTCGCTGCTGCACATGCTGATGATCGCCGGCCATGAGACGACCACCTCGACGCTCGGCTCCCTGCTCGCGCGGCTCGCGGAACGGCCGGACCTGCTCGACGCCGCACGTGGCGACGCGCGCCTGCAGAAGCGACTGGTCGAAGAAGTGCTGCGCCTCGCCGCGCCGGTGCAGGGACTGTTCCGCATCACGACGCGCGAGCTCGAGCTCGGCGGCGTCGTGCTGCCGACGCGCACGCGCATCTGCGTGCGGCTCGGTGCCGCGAATCGCGACGTGGCACGGTTCCCGGCCGGCGACGCGCCCACGCTCGATGGCCCGCTGGCGGCGCATCTCGCCTTCGGGGCCGGCATCCACCACTGCATCGGCGCACCGCTTGCGCGGCGCGAACTCGCGCTCGCGCTCGAGGCGCTGCTGCAGCGCTTCACGCGCTTCGAAATTCCCGCAGACGCCAGACCGCTGCGCTGGTCGCGCAGCGTCATGACGCGCGGCCTGCTGTCACTGCCCCTGGTCGGACACGCCACACCATGACACCGCTCGCAGACGCCGACATCGTGCTGTCCCTGGGCCGCCGCTCGCCACTCGGCAAATTCGGCGGGGCGTTGCGCGACGTGCCGCTGACCGACCTCGCCTCGCAGACGGCGCGCAATGCGGTCGCAGCGGCCGGACTGCGGATTGATCAGATCGACCATTTCATTTTCGCGACCACGATCCCGACCGATCGCGATTCCCTGTTCGCGCATCGCGCGATCTGCGTCGCCGCCGGCTTTCCGATCGAGACCAGCGCGCTCGGCGTCGTGCGCGCCTGCGGCTCCGGGCTGCAGGCCATCGTCTCCGCCGCGCACCAGGTGCTCGACGGCTCGAGCCGGATCGCGCTCGCGGGCGGTGCCGAGATCTTCAGCCGCGTGCCGTATGTCGTGACCACCGCGCGCTGGGGCCACAAGCGCGGCACGCAGCAGCTCGAGGACATGCTCGACTGGGCCTACCGCTGCCCGACAACCCTGCTCTACATGGGCGAAACGGCGGAAACCCTGGCCGCGCAGCACGGCTACACGCGCGAGGCGATGGACGACTGGGCCGTCATGAGCCAGGCGCGCGCCATCGCGGCGCAGGAGTCGGGCTTCCTCGGCGCGCAGATCAGCGCCATCGACACGCCCGCCGGCGACGGCGCCGCGCGCGGCGCGCGCCTGCAGTTCGAGGTCGATGAGTCACCTCGTCGCGGCATCACCCACGAGCGCCTCGCGACGCTGAAGCCGGCGTTCCGCGCCGATGGGCGCGTCACGGCGGGCAACGCCTCGCCTGTCTCCGATGGCGCGGGCTTCATGGTCGTCGCCGATCGCGCTGCGCTGCGCGACGCCGGCGGCACCGCGCACGCGAAGCTGCTCGGCTGGAGCACCATCGGCGTGCCGCCCGAGAACATGGGCCATGGTCCGGTGCCGGCGATCCAGAAGCTTCTCGCGCGACACGCCCTGCGCGTCGAAGACATCGACTATTGGGAGATCAACGAGGCGTTCGCGGCGGTGACCCTGCACACCGAGGCGCAGCTCGGCATCCCGCGCGACCGCACAAATCTGTACGGTGGCGGCATCTCGGTCGGCCATCCGCCCGGTGTCACCGGCGTGCGCATGACCCACACCGCGATCCAGCACCTGCGCGCACGCGGCGGCGGACGCGCCGTGATGGCGATGTGCCTCGGCTCGGGCCAGGGCATGGCGATGCTGATCGAGAGTTGCGATCATTGAACGACTGCAGCAGATGAACGAGGGGAATCCGATGCACCAGCCCGATCTTGCCACCCGAATCCGCCGACTCGAGGACCGCGACGCCATCCGCACGCTCGTCGGTGCCTACGGCTACACGATCGACAACCGCGACATCGACGCGCTCGCCGAGCTGTTCTGCGTCGACGGCGTGCTGCAGTCCGCCGACGGCGTCATGAACGCGCAGGGTCGCGCCGCCGTCGTCGAGATGTACAAGGGGCGCTTCGCCGCGCTGGGCCCCACCTTCCACTTCACGCACGACCACGCGATCACGCTCGACGACGCCGATCCGGATCGTGCCAGCGGCATCCTCGCCTCGCACGCCGAGGTCACGCGCAACGGCGAGACCATGCTCGCGGCGATCCGCTATCACGACGACTACCGCCGCGAAGGCGGCCGCTGGCGCTTCGCCAAGCGCGTGCTGCACTTCTTCTATTACACGCCGGTCGCCGAGTACATCGACTGCATGAAGAGCACGTTGCGCCAGCGCGCGTACGGCGACCAGCGCCCGTCCGACTGGCCCGAGTCGCTCGCGACCTGGCAGCGCTACAAGGGCACGGCGGGCGCGCGCTGATGAAGCTCGACGGCCGCATCGCCTGGGTCACCGGCGCCGGCGCCGGCATCGGCGCCGCGATCGCGCGCGCCTTCGCCGCCGAACGCGCCCGCGTGTTCGTGACCGATATCAGTGGCGCAGCGGCCGAAAGCGTCGCCGAGTCGATCCGTGCCGCGGGTGGTACCGCCTGGGGCATCGCCCAGGATGTCGCGCAGGAGTCCGAGTGGGAGCGCGTGCTCGCCGACGTGCGGCGGCTTGGCGGCGGGCTGCACGTGCTCGTCAACAACGCCGGCGTGACGACCAGCGGCGCGCTGATCGAGAACATGGAGTTCGCCGACTGGCGCCGCGCGCTCAGCGTCAATCTCGACGGCGTGTTCCTCGGCACGCGGCTCGCGATCCGCGCGATGAAGCAGAACGGGCCGCCCGGCGGCAGCATCATCAACGTGTCGTCGGTCTACGGCCTGGTCGGCGTGGTCGGCGCGCCCGATTACGTCGCCGCCAAGGGCGGCGTGCGGCTGTTCAGCAAAGCCGCCGCACTCGAATGCGCGCAGTGCGGCTATCCGATCCGCGTCAACTCGCTGCACCCGGGCTACGTGCAGACACCGATGCTCGAGAACGGCCTCGCGCGCATGGTCGCGAGCGGTGCGTTCCCAGACGTGCAGACGGCGACCGCGACCATCGCGAGCCTGCATCCGATGAACCGCCTCGCGACGCCCGAGGAGATCGCGAAATCCGCCCTGTTCCTCGCGAGCGACGACTCGAGCTTCATGACGGGCGCGGAGCTGGTCGTGGATGGGGGCTATACGGCGCGGTGAGCGCGCGGTCGAGCATTTCCAGCAGCGTCATCGAACCGTCTCGGTAGGCGACCCTGCTCCAGCCCGGGTCGATGCGGTCGAGCACCAGTGCAATGCCGAGACCGAGGTCCTGCGACCAGCGCTCGCCACGTGTCGCGAAGCCGCTCAGGGCGGCCTCCTCCGATACGACGTCGCCAACGGCACCGGCGGTCAGCGCCTGAATCGCGAGCCACTGACCCGATCCTTCGAGGGTCAGGAACAGATCCTCGACACGGCGCAGCGACGCAGGTCGGTCGGCGAACGCCCGGTTGCGATGCGCGATCATTGCGGCACGGACCGGCCGCGCCGCCGCGATGACCTCAGCCACAGACGACGCGCGCGCAGCGCGGCGAAAGCCCTCGATCTGCTGGCGCATCTCGCGGGTGAAATCCGCATCCGCCGAGAACAGCGTTTGCACGAAATCGTCGTCCAGCGACAGACCCATGGCCGCAACCCCGTGCGTGTTGCGCACCTCACGCAGATAGCTGTCGAACTGCCAGACATGACTCAACTCGTGCACAAACACTGCGAAGGTGAACTGCTCAAGCGGCAGATCGCTGCTGAAACCGCGCGCGCGCCACACGCTGGGCAGCGCCATGACGAAGAAGGCGTGCTCGGCCTCGCGCGCGGGCGCTGCGAACGCGGTGATGCCGACCGGGATGACCGCGCCGTTCGGGACGGCGACGCGCCCGGAATGCGCCGCCGCTGACCTGACCCCCGTCGCGAGGTCGATCGTGACGACGCAGGCTGCATCGAAGAGGATCGCGGTAGTGCGCAGCCCGGACGGTCGGTCGATATGCCTTTGCGCCAGCGACTGCCAGCCTGCCAGCGCCTGCGCCAGCCACGCCGCATCGGCCGGCTCGAGCGCGCACGCTTTCGTGACTTCAGCAACATTCGCGTGGCTGCCGCGCGGACTGGCGCAAGCGGCGGCCAACACCAACAACGCAAAGATGCCGCCTGCCGCCAACCGCGAAGCAGGCGCACAGTGCGGGGACACGCGCTCGATCATGTCGGGACCGGGCGTGCGCGCCATGGATGGCGCGCCCGAGCCTCCAGGGATGGATTCACGGCGTCCCGGGCCCGGCATGACCGAGCGCGTGTGCCGGCGCTACGCCCCGATCCTGAACCCCTCATACCCGTTCGCCGCGACCTTGTCGCAGATCTCGCGATACGTGCCGACGCCGCCGACATAGGGCATGAACACGCGCGGCTTGCCCGGAATGTTCGCGCCGACGTACCAGGAGTTGGCCTTCGGGAACAGCGTAGTGTCGGCCACCTCGTTGACGTGCGCGACCCACTTCTCTTCGGCATCGCGCGTCGCCTCGATGACCGGCGCGCCGCGTTCGCGCAGATGCCGCATGCAGGCGACGATCCACTCGACGTGCTGCTCGATCGACACGACGACGTTGCTGAGCACGGACGGACTGCCGGGCCCGGTCACGGTGAACAGGTTCGGGAAGCCTTCCATCATCAGGCCGAGGTAGGCCTTCGGGCCTTCGGCCCACTTCTGCTGCAGCAGCAGGCCGCCGCGGCCACGGATATCCACGCTGAGCAGCGCCCCGGTCATCGCGTCGAACCCGGTCGCATAGACGAGGCTGTCGAGTGGGTAGTGCGCGCCCTGCGTGCGCAGGCCGTCCGGCGTGATCTCGGCGATCGGATCGCTGCGCACATCGACGAGCGTGACGTTGTCGCGGTTGTAGGTCGCGTAGTAGTCCGTGTCGACGCAGATGCGCTTCGCGCCGAGCGGATGATCCGTGGGCGTCAGCAGCGCGGCGGTCTTCGGATCCTTGACGATGCTGCGGATCTTGCCGCGGACGAAATCGGCGACGGTCTCGTTCGCCGAGTCGCTGGCGAGCAGGTCGGCATAGGCCACGAGCATCGGTGTCGCGCCGCCCTCCTTCCAGGCCGCCTCGTACTGCTTCTGCCGGTCCTCAGCGGATACCTGCAGCGCCATCTGCATGTTGATGTCCCAGGGCACGCCGAACATCGACACGCGCGCCTTCGCGTTGTGCTCGGACTGGATCTGGCGCCGCTCCTCGATCTCCCCGGCCTGCAACGCGCGGTTGTGCGCCGGCACGCTGAAATTTGGCGTGCGCTGGAACACGTACAGCCGCTTGGCCTGCTTCGCGATCTGCGGGATTGCCTGGATGCCCGAAGAGCCCGTGCCGATGACGCCGACCGTCTGGCCGCTGGAGTCGATCGATTCCTTCGGCCAGTATCCGGTGTGGTACGACGCGCCCTTGAAGCTGTCGCGTCCGGGGAAATCCGGCATGCGCGCGGTCGACAGGCAGCCTGTGGCCATGATCAGCCAGTGCACGTCGAAGTGTTCATCGCGATCGGTGCGGACCTGCCAGCGCGCGCTGCGCTCGTCGTAGTGCGCCGCCGTCACGCGCGTCTCGAGCTGGATGTCACGGCGCAGGTCGTAGCGATCGGCGACGTGGTTCAGGTAGCGCAGGATCTCGGGTTGCGCCGGATACTTCTCACTCCACTGCCATTCGCGCTGCAGCGCGGGATCGAAGGTGTAGCAGTAGCTCATGCTCTCGACGTCGCAACGCGCGCCGGGGTAACGGTTCCAGAACCAGGTGCCGCCGACGCCGTCGCCCGCTTCGATCACCTTCACTGACAACCCCATGCCGCGCAGCAGGTGCAGCAGATACATGCCGGAGAAGCCGGCCCCGACCACCAGGACATCGAGCTGACGCGCAGACGCTGACTGAGACACCGTGTAGCCCCCTCGGCCAAGTGAAACGTGCAGGGCATTCTGCCATCATCGGACGGCGTCGACTCAAGAGGGCGATCGATGTTTCCTGCTTTCCTGCACCGCATTATCCTGCTGGCCGCCGCGGCCCTACCGATCGTTTGGTCCCCCGCCGCCACGGCGCGCGAACCGGCTGCGGCCGCCGCGGACTGGCCTGGCTATGGCCGCACCGACGACGAACAGCGCTTCGTGCCGCTGGAGCAGATCAACCGCCGCAACGTCGGCCGGCTCGGCCTCGACTGGGCCCTCGACATCCCCGATGCGATCGCCTTCAACAGCACGCCGCTCGCGGTCGATGGGGTGCTGTATTTCTCCGGCGATCGCGCGATCGTCCGCGCCGTCGATGCGCGCAGCGGCGAACTCCTTTGGACCTTCGATCCGCAGATCTGGAAGCACGCGCCGCGTCACATGGCGATGGGCTGGAACACCAACCGCGGCATCGCGTATCTCGATGGGCGGATCTATATCGGCGCGACCGACGGTCGCCTGATCGCGCTCGATGCGAAGTCCGGGGCGGTCGTCTGGGCCAATCGTCATTTCTCCG
>CAZPJE010000067.1:0-1519 GCA_964586725.1 uncultured Steroidobacteraceae bacterium | reverse complement strand
CAGGGAAGATCGCCAGGAAGAGAAACACCGGGCCGACCGCCAAGACGATCGCGAGCATCACCTTTGCCAGCACCAGCATGCCGAGACCGATCACCGTCGTTACTGCGCCGGCGAGCAGCACCAGGATCATCGCGATCAGGTACGAGAAATGAGGCCATGGTCCCTGGAAGGCCAGCGCGCCCAACTGCGTCACGACTCGCTGATAGGGGACCAGAGCGTTGTCGAGGAACGCCCCCGCATCCGGGAAGTCAGTCACCGTGGCGATCAGATGCGTACCCAGGCCGTTGATCGTGTCGGAGACGGTTCCTTGGTAGGTGCCCGCCGCAAGGGCGAGTGCCAGGATCAGCGCGATCCTGAAGACCCGAACCAGCAGCGTTGGCAGTGTGTCCTGCGCATGTCCCCTCGCGATCTGCCAGCCGATGAGCAGGATGTAGATCGTCAGTGCAACCACCACGAAGGGCGCGACACCTCCAACCATCGCCGCGCTCTTGCGAACGACAAAGCCGTCGAGCAGCGTGGTCATCTCGGTCAGGACGTCGGTCGCGATCCCCATCGGTGCGCCCTCCCCTCAGGCTGTCCAGGCCTGCGGCCGGTCGGCCCGGCGCGCACGGATCGCATCACGGCGTTCTGCGTTGCGGCGTTGGAATTCGGGTAGCCAGGCGGCCGGGTCGTCACCGCGCTCCTCCCGGATCTCGTCGAGCAGCCGGACGCCGGCGAGCGAGCCGCTCAGCACGTCGAGCATCTCGGACATGCCGGACAGATCGAACGTCACGATGCTCGACTGGTGGCCCTGCTTGACCAAGAACTGCCGGCTCTGCTCGCCCAGACCCTTGACGATCTCGAACTCGGCGCGTGTGAGCTTGAAGCCGTCCACATAGTCAGACTCGTCGGCGCGCGGGTTGGGCAGATAGATCTGCGTGACGCACTGCTCGACGATCGTCCGCCCAATCGGTGAGCTCAGGACATCAGACGGCGACTGCGTCACGTAGACGCCCAGCGCCGAGAGCTTGCGGTCGGTCTTCAGGTTGCGGCGGGCCTCCTCGGTAAGCGTCTCGTCGAGCAGCGCCTTCCAGAACTCCTCCATGACCCGTACGAATGGCTCACCGGTCTTCAGCCGCTCCGAGACGTGCATCAGGTACATCAGGATCGGCGTGCGAACCTCCGGGTCGTCGAGGAACTCGGTGTAGTCGTAGCCGAAGATGCGATGCTGGTCGAAGCGCTGCGTGTCCTCGGGGTTGTCGAAGGCCCAGGCCAGAGGCCCTGCGCCTACCCACTTCTTGAGCCGCAGCCGCAGGCTGTTGCTCCCGGTGTTCGGCAGCAGCTGGTCGACCGCAGCGAGCCGGCGCAACTCATGCGGAAGCTCCCGGAAGACCGCCTTGACGGCCTGGTGGATGGCGTCCTCCTCACGGGCGGTGAGCGTCGGCATTCCCGCCGGCGCGATGAGCTTTCGCACCAGGTCAGCGGCGAAGCGCTCGTTCGCCGGGTTCGGCTCGGCCTGGAACGGATTGAACCCTGTCGG
>CAZPJE010000066.1:0-30284 GCA_964586725.1 uncultured Steroidobacteraceae bacterium | reverse complement strand
CCGCCGGCAGGGTACGGTCCTAGCAACGTTGACCATCGCCCCTTCTGATCTGCCCTCACCCTGGTGTGCTTACCCTGGAAATCTATCCGCACTTCTTCGCGAGGATCAGCCCAACCCCATATCTGGATTTTCGCGTCGCGCTGCAGAACCATACCGCTGCCGACGAGTTCCGGTAGTCGGACATCCGCCCAAGCGACGTTAGCTCCTACTAGACTGACCGCGATAATCCATAGCGCCTTGGGTCTGATGACATTCGTTCGGAGCATTGGTTAGGGCCTCTTTCGTTGTGTGATGACGGGCTTCTAACGAGGGATCGATTGAACACGAACGATAACAGGAAGTTTCGGCGATCAGCCTGACGCAAGCGCAGCTGAGCGTGCACCGCATCGCCGCGGGCATATCTTCGAGCGCGCCGCTCTGGCAAGCGGATCGACGAAATCGACAAGCCGAAGCCCAGCGTCCGCGACGTTCTGCAGCCAGACTCGCGAGTCAAGGCGGCTTCGGTGTGACGCTTGCGACCGCCCGGGAACACCCAACGATACGACGGCCGGATGTTTCCGAGGATGGACGAGTCGCTTGAACGCAACGGACATCGACAAGCACGGACGTGCACCGTGAATCGCCAAAGGAACGTTCGTTCACGCGACATCCGACGTCAGCACGGAGCTGCCTTGCTGCGGCGTATTGCTCCCATCATTGGCGATGCCCCGGAGCGCCCCACCCAGGGTCGAATCAGCACTTGGCTAGCGAGGCAGCGTTTGCGCCTCGCTGTATCGAACGCAATCCATGATGAACCCGCGTTCCTTGATCGTCTTCAGGGCAACGGTGGTGGAGACGCTTTCCACGCCGGGCAACCTCGACAATTCGAATCTCAGCAACGCGTCGAGCGAGGACGCGCTGGCGACGAGGACGTGGAGCGCGTAGTCCGCGTCTCCGGCCGTCGTGTAGCACTCGAGCACCGCGGGATGCGCCTTGACTGCCGCCTCGAAGGCATCGCTGGCGACCGATCGAATGGTCACGTGCACGAAAGCATGGATCTCCAGCCCCATCCCCGACGACGAAATGCTCGCGTGGTATCCGGAAATCAGGCCGCGACGTTCTAGGTCGCGGACCCGGGCCCAAGACGGTGTCTTCGAAAGCCCGACCTCCGATCCCAGTTCCGAGAACGACAGTCGCGCGTCCTTCTCGAGCGCCGCGAGGATCCTGTGGTCGGTCCGCCTGCGCTGTGTGCTACCAGGGACGGCGGCGCGCGCCTGACCCCGGCTTTTCCCGCGTCGGTTCATGGTCACAGCAATCTACCGTATCGTTCCATAAATGCCCAGTTCTCAGTACGAACGTTCTACATCCTGCGTGCCTGGACGGGCCGATCAGGATATTGTTCTGGCGCTTGCGATCGACAATGGCTGCTTGATCCCTTGGCCTGCCCGTTGGGCAGGTCGCCACCAGAGATAGCAACTTGTCGCAGGATCGTCGGCCCCAAGAGGCGTTCGCCGTCCCGAAAGCCGGGCCATACCTGCTGGCGCATTCAGTGGGATGCATCACGCACGAAGCCGTACGTCAGCTCCAATCCAACTTCGTCGATCCAGTGTCTCGATCTGGCGCGGGCGCCTGGCCGCAATGGCTCGACGGCGTCGATCAGTTTCGTCATGCGCTCGCCCGATTCTTCGGTGGCCTGGCGGCGGAGTATTGCCCGCAACCGAGTGTTTCAGCAGGACTGGCCAACGTCCTTTCGGCGATACCGCAACAGGATCCTGCGCGCCGGGTCTGGTTGGCGTCCGAGGACGCGTTTCCATCGATTGGCTTCGTACTACAACAAGCGCACCGGCTCGGATACGAACTCAGGCTGATTCCGCGCCACCGCCGCCCCGATGACCTCGAGACCTGGGCGGATGCCATTCAGCCCGATGTCTGCGGCGTGCTGATCACCCACGTCCATTTCAACAGCGGACGTGTCTCGCCGGTTCGTGCGATCGCTGAACTCTGCCGCGCGCGCGGCGCGACTAGTGTGCTCGACGTCGCACAGTCCGCCGGCATCGTACCGATCGACGTCCACGCCCTCGGTGTCGACATCATGCTGGGTAGTTGCGTCAAATGGCTCTGTGGTGGCCCAGGGGCGGGTTTCCTGTGGATCAGACAGCCGCTGCTGGCGACGATGAATCCGTCATACATCGGCTGGTTCTCGCATGAAGCGCCGTTCGAGTTCGACATTCGCTCCTATCGCCACGCCCCAGACGCGCTTCGCTTCTGGGGCGGGACACCCAGCATCGCTCCCTATGTGATGGCGGCAGCAAGCCTCGGAGTGCTGCAGGAGATCGGGATCGACACACTGATCAGCCACAACAGGCGCCTGACGGAGGCGATGAAGGCAACGCTGCCGCACGACTGGCAGGACACGATTCCCAAGCATCCGATCGGCGGAACACTCTGTCTGGACTTGGGTGGTGAATTGGAGGGCGTTCAGGAACGCCTCACCGCAGCCGGCGTCCAGTCGGATCACCGCGGCTCGGTGCTGCGGATCTCCTTCCACATCTGGAATACGGCCGAGGAAGTGGCTCTCGTGGCGCAGTCCTTTCCGCGGCGGGCAACACGTGCCCTGCTCTAACCTGAAATCCTGAGGCCTCTCCGTGAGTCAAGCTGCTGCGTTCGAGAACTGGATCCGTACGTCGTTCGTCGAGATGAACACGGAACTCGAAGAACTGTATTTCGCCCAGGAGAGCCGCACTAAAGTCATCGGTGTCGGAGATCGGATCAAGCGCACGCTCTGCGATGAAGGTCGCACTTACATCGTGGCGCTCGTACACGAGGGAAACACCGGTGACGGGTTCGAGAGTGCGTTCGGCGTGCTGGGCAACGTCGGGATGTATCTGGGGGCGCTGCGGCGCCACGAGCTGACCAACCCTGCGCGCGAGGAGCGCTCGCCCTTCCCGGAGGCGTCATGCCTGGCGCTGCATGTCGGTGCTTCGCTGGGCGTTGCGCCGCGGTTCTCGACCGGACACCTCGCCACCCACAATAAGGCCATCGCCGGCGTCAGGAAGAGCTTCACGTCCTTGCACGATGAATTCGTGTTTATCGATGAGAACACGCGGGGCATTCTTCTTCTGCAGACGGTGGCCGACGCGCTTTGCCGAATCGTGCACCTGGGCGTGACAAGTCCTGTCGTCGACGTAATGTTCGACACCGCGAGTGCAGCGATGCGAGGTGTGCTGCGTCACAATGAAGCACTGTTCCGCGAACTTAACGTGGAGCGGTTCTTCTTCTCTGTGCGTCCGTACTACAAGCCCTACCGTGTCGGGCGACAGGAGTACCGCGGCGCAAACGCGGGAGATTTCTCCGGAATCAACGAAATCGATCTCGTACTGGGCCTTTGCCGTGCGAGCGACCCTTACTACGCGCAGCTGCTGGTCGACAAGATGCTGTTCATGATGCCGGCGGACCAAGCCCGACTGCGTGAATGCATGACCTACCGGAGTCTGCTCGACGAACTGCTGGCGGTTCCGGCGGCTTACCATTCGCGTGACTGGTTTCAGCGCAGCGCGATCGCCTACCTCGATCTCTGCGATCTGTTTGGCCAGTACGCAGCGCAGCACCACGACCAACTCGTCAGTCGATTCATTGAGAGGCCCGCTTCAAACCTCCCGCCCGATCAGCACGAAGGCCTCACCGCAAGCGGGCCGCCGCTGCCGGTGCTCCTGCGGTCGCTGGAGGTATTGCGTGACATGAGGCTCGCCGCGAACCGCACTGACATCGCCAGCCGTTTCGATGATCTGTCGACTCTCCGTCGGCGGGTTCGCCAAAGAGATACCGCACGATCAACCCCAACCTGACCAAGGAACCAAGACATGGCCGAAAACGTACTGGCTGCCTTTCTGTCGCAACTCGCCTCGAATCGAATCCGGGTCATCGATCTCACACAAACGCTGTCGCCGGAGTTCCCGACGCTCGAACTGCCCCCGGACTTTGGTCAGTGCGCACCGCTGCGCGTCGAGACCGTCTCGGAGTACGATGATCGGGGCCCTGCGTGGTATTGGCGGAACTTCTCGTGCAACGAGCACACCGGGACGCATTTCGATGCACCGATTCACTGGATCACGGGTCGCAATCTCGACCGCAACTCGACCGACACGATTCCGGTGGAGCATCTGGTGGGGCAAGCGTGCGTGATCGACTGCGTTGCCGAGTCGGCCGCCGACCCAGACTTCCTCATGACTCGGCAACACATCGAGCAGTGGGAAGCAACGCACGGCCGGATCGGCAAGGACACCTGGGTGCTGATGCGGACGGACTGGTCAAAACATGCGACGACACCTCTGTACCGCAACATGAACGCGACCGGCCAACATACGCCGGGACCGACTGCGGATGCCATCCAATGGCTTGTGGAGCAACGCGGAATTCGCGGCTTTGGAACGGAAACCATCGGGACTGACGCCGGGCAGGCGCACATGATGACTCCCCAGTACCCTGCGCATCATTACCTGCACGGGGCTGGACGTTACGGGCTGCAGTGCCTGACGAATCTCGATCAGTTGCCGCCCACGGGCGCAGTACTCATATGCCCGCCCCTCAAGCTCGAGCGAGGTTCGGGCAGTCCACTGCGTGTGCTGGCACTGGTGACGCGATGAACGAGAGCCTGAAGGCAGCTCCGTCGGAACGCACCGGCCTGCGGCTCCCAACGCTCGCAGAGATCGAGGCGGCCCGGGGCCGCGTCGCGCCTTTCGTACTGCCGATACCGTTGATACCGCTCGACGTGGACGACGCCCCGGCCCGCATCCACCTGCAACTGGAGAACCTTCAGCCCGTCGGCTCATACAAGCTGCGAGGCGCAGGCAACGCCATTCTCGGCACGGACCCCGCGATCCTCAAGTCCGGTGTCGCGACCGTCAGCGCGGGGAACCTCGGCCAAGGCGTGGCCTGGTTCGCGCGCAGGTTGGGATTCCCATGCCTGATTCTGGTCCCGGATCACGCACCGGAAGCCAAGGTGAATGCGCTGCGCCGGTACGGCGCGGAGGTCCGCCGCATCACGCTGGACGATTGGTGGAGAATCATGAGCACCGGCGTACTGCCTGGCTACGACGGATTCTTCCTCCATGGCGTATTCGATCAACGCGTCATGGCGGGCTACGGCGCGATCGGCCTCGAGCTTCTCGAGCAGGTACCGAATCTCGACGCAGTGGTCATTCCGTTCGGCGGCGGCGCGATGACTTGCGGCATCGCCGCGGCACTCAAAGCACACAATCCGAAGATCGCGATCTATGCCTGCGAAGTCGAAACCGGCGCACCGCTCAAGGCGGCCCTCGACAACGACTCTCCGGTCGAAGTCGAATACACGCCAAGCTTCGTGGACGGAATCGGCAGCCGGAGTGTCTTCCCTTCGATGTGGCCACTGCTGAAGTCGGTCGTCACGGATTCCATCGTGGTCACACTCGATGAAGTACGGGCGTCAATCAGGATGCTGGCGGCTCGGCACCGTGTCATCGCAGAGGGCGCCGGTGCAGCCGCGCTCGCGGCGGCGCTGAGTGGTCGCGCGGGCCGGGGCGAAGTGGCATGTATCATCTCGGGCGGCCACATCGATCCGCACGTACTGGCCGGAATCCTGTCGCCAAAGAGCGGTTGAATCGCCCGCGCGTGTGTTCAACGCACGTTCGCGGACACTGACGAGGTGCAGGATCGCTCCACGCGACCCTGCTTCATGACGAAGCAGATGCCACGCAGGGCTGCGATGTCCTGGGCGGGATTGGCCGGCATGGCTACAAGGTCCGCGAACAGACCGACACGAACGGCGCCGCGCTGATCCTGGACTCCGAGCAGCGTGGCCGCGTTGCTCGTCATGGCCTTCAGGATGTCCATCGGAGGAATACCGGCAGCCACCCAGGTCTCGGTATGGTCAAGGGCGATCGCGGAACGCGGGCGGGAGGTCTCCGCCCAGACGACGTCCGTCCCGTAAGCCAGCGGAACTCCGATGCGGTAGGCCTCGGCGAGCCGCTCACGAATGAGCTTGCTGTAGCCGGTCGCAGACTTTTCGTCCCGCAGTATCGTGCGCAGGGAGCGGATACCGAAGTCCGTGCCGGACAGATAGATGCCGCGCTTCTTCATCTCGATGAGCTGATCCCGTGAGAGCGAGAAGCCGTGCTCGATGGAATCGACTCCGCCTGCGATGACTTCATCCGCAGCACGGCCGCCTGCGACGTGGGCAGCGACGCGTATGCCAGCCCGGTGCGCTTCGGCGACCGCTGCCGTGATCTCCTCGCGAGTGAAGTAGTACGGGTGGATGTCAGCGTAGAGCTTGATGACTCGAGCACCGTAGCGAACGTTTTCGCGGACCGCCTTGACCATTTCCTCCGGGCTGTCCGCGTCGGTGTACTCCCTGCTCCAGGTCGGCCCGGACTCGTACGGCAGTGGAGAGACCCGATCGCGATTGCCGCCGAACGGTGCAATCACCTTGCCGGCACTGAGGATCGTCGGCCCCGGCCACTGCCCCCGCTCGATCGCCCGTCGCAAGTCGACCACCGCATAGCCACCTTCGGAACCCAGATCGCGCACCGTGGTGAATCCGCCCTGCAGGTACTGCTGCGCGTTGCTCAGCGCCGTCAGCGCATTGGTCGCATTGCTCTGCTCACGCAGTTCGGTTGCGATGGCGGCGAGGGACAGGTGCGAATGCGTATCCATCAGCCCGGGCATCAGCCACGCCTCGCCGAGGTCCAGGACAGTCGCACCCTCCGGAGCAGCGAGATCATGTCCACCAATCGCAGCAATCTTCCCGTCGGTGATCAGCAGCGCAACCTTGTCACGGACGATCCCGTTGGCCGGATCGACCAGATGGGCCGCGCGCAGCAGCGTGGACTCCGCCGCCATGACTCGAGCGTGCCCAATACCGGCGATCGCCAGAAGCGTGACGGCAAGCGTTGCGGACCATCTGCGAGGGCTGTTCACGGCTTGCATCTCCTAGATCTCGACGAGTTCACCGCGCCCTTCGGCCTCGGCGACGTGCAGGGCATAGCTGGCAAGTATCAGATCTTGCGCAGCGATTCCCAACGACTTGTAGACGGTGATTTCCTCTGACGTGCATCGACCCTTGTGGTCACCTGCGAGCACTTCACCGAGCTCCGCTGCGATGGTCGCCTCCGAAGCCTGGCCGGAGTCGATCGCGCGCAGCAGTTCGCCTGCCTGCGCCAGAGCAGAGGCGCGAAGATCGACGATGAAGGTCGATCGAGTCACCAGAGCAGAGTCCGTTTCGGCAGACTCGCGCACGCTGGACCCAATGAGATTGACGTGGGCCCCCGCTGGCACGAGATCTCCCGCGAGCACAGGCTCTTTCGAACTGGTGACGGTGCAGATCACATCCGCGTCGCGCACGGCTTCCGCCACCTGGTCGTGGACGATGAATCGAACGGGAACTCGGGTTTCGAGTGAGGCAGCGAGCTCAGCCGCCCTCGCCCTGCTACGTCCCCAGATCCTCACCTCGCGAAACTGACGCACGTGCTGGAGCGCCAGAATGTGCGCCTTGGCCTGCTCGCCGGTGCCGAGCACAGCCAGCACCGTTGCGTCAGGTCTGGCCAGCGTGTCGGTCGCCAGCGCCGTCACGGCGGCAGTACGCAGTTCCGTAAGCGTAGCGCCGCACAGCAACGCCACCGGTTGCAGTCCCGCGGCATCGTACAGCAGCATCAGCCCCAGGTGACTGGAGCGCTGGCCGCGGTACGCAGGCGGGACGAGACTGATCAACTTGATTCCGGCGACATCACCGGTCGCGAGGTAACCGGGCATCATGCCGAGAGCGCCGCGGCCGCCGGGCAAAGGCAACGCCCAACGCAGCGGCAACACACACCGACCACGACTGGCGTCGATCATCGCCGTCCGCAGCAGCGCGGGCATCACGCGGTGGTCGAGGATGTCGCGAAGCAGGTCCCCTCGAACAACGCGGATCCTCATTACGCCTTACTCCGTTCCATGTCGTCCGAGTCCGGCAGCGATTGCGGGTAGGCACCGAGACTCAACAGCGATCCTGCGCCCGCGACAAACAGCAGAGCGCTGGTATACAAAGCGGGAGCGTAGGTCCCAACCTGGTCATAGACCAGACCAAACAGATAGGGAGCTATACCGGAAGAAATGATGAACACCGCATATATCGTGCCGAAGATGCGCCCGTAGTGCCGCAGCCCGAAATATCGCGCCGTCAGATACGGAAGCACATCCGCCTCGGCCCCGGCGGCGAGTCCGATCAGTATGCCGGCCAGGAGCGCAGTGCCGGGCGTGGGCGGCGCCGAAGCAAGCAGCACACACGACACCGCAGGTAGCGCCAGCAACGGGAATGCCAGGCCTGGAGCCCAGAACCGATCGATCAGCAAGCCGACACCCAGGCGACCTACCATCACGCTGATCCCCACTGCGCCTGCAATGTAGGCAGCCGTTTCAGGAGAGATACCCGCATCGGTCATCAGCGGCTTGAAGTTGATCATTGTGCCGGAGATGCCCAGGGTCACACAGATGATCCCGACCGCCATGGCGTAAAACCGATAGCCACGGAGCGCCGTGCCCAACGAAACTCCGACAATACTCGTCCCGGCTCCTCCACCCGCGCCGGGTATCGCGGTCGGCGGCGAACGGAAGTACGCCAACATCAGCGGGAGCGCCAACACCAATGGAACGATGGCCAGCGTAAAGAGCGCAAGTCGCCAACCGATGGACTGCACGAGCAGCGTCGAGCTGACCTGCAGCACGGATGCAAACAGGCCGGCCGTCAGCAACGTCAGCGAGAGAGCCAGTCCGCGGCGTACGACGAACCACTCATTGACGACACGCGTGAACGTCACGGGCGTTGCCGCGGCGCCCAGCAGTCCCGTCAGCATCCACAGCGCGTAGAACACCGAAAGGGATGGGCCTGCCAAACCGATGGCGGCGAAGGCCAGTGAGAACGCCGGCATACCGATCAGTGCGACGCGCCGCGCACCAAACCGGTCGATCAGCGCACCCACCGCAGGATAGCTGAGGCCGCTCAGAACCGTGAACAGGAAATAGCTGAACTGGATGTCGCCGCGATCCCAGCCGAACTCGGCCTCCAGGGGCGACACGAGCGCGCCGAGCGTGTTGAACGGCAGCATGGTGCTGCTGAACGAGACGGCGATCGACGCCGCCAGAAGTGGACGCCATCCGCGCCGGAACTCCGCCCGTCCGGATGACTCTGACATCACGATGCAGACTGCTCAGGGACGGAATGGCGCGGCAAACTCGTCGCCACGTCCAGGAACCTCCTGATATCGGCGTCATTGTTGTAGTGCGCAGGCGAGATCCTGACACGGCAGACCTCGGGATTCGTTCCGTAGGTCTCGGAGGTCCGTGATCCGGAAGCGAAGCCGACACGAACGCCCCGGGCCTTGAACAGTCGGTCTACTTCCTTTTCCGACGCCCCGACCCAGAACGACAGGTTGGGAGCTTCGTTGCCGGGTGGCGTGAAGATGGCGAAGCCATCGAGCTCCAACGCACGGCGCGCCTCAGCGAGCAGCCTGCGCGAATGAAGCCTGATTCGATCGAGGCCGATGTCCAGCAGATACTTCAACGCGACGCGCAGCGTCTGGTACTGATCGAACGCTGGACTGGCATATTCGAACTTCGCCGCCGTCTCGCGCTCCACGTACTGATAGTCGCCACGCGGCGCAGCCAGGGCCTTCTGCCATCCGTGACGGTCTGGCGTCAGGCGCTGAAGGAGATCGCGGCGCACGTAGAATGGCGCGACACCCCAACCCGACATCAGCCACTTGTAGGTACCGCTGCACAGAACGTCGATGTGTTCCCGCATGACGTCCAGTGGCTCCGTTCCGACGATCTGGATCGCATCCACCATGACCAGGGCACCGGATGCATGGGCCACCTCCGCAACGGCGCGCACATCGTGGCGGAAGCCGTTGATGTTCGACACCCACGGAATCATCAGCAAGCGAGTACGGGCGTCCACATGCCGATCGTAGTCCTGCGGATCGATACGCCCGTTCCGATGTCGCACGATCCGCATCTCGATCCCGCGAGTCTTCTCGAGGTGTTTGCCGAGCACCGTGGCGTGCGGGTAGGCAAGATCGCAGGTAACGATGTTCTCCCCCGGCCGCAGGTCCAGGGCGCTCGCAACGATGTTCTCTGCCTCGCTGGTGGTATACAGGAAGCCTATCTCGTCAGGATCAGCCCCGATGAAGCCAGTGAAGAGCCGGCGGGATTCCTCGACGGCGGCGAGCATGGCGTACACATCGGTTTCGGACATCGCGCGGTCGTCCAGCCACTGTTGGCCGGCGCGCCGGACTGGCGCCGGGATCGGCGCGATGAAGGCGTTGTCGAGAAAGGCAATCTGCTCGGCAATCGGAAAGTCCTTGCGGGTCTCGACCGATGTATCCGGGCATGCGCTGTTCGGAACGATCAAGACAATCCACCGTCAACCCGTGTAGGTACCACGCGCGCCCTCTCCCTTGCCGCGAGGCAACCGTTCCGGCATCTCCGCGAGCACATAGGCCACGACAGCCACGGCGGCGGTGGCGCGAGCCAGTTCGAGCGGCGGCACGGCCTCGAGCATATCCCCACCGGCATGATGATAGACACTATAGGTCTCGTTGTTGCCCTGCAGCGTCAGACTCGGAATATCGCCGGCCTCGACGCTCGCGTGGATATCTTCCGCTGTACCGATCCTGACCGGCGTCTGGGTGGGCCCCAGCCCGAGGTTCTCGATCAGCGGATCGACACCTTTCATGATGTCGATTGCAGACGGCGTGCCGGAGATCCGCATGTGCATCGGCGGCATCACGCCGCTGTCGGCTTCGAGCATCGCCACATGATCCTGCAGTGCGGCGCGATGCCGATCGCGGTAGCCAATGCCACCGCTTCCGCCGTTCTCCTCGTTCGTGAAGAGAACCGTCCGGATCGTGCGGCGCGGACGAATTCCAAGGCGCTGCATCAGACGCAGGGGTTCCCAGACGACGACTGCACCGCAGCCATCATCGAGCGAACTCGTGCCGTTGTCCCAGGAATCGTACTGACACCCGAGCACGATGACCTCTTCGGGACGTTCCCGGCCGATGATCTCGCCAACGACATTCGCCGATTCGACATCGGGCTCTGTGCGCGCATTCATGACGAGCTGTAGCTCGATGCGATGGCCTCGACGATGGATGCGCTCGAGCATGAGAGCGTCCTCGGGCGCGAGCGCCGCTGAAGGTATGCGCGGCACACCTTGCTGGTAGGTCAGCGCTCCGGTGTGGGCCTGTCGGGCGTGCGGCGGATAGATGCTACGCAGCAGTACCGCAACGGCGCCGAGTCGCGCTGCAACCGCGTGCCCGGAAATCCGGAACTCGCGAAGCTTCAGGTAGTTCTCCCAGGCTTCGTCGTGGGAAAACGGAGTCCACGCAGGACTGTAGACGACGATCCGACCCTTAGCCTCTTCGCGCCGTGCCTCGAGTTCCGCGAAGGACGCGACGACGATGGCCTCCGCGCGGATACCTTCTGGCGGAGTACCGACGCTGTTGCCATAGCTGGCCATCACCAGTTCCCGCGGCGTCGGATCGAGCAACGTCACACTTTCGCGGCCCCGAATCCAGTTCGGCACCATGACCGGTTCGGCTCTCACGTTCTCCAGACCCTCACGACGCATCTCCGCGAGCGCCCACTCGATGGAGAGTTGCTGACCCTTGGAGCCGTTCATCCGATGTCCGAAGGTGTCACCGAGGTAAGCAAGCTTGTTCCACGCTGAGCGGTCGACGAGTGCTTCGCCGATAAGCCGGCTCGCGGCATCCCGATAGGCGGATATGTCGAGACGGACGGGCGTCGAAGAGTCACGGTTCATGGTTCAGGTACTCGATGGCATCGGTCATTGTGGTCTCGTCAGACGACGGATCACGCCATCGGTCTTCGAGAGCAGGTAAATCTCGCCGGCAGCGTCGGATCCGAGATGCAGGTCCACGCGGGGACTTCCGACGATTTCTGAAAGAGTCGTACGCCTTCCGCGCGACACCAGTTGCAGCTCGGTGATTTCAGCCGGCTTACCCGGCACAAAGCTCGCTGCCTTGGCGAGCAGTACGCGCCCACCGCCGAGATCGCCGAACACGTACATGCCGAACAGATCACGAAGCGACGAACCGCGGTAGACGAACCCGCCCGACACGGCGCTGCCCTCGTCATGATCGAACTGGATGACCGGATACATCAGGAACGCGCGATCATCCGGCGCGCGCTGTGGCTGCGGCTGACTCAGGTCGCCGTCCGGATCGACAATCCACGTTCCCTCTCGATGCGGCCAGCCGTAACGTCGACCCGCGAACACTACGTTCACTTCTTCGAGATTGGACTCGCCGACGTCGCTGACGAACATCGACTGGGTGCCGCCGCGATCCCAGCTCATCTTGTGAGGGTTGCGAAACCCGGCGGCCCAGATCTCGCGGTACATGCGGCCAGACTCGGATGACGCGTAGGGATTGTCGACTGGGATGCCGTAGGCACCGCCTGGCGCATCGGTTCCTTGCGGATCAATTCTGAGGACAGTACCGAAAACGGAGTCGGGCCTATCGATGTTGGCTGGAAACCCCTGCCAGACACTGGTGCCATCACCCACCAGAAGGAAGAGCATGCCGTATCCAGGTTGACCCACGCGACGGTTCGGGTCGAAGCCGACGTCCTGGATGCCATGCTGGAACTCCGGGGCCTCGAGCCGTAGAACCTCGCGCGAAGTTCCGGAGAACTGGTTGGCCGCCGGATCGCTTGCGGTCCACGCCATCAGCACAAAGTGCCCGACCGGGACTTGCCCGGGCAGCGGTCGGAACATGCCGCGCCGGCTGGATGGACGTTCCGTGTGGACAGTGTAGAACCGGCCAGACGATGCGAAATCAGGGGCGACCGCCACTGCGTTGAGTCCTGCCGTGAGCCCCGGCCAGTCGACGAACTCCGGCATCCGCGCGCGCACGTCCAGGAACGGAGTGACAGCACCGCGCGCGCTCAGCACGTAGAGCATGCCCCGCTGGTCAGAAACGATGAGTCGACCCGAACCATCGTTGAACGGCTTGAGGGAATTGATTCGGGCTGCGGGATAGTAGCCCCGTGTGCGCTGGGCTGGATCGACCGGAAGCCCAGCCACTCTGTCGAGTGAAGACGGGATGCGAGCGAATTCTTCGAGCCCCGCCTTGATACGGCTCGTCCGGATTCGGGATGGAATAGGATCGAGGCGGGAAGCCATGAAGCTCGCGACGATCTCCGTGTCCCGGTCGATCGTCAGCGACACGCTGACCCGATTCCGGTCAGACACGGGACCCGACCAGCCTCTGAACACATTGGTGCCGGAAGCAACTGCCGTCAAAGTGACGACCGTACCAGATGGGTAGCGCTCCAGCTGGGGCTCCACGGTCACGCGCCCGCGGCCGTCTCCCTCCTTTCTGACAGTCAGGACATGACTCAGGGTCTCGGACGCCGCGAGTGGCGCCGCGACCTGGAGCAGCGATAACACAACGAGCGCAGCAGCGAACGGAACGGCGCGGCAAGGCACGCCAGGCCGCCTCTGCGGGCGGGGCATCATCGACTGGCCTCTCGTCCGGCCGATCGACTCTGCTCGACCATGTAGTCCACGGCCGCGCGCACGGCCTCATCGGACAGGTCGGGTCGTCCGCCCTTGGCAGGCATGACAGACTTGGAAGCCACGATGCCTTTCAGTGCATTCGAGTAAAGCTGTTCCATCGATCCAGTCCGGCGGCGCCAGTACCCGACGTCGTCCACACCCGGTGCCCCGAAAGCACCTGCCCCTCGGTGACAGCTCGCGCAGGCTTCGTCGAACGTTCGCGCGCCTAGCGTGGCTGCGGACTGAGCGGGACCAGAGTCCGGCGGATAGACCGCGAGGTACGCATCGATGAACTGCACGTCGCGACGGTCCGCCGCTGCCCACCCGGAATGCCACGCGGCAATCCGCCATTGGCAATGGTCCGCGCGAAACACCCGCAGGTAATGGTAGGTAGACTCCTTGAGGCGCCCACGAGTCCACTGCGATTTCGAGCGCGTGACGATGCGACCGGCGACGAGCCCAATCGAGCCGTAGAGCCTGCTGTCGGTGTCCTTCAGTTCGCGACTGAGGAACAGGCCCGCCGGCATCGCAGACATGCGCTTCAGGAACGTAGCGCGGGTCTCGATTTCCGACTGCAGTCCTCCACTGTGGTAGAGGACGAAGTCGTCGGCGAGCAACGCATCGAGTCCAGCGACGTCGCCGGACTGATGCGCCGCCTCGAATTTCCGGTTCGCCGTTTCCAGGTCAGCGAGTGCCGGCGCACCGCAGGTGGACTCAGCGATGGCGAACTCGGGGTGAGACGCCACCAGCGACAGCAGCACCGCCGCGAACCACCCCGACGCCCTGTTCCATCGGCGAACTCGCATCTCAGAAGTTGATGCCGAAGCGCGCACCGTACGTACGGGGCGGCGAGCCCCAGGCTGTCGAACGGGTGCCGACGAAATTGATCGTGAATTGCCAACCCGCGATCTTCTCGTCCGTCAGATTCTGGACGAAGACCTGACCGTAGTAGCGCTTGTCCGACGACTCCCACAATCCCGTCAGATCAAACGTCGAGTACGCCTTCTGGACGGTATAGCGATTGGCATTGGCGAGAAGATTGACATCATCCTGCCAGTTGAAAGTCAGCACCGTGCCAAAGCGCCCCACTGCGGACTCAGGCGCCATCCAGCGCACCGAGCCGTTGAGCCGCGTCTCTGGCGTGCTCGGCGCAGGATTGCCGTCATAGAACAGCAGCGCGTTCGTCTGAATGTCACGATCGCCGCTGTTCTGGGTCGACGAGATCTCCGAGTCCGTGTACGTCAGACCGAGATTGATCTCGAGGCTGTCCGTCGCCTTCATCGTCAACTCGGCTTCGAGGCCATTGGCCTCCATCGTGCCGACGTTGCTCAGCAGGTTGATCGGCGTGCCTTGCGCGCTGACGCCGGAGCCGGTCGCCTGGAAGTCCGAGTAGCGGTTGTTGTACACAGCCAGCGAAGTTTGCGCGCGCCCGCCCCAGAACTGGGTCTTGAAGCCCAGCTCGATGGTCTCGGAGGTTTCAGGACGCACTTGATCGATGCCGCGAGCGGCATTGAGGGACTGCGCGAAAGTACCGCTCTTGAATCCAGTCGAGTAGCTTCCGTAAGCCATCGTCCCCCCGACGGGTCGCCACTCGAGCGCAATACGACCGGTAGTACGATCATCCTTCACATTCTCGGAATCACGAACAGTGGTTCCCGGATTGGCGAGATTGGCCGTCAGCACCTGGTTGATGGTCCGGTCGTCTTCGGAATATCGCAGCCCGCCCACGAGCGTGAATTGCTCACCCAGCTTGAAATCGACTTGGCCGAAGAGGGCGGCCGACGTGGTCTCCAGCTTCGAAACCGTCCTGTTTCCCGCAAACACCAACGGAAATGACGTCAGGAAGTTGCGTTCGTCGTCGTAGTAGTAAGCGCCGACAACCCAGTTGCCCCAGTCGCGCTGTCCATCCATGCGCAATTCCTGCGAGAACTGTTCAGCATCGGTCGTGCGAAAAGTCCGGAATCGGATGCCTCCACCGAAGAACGCCAGCGGCGTGCCATCACCATCGGCTATCCATTCACGCTCCAGATCACGAAAAGCAGTGATCGAAGTAACGTTGAACCCTTCAGCGGAATAGGCAAGCCTCGCGGTCACGCCGCGAGTCTCGAGTTTGTCGAGCGGCGGATCGTCAGTCGTGGCGATCGATGGATCGAAAGACGGCTCCCGAAAGCCATTGGCCGCAACGCACTGCTGTGCGTTTACACGCTCAGGCGAGCAACCGACCATTGGATTTGCGGGATCGAGCAGACCCGAAAAGCCATACCTGACACCGGTATTGTCTTGCGTCGTGTACTCGAGCTTCGTGAGCAACTCCAACCTGTCTGTCAGGTCGAATGCCAGTTGCGCGCGCACTGACTGGATGTCGTTCTGGGCAAAGCGCTGACCAGACAACCGGTCCTTCTGGTAACCATCGTCCTTGATGTACTTGGCGGAGATGCGTCCGCGAACGCTATCGCTGATCGGGCCACCGACGGCTCCCTCGGCAGTGATGCGTCCAAAGGACCCCGCCCCCACCTGCGCATAGCCATCCAGCTCCTCGCTGGGTCCACTCGTGATGTAGTGGATCAGGCCCGCGCTCGTATTGCGACCAAACAGCGTTCCCTGGGGGCCGCGCAGAACTTCGAGCCGCTCAACGTCAAACAACTGGCCGCGCGAGAGACTGGGCGCACCGAGATAGACCTCATCGAGATAGGTTCCTACCGGCTGATCGTTGAGATCGTTGGTCTCTGTGGTCAAGCCGACGCCCCGAATGAAGAACGCCGGGAAGAGATCGTATTCCTGGACCTGAAGACCCACGATACGACCTGCGAGCGCCGCAACGTCCTGGCCACCGAACTCGCGGATCGACTCTCCACTCACAACCGAGACGGCCGCGGAAACATCGAGCACGTTCTGCTCGCGCTTGTTGGCTGTCACTACGACCTCTTCCAACGCCTCCGCGCCACGCGCACCACCACTAGCGCCGACCAGCGACGCCACCGTGCCTGCGATGAACCACTGCTTCAGTTTCATTCGTACTGCCCCCTGATTGTTGAGTCGAGGCGAAATCGCGCCGAGCCGACCCCTGCATTTATTTGATCATATGTATTCCACTTGATCAACCTTTACGCGCTTGGTCTTTTGTTTCAATGGCTTAGAATGCGGCCATGGCGAAGATCCGTTTGGACACCTCCGGTGCGACTATCCAGCAAAGGGCTTACGAGGCGCTAAGAGAAGCCGTCATCACCGGGTTGTTTTTCCCCGGCGAACTTGTGACGCTGCGCTCGCTAGGTGAGCGCTTGGGAGTCAGCGACATGCCGGTACGAGAGGCATTGCGACGACTCATCGCTGAGGGAGCCTTCGAATCACTCCCCAATCACTCCGCGCGCGTCCCCTTCCCCACCCGCGAGGACGTTGCGCAGATCAACCAGCTTCGCCTGATTCTCGAATCGAACGCGATAAGGCAGGCCGTCGAGCATTTGTCCAAGCACAAACTCGACCGACTCTCCGAATTGGCTTCGCGCATGCAGAATCTGTCGTTTCCGGCGGATGTCACCGAATATGCGCGCCTCAACAAGGAATTCCACTTCGGGATATACCGTGAATCCCAGAACCCCACTCTCGTACGCCTGATCGAGTCTCTGTGGCTGCGCATTGCGCCATTTGTGCACGCCATCGGACTCGTGGCCGCGCGTGACGGACGAAGCACGAATCGCCCCGTGTACTCGCACCATCTCAAGATCATTGAATGCCTGCGCTCGTACGACCTTCCCGGCGCGATCGGGGCCCTTGAACTGGACCTGGCGTTCCCTCCAGGTCTGCCCGATTACGAAGAAATCGTGCGCGGCGCCGCGGAGGGCATGGCAGTCAAGCGAGCGAATCGAAAGCGTAACGGGAAGTCGCGCAGAACCGCTCGCGTTCCGCGAAAGACCGACAGCTGAGACAGCCTGGGGCTTGCTCAGCAGCAGTGTCTCCTAGAACGCGTTGATGCCCGTCAGCTCGCGACCGACCGAGAGCTGGTGAATCGTCTCGGTGCCTTCGTAAGTGATCACGCTTTCGAGGTTGAGTGCATGCCGGATCGGCACATACTCGGCACTGATCCCGGCGCCGCCCAGCATGTCACGGCAGTCGCGCGCGACCTCGATTGCCGCGCGGCAGTTGTGCCACTTCGCCATAGACACATGCGTCGGCGTCATCGTGCCCGCTTCCTTCAGGCGGCCGAGCTGCAACGACAGGAGCTGCGAGGTGGTGATCTGCCGCGCCATCTCGGCGAGGCGGATCTGGATCGCCTGGTTCGCGGCCAGCGGTCGATTGAACATCACGCGATCCTTCGTGTACTCGAGCAGCTGCGCAAGGCAGGCCTGTGCCGCGCCGATCACGCCCCAGGTGATGCCGTAGCGCGCCTGCGTGAGACAAGACAGCGGTGCCTTCAGCCCCACCGTGCTACCGGGCAGCATGTTCTCTTCGGGCACCACGACGTCTTCGAAGAACAGTGCGCCAGTGGCCGAGGCACGCAGGCTGAACTTGTTCTCGATCTCAGGTGTACTGAACCCCTTCATGCCGCGCTCGACGACAAAGCCGCGGATGCCGACTGGCGTCATCGCCCACACCACGGCAAGATCCGCAATCGGCGCGTTCGTGATCCACATCTTCGAGCCGTTGATGACCCAGTCGCTGCCGCGCTTCTTGGCGTGCGTCTTCATGTTCGCCGGATCCGAGCCGCCGTGCGGCTCTGTCAGGCCGAAGCAGCCGATCAGCTCGCCCTTCGCCATGCGTGGCAGGTACTTCTCCCTCTGCGCCTCGCTGCCGTAGCTGTGGATCGGATACATGCACAGCGAGCTCTGAACCGAGACGAAGCTGCGGATTCCCGAATCACCGCGCTCGAGCTCCTGGCAGATCAGACCATAGGCGATCGCGTTCATGCCGGCGCAGCCGTAGCCCGTCAACGAAGAGCCGAGCAGACCCAGATCCGCGAGTCCGGCGACGAGCTCACGCGGGAAGGTGTGCTGCTCGAAGTGCTTGCGGATCACCGGCAGCACGGAGTCGTCGACGAAGCGGCCGACGGAGTCCTGCACCATCTGCTCGTCATCACTCAGGCTGCTGCGGACGTCGAACAGATCGATGGGGTTCAAGCTTGCGTAGGCCACGATTTTTCCCGATTCACGTTTGATTGGATGGAGTCCAGAAGGCCGCGCCGTGATCGCGCGCGAGACGGTTCAGAGTCGACTGCACGGCCGTCGGCCCGAGAAGCCCGGCATGGAACATCGGACCGCCGCGATACCGCGGAAATCCGTAGCCATTGACCCAGACCACGTCGATGTCGGCCGCGCTAGCCGCAACGCCCGATGCGACGAGGGCTTTCCCTTCGAAGATCAATGCGAAGATGCAGCGCTCGATGATCTCTTCGTCCGCGATCTGACGTCGCGCGATTCCGAGTTCACGTGCCGCAGCTTCGATGACCCGCTGCACATCCGGGTCACTCTGACGAGTCGCGCCGTCCGGATACAGATAGTGCCCAGCGCCGCTCTTTCGGCCGAGTCGCCCAGCATCGACAAGGACGTCCGCAATCCTAAAGTAGCGCGGGTCTGCGGGAACATCCGTGCGTTCACGACGCGCGCGGTATCCCACATCGAGACCGGCAAGATCGAAGACGGCGCAAGGGCCCATCGCCATTCCCCAAGACTCCAGCGCGGCATCGACCTGGCCGGGAGTCGCCCCTTCCAGCAACAGCAGCTGGCTCTCGCGCCCATAGGCCTGGAGCATCCTATTGCCGACGAAGCCCGTCGCATTCCCGACGATCACAGGCATCTTGCGCAGGCGCCGTGCCAGCGCCGCACCGGAGGCGAGCGCGTCCGCTTGCGTATCGCGGCCGCGGACAACTTCAACCAGCTTCATCACATTCGCCGGACTGAAAAAGTGCAGGCCGAGGACCGAGCCAGGCCGACCGGTCGCTGCCGCGATCTCGTCGATGTCTAGGTAGGAAGTGTTGCTCGCCAGCAGTGCGTGAGACGGCAGCAAGCGATCGAGATCTGCGAAAACCTGCTTCTTGATGGCAAGATTCTCGAAGACCGCCTCTATCACGAGGTCGGAGAATGACGCCGCAGCAAGGTCGGACTCGAACACTGTCCGCGCAATGCGCTCAGCCGCGATCTCTTCCGTACAGCGACCCCTTCTGGCCTGCTCTGCATAGTGCGCGATGAACCGTTCGCGGCTGCGCGCCAGCGAGTTTGCATCAGGATCGATCACGTACGTTCCGATTCCAGCATCTGCCAACGCAATGGCGATGCCAGTGCCCATCGTGCCGGCACCGATCACTGCAACACGCTCGATCTGCCTCGCCGATGCACCGATGCGCCCCGCCGCGCGCTCGGCAAAGAACAGATGTCGCAATGCCCGCGAAGAATCCGAGACCCGACACTCTTCGAAATGCCGCCGAGACAGCGCGAGCCCCTCCGCGAACGGATGGGTCGACGCCGCGGCAACGCTTTCCAGAATCCGAGCAGGCGACACCAGACCGCGGGTGAGCTTCTCGCCCCGCTTAAGTTGCTGCGCGAGGAATTGCACCGAAGCCGGCGCCGGGGGCGCTGCTTCGCACAGGCGGCGTATCGCCGCGCCAGATGATGCGATCTCCCGTGCGTATTGCAGCGCCGCCTCGCGCAGCCGCTCGACTGGAACCATTCGATCCACGAGACCGATCTCGGCGGCCATTTCGGCAGAGATCGACTCACCGCTCAACATCAGGCCGAGCGCCGCCTCGGATCCGATCAGTCGCGGCAGGCGTTGCGTCCCGCCAGCGCCCGGCATCAGTCCGAGCTTGATCTCGGGCAAGCCCAGCTGAGCGTCCGATGCTGCAAGCCGCAGGTGCGAGGCTAACGCCAGCTCGAGACCTCCGCCGAGAGCAAACCCGCTGATCGCGGCTATCACCGGCTTGCTGCAACGCTCGATTCGCCCAAGCAGATCGGCGAGGACAGGCTCGAGCGGCGGGTTGTCCAGCTCGCTGATCTCAGCACCGGCGACGAAGTTTCGACCTGCCCCGATCAGCACGATCGCGCGAACCGACGGATCCTGGTCTGCAGAGACCACCGCAGCCTGCAGTGCGGCACGAAGAGGCTGTGCCAGCGCGTTGACAGGAGGGTTATCGATCTCGATCACGGCAACGCCATTCTCGAGACTCACATTGACGACGCCAGTCACCGACTTAGACCCTCTCGATAAGCATTGCGATACCCTGTCCCACTCCCACGCACAGAGAGCAGAGCGCATATCGATGCTGGGTCATGCTCATCTGATGCATGGACGTCGTTAGAAGACGAGCACCGCTGGCACCAAGTGGGTGTCCCAGCGCGATCGCGCCGCCGTTTCGATTCACGTGTTCAGCGTCGTCCGCAATCCCGAGTGTTCGCAGCACCGCGAGCGCCTGGGCCGCAAAGGCTTCATTTAACTCGATGATGTCGATGGCACCGAGATCGACTCCGGTGCGGGCAAGAAGCTTCTGAATGGCGGGCACCGGACCCAATCCCATGACGCGCGGTTCGACTCCGGCAACGGCTGCACCCAGTACCCTCGCTCGCGGCGTCAAACCGTGCCGGACCGCCGAACGCTCGTCGGCAAGCAGCACGGCGCAGGCTCCATCGTTGATACCGGACGAGTTGCCGGCCGTCACGGTTCCACCGTCCCGAAAGGGTGTCGGGAGTTTCGCCAGCGCGGCGAGATCCGTCTGCCGAGGATGTTCGTCACGCGTGACGTTGTTCACGACCCCTTTGGCGCCTGCAATCGGCACGGCACAGATCTCGACATCGAACCGGCCGGAGCGCTGGGCGGCCACGGCACGCTGCTGGCTGCGCAGCGAAAACGCATCCTGTTCGTCGCGGGAAATACGATGCTCCGCCGCCACGTTCTCGGCTGTCTCAGGCATGGAGTCGATACCGTACTGTGCGCGCAGCGCAGCGTTCACGAACCGCCAGCCGATCGTCGTATCGAACATCTGCGCGTCGCGTGCGAAGGGGGTGGCGGACTTCGACATCACATACGGGGCCCGACTCATGCTCTCGACACCGCCCGCGATGACCATGTCAGCCTCGCCCGTAGCAATGGAGCGTGCGGCCATCGCGACCGCTTCCAGCCCCGAACCGCACAGACGATTGACTGTGACACCCGGCACCGTCACCGGCATTCCAGCGAGCAAGGCCGCCATGCGTGCCACGTTGCGGTTGTCCTCGCCGGCCTGGTTTGCACAGCCGAGGATCACATCGTCCACCTCAGACCAGTCGGCGTTCCCGTAGCGCTCACGCAGTGCGCGAATCGGGATCGCGGCGAGATCGTCCGTCCGGACACTGGAAAGCGCACCGCCATATCGCCCGATCGGCGTACGGATCGCATCGCAGAGGAATACCGCCTTCACTTGGATCTCTCCGTTGCCGACCACGGGGGCGCGATCAGCCGGCGCCGCTTGCCGTCGCTGGACAACTTGACCGCCGAATCGTCCCGTTTCACGCGATCCCAAAGTTCGCAGGTCACCTGGCGATGGCGCTGGTCCAGCGCCTCGCAATAGTTGGTGTACAGACACAGCCGAACTTCGCCGCCCCGACCGCTGCGCACCTTGCGGAACCAGTCGGGATCCGCGAGCGCCTGGCGCGCGATAGCGACCAGATCCGCGGCGCCGTCCGTGAGCCATTGCTCGGCTTGCCGGAAATTGTGGATACCGCCACCCGCAATCACCGGCGTGGCCAGATGGGCCGCTCGGACGGCCGCGCGGATCGCCGTAGCCGCCGCAGCGTTTCGCCCGAAGGGTCCCTGCGCGTCCGAACAATAGGAAGGCATGCACTCATAGCCGCTGGGGCCAGTGTAGGGATAGGCCGCCTCACCCACTTTCGGCTGCAGGGCATCATCGAATTTTCCACCGCGCGACAGCGAAAGAAAGTCCATGCCCGCGCGGGCAAATGCCACGGCCATCTGTGCCGCATCAATCACGGTGCTGCCGCCGGCAATGCACTCTTCCGCCAGAAAACGACAACCCACTGGGAAGTCGGTACCGACGCGACCGCGGACCGCGTCGTACACGTCGAGGGGCAGTCGCAGGCGACCGGTCAGCGTCTGTCCGTAGCCATCGGCGCGCGTGTTCGTCGCCGACAGGAACGACGCCATCGTGTACGCGTGCGCGTAGTGCAGCTCGACACCGTCGAAGCCCGCGCGCCGTGCGCGCTCGGCCGCTGCGGCGAACAGCGGCGGCAACGTCTGCGGCAAGGCCGCGATATGGGCGAACTCCGTGTCCGTGACGCGCTCGCGGGCTCCGTATTGCAGTGCTTCGATCTCTTCAGGCGCGAGCACGGCCGCGAGCTCTTCGGAAGAGAGCCCTGCCAGTCGTGTGCGAACGTCGGCATCGCTCGAAGCTGGCAGGTCGAGACGCTGCCGATGCTGAGCCGTGATTCGCAGGAATTGCGAGAAAAACCGCTCGGGATCCGGACGGCGGCGAATCGACAGGAAGTCGATCAGCTGGATGAACAGCCGGGTTTCGCCGGCACTCGCCTCGCGCACCACTCGCACAAGTTCTTCGAGCCCCGGCAGGAAGCGGTCGTGACCGATTCGAAGTAGCGGTCCGCTGGGAACGTCGCGGATGCCCGTTGCTTCGACGACGATGGCGGCCGGACGCCCTTCAGCGAAGCGCCGGTACCAATCGAGCACATCCTCCGTGACGAATCCTTCGTCCGTCGCACGCCAGGGCACCATCGCCGGCACCCAGGTCCGACTCGACAGCTGCAGAGCGCCAATGCGGATCGGCTGGAACAGACGCGCTGACGCCGCCTCTGCCTCGCTCGGCCAGACGCCGGGCTGGGCATCGTGACGGATACGCTCAAGGGGACGCCACATGGCCATCGCGGCAGCCTCAACCCGTCTCGTCGGGAATCACGGCCGTTGCTTCGATTTCCACCTTGGCTCGGGGCTCGATCAACGCGACAACCTGCACGACCGCCATGACCGGGAAGTTACGCCCAATAACCTCGCGATACGCCGCGCCGATCTCGCGCAACTCGGCGTTGTATTCGTCACGACTGGTGATGTACCAGGTCAGCCGGACCAGATGCTCGGGACGCCCACCGGCTTCCGCAAGGACTGCGACGATGTTCTTCAAAGTCTGCCGCAGTTGCTCCGCCATCGAATCGGTGTGGAACTGACACTGGCCGTCCCAGCCAATCTGTCCCGCGATGAAGACTTGCCGCCCGCGCGCGACGATTCCGTTGGCGTAGCCGCGAGGCCTGGCCCATCCCTCGGGCTGCAGCACCTCGTTCATTTCAGCAGCTCCCGGCCGATGATCAGCTTCTGCACTTCGGTCGCTCCCTCATAAATGCGCAGCGAGCGAATCTCCCGATAGAGGCGCTCAACGACCTCGCCACTCACCACGCCACGCCCGCCGAACATCTGCAGCGCGCGATCGATCACGGCCTGCGCGTTCTCCGTCGCGGTCATCTTCGCCATCGCAGCCGCCTGCGTGACAGGCTGGCCATGGTCCCGCAGCCAGGCCGCACGATAGGTGAGCAGCCGAGCCGCCTCGATGCCCGTCGCCATGTCCGCGAGCGCCGCCTGCGTGAGCTGAAAATCTCCGAGGGTCTGGCCGAACATCCGTCGCGACTTCGCATGCCGCACAGCCTCGTCCAGCGCGCGTTGGGCGAAACCGAGCGCCGCTGCGGCCACCGATGAACGAAACACGTCGAGCGTGCGCATCGCGATCTTGAATCCCTCGCCTTCGGCGCCGATGCGACGCGCGACGGGCACCCGACAGCCCGAGAATCGCAGCGTGGCCAGCGGATGCGGCGCGATCACGTCAATCCGCGACTCGACCGCGAAACCCGGATCACCGGGCTCGACGACGAAGGCGCTGATGCCACGCGCTTCGGTCGTGCCGTCGGGACGCTGAACGCCGGTACTCGTGCGGGCGAATACGCAGTAGAAATCCGCGATTCCGCCATTGGAGATCCAGGTCTTCACGCCATCGAGCACGTAGTGATCACCGTCGAGTCGCGCCGAACACTGCATGGCGGCAACGTCGGAGCCCGCGTCCGGTTCGGAAAGCGCAAAGGCTGCGATGGCCTCACCCTGCGCGACCCGCGGCAGATAGCGGGCGCGCAGCGCGTCGTTTCCTGCCAGCGACAACGCCCCGCTGCCAAGTCCCTGCATTGCGAATGCGAAATCCGCGAGACCATCCCACCAGGCTAGCGACTCCCGCACGAGACAGATGGCTCGGGCATCGAACTCGGCGAGCGCCCCACCATCAGCCGCGCGCACGCAATATCGCGTCAGGCCCGCGCGCCCGAGCGCGCTCACGAGTTCGCGACAACGCTGGTCCACGGCCGCACGATCATGGGGATGGGCGGTGTCCGCCAGAGAGGCCGTAGCCCAGCTGCGCGCTTCACCGAGCAGTCGTCGGTGCGTGTCATCGAAGAACGGCCATGCTGCATGTGGGACTGTTGTCACGTTCAGTCGCCCTGGAACAGAGGCTTCTGCTTGCCCGCAAACGCCTCGTATGCGCGGCGGAAATCCTGGGTCTGCATGCAGATCGCCTGGGCCTGCGCCTCCGCTTCAATGGCCTGGTCGATGCTCATGTTCCACTCCTGGTGAAGCATGGTCTTGGTCATCGCATGCGCGAATGATGGACCGGCCGCGATGGCCGATGCAGAAAGCTCTGCCGCGGGCAACAGTGCATCCGCGGCGTGTATGGCACTGAAGAAGCCCCAGCGCTCGCCTTCTTGAGCGCTCATCGCTCGCCCAGTGAAGAGCAGCTCCGCCGCATGCCCCTGTCCGATGATCCGCGGCAGGATGGCGCAGGCACCCATATCGCAACCCGCCAACCCGACCCGCGTGAACAGGAACGCCGTCTTCGCTGCGGGCGTCGCATAGCGAAGATCCGACGCCATGGCGATGATCGCGCCGGCGCCCGCACAGATTCCATCGACGGCCGCGATGACCGGCTGCGGACAGGCACGCATCGCCTTGACGAGATCTCCCGTCATGCGTGTGAAACGCAGCAACTGCGGCATCGTCATATTCGTCAGTGGCCCGATGATCTCGTGCACATCACCACCGGAACAGAAGTTGCCGCCTGCGCCTGCAATCACGACGACCCGGACGTCCTCGGCGTCTACCAAAGCGCGAAACAGATTCCGCAGTTCTTGGTACGACTCGAACGTCAGTGGATTCTTGCGCTCAGGACGGTTGAGCGTGATGTAGCCGATCTGCGCCTCGACGCGCCAGAGGAAATGCTCCGCGCGGTAATCGGCCAAGCGGGAGCCTTGCGATGGGGATGTCATGCCTCGTCCTCGGTTGAAGTCCTCAGATGGGCCTTGACCCGTCCTAGCAGTTCGTTGAGCTGCGTGATGTCGCGACCCGGTAGTCCCGCGAACATTTGCACGATCCATTTCTCGTGCTCGTCCGCCATGGCACGAAACGAGCGCCGGCCCGCGCTGGTCAGACGCACGCGCCACGCACGACGATCAGCCGGGTCCGCTTCCCGCACTACCAACCCTTCCCGCTCAAGCGCATCGGTGATACCCGTCACGTTGCCGCCGGTCACCATCAAGCGCGCAGACAGTTCGCTCATTCGCAGCCCTGTCGGCACGCGCTCCAGCTGAGCGAGGAGATCGAAACGCGGCAGCGTCATGCCGAAGCGCTCCTGCAGTCGCGTGCGCACGCGGGACTCGATCATGTTGCTGGTGGCGAGCAGCCGCAGCCAGACGCGCAGGGCGTCATGGTGGTCGGCGGTAGCTCGGGTTTCCAGATCTGAAGGTACCGTGGCACGCAGCATCTCAGCAGACCTCGCCACCGGACACTGCGATGCTCTGCCCGGTGATGCTCTCGCTGCCGGGCAGACACAACCACAGCACCGCATTCGCGACTTCCTCGGGCCGGACCAGCCTGCCCTGCGGGTTGTGCTGCACGAGCGCGGCAAGGGCCTCGCCCTCGCTACGCCCCGTCTTCGCGCGGATGTTCTCGATCGTCTCCCGCACGATGTCCGTATCCGTGTAGCCTGGACAGACCGCGTTGACCGTGATCCCCTTGGTCGCCGTCTCCAGCGCAAGCGAACGGGTGAGCCCGACCACGCCGTGTTTCGCCGCACAGTAGGCCGCGACGTAGGGGTACCCCACCTGACCGGCCGAACTCGCGATGTTGACGATCCGTCCGTGACCCGCTGCCAGCATGCCTGGCAAGGCAGTGTGGATGCAGTGGTAGGTCCCGGTCAGGTTCACGGCGATCAGCCGCTGCCACATCTGTTCGTCGGTGCGATGCAGCGGCGCACTCTGCGCCTGCCCCGCATTGTTGATCAGGATCGTGACGGGCCCGGACCTCTCCACCGCGCGGACGAACGCAGCGCGCACGGCCTCGGCGTCCGTGACATCGGCGACATCGCCCGACACCCGCTCGCCGAGGGCAGCGGCCGTCTCCGTAACGGCCGTGCGATCACGGCCGAGCAAGGTCACCGTGGCGCCTTGTGAGGATAGCGCTGCCGCGATCGCGCGGCCGATGCCGCGCGATCCTCCCGTCACGATGGCGTGTCGACCGGTCAGCGAAGGGTCCTGGATATCCATCAAGATCTCCCGTGGCGCGCGCGCTCAGACGGGGCCGGCGGACTGCGCGGCCCGCTCGAGATTGCGCTCGAGTTGCGACTTTCCGGACAGATACTGGGGTGGCCAGTACACATCGCGAAAGCCCTCCGTCGCCGCCGCCTGCAGCGTCCATGATGGGTTGGCAAGATGCGGTCGCGCAATGGCGCACAGGTCGGCGCGACCTGCCGCCACAATCGAGTTCACTTGATCGGCCTCGTAGATGTTTCCCACGGCGATGGTCGGGAGCCCGACAGCGCTGCGCAGCAGATCGGAGAACGGCGTTTGCCACATCCGCCCGTAGGCAGGCTTCTGCCACGGCACCGTCTGGCCGGTCGAGACGTCCAACAGATCCACACCGGCGTCGCGCAGAGCGAGTCCCACTGCAATCAGATCAGCCTCGGTAATGCCGCCCTCCGCCCAATCGCTGGCGGAGATGCGCACGGAGATCGGTCGGTCTTTCGGCCATGCGGCTCGAACCGCACGCAGCACCTCGAGGGGAAAGCGCAGGCGGTTCGCGACCGTCCCGCCATACTCGTCCGCTCGCGTGTTCGTCAGCGGCGACAGGAAGCTCGCGAGCAGATAGCCATGCGCCATGTGCAATTCGATCATGTCGAAACCGGCTGTCGCGCCCAGTCGAGCGGCCCGTTCGAAGTCGGCCACCACGTGATCCATGTCGGCACGCTGCATGGCGCGAGGCGCCGCGCTGATGCCGGCCAGATACGGCAGCGCGGAAGGTGCCAGCGTCTCCCAGTTGCCGGACTCGAGCGGCCGGTCCGCGTCTTGCCAACCGAGTTGCGTCGAGCCCTTGCGCCCCGCGTGCCCGAGTTGCAGGCACACCCGCGCCCGGGAGTTCGCGTGGATGAAATTGACGATTCGGGTCCAGCCATCGCGCTGCTCCTCGTTCCACAGCCCCGTGCACCCCGGCGTGATGCGTCCTTGCGGTGATACGCAGGTCATTTCAGTGATGACCAACCCTGCTCCTCCGATGGCGCGCGAGCCGTAATGGACGAGGTGCCAGTCGGAGACGAGACCATCTGTAGCGCTGTATTGGGCCATTGGCGACACGACTACCCGGTTCTCGAGCGTCATCCCGCGAAGCTTGAAAGGCAGGAACATCGGTGCGCGCGCAGTCTCTACTCCCGCCTGCTTCGCCAACTCCGCCTCGACCTGGCGGACATAGCCGGCATCCCGAACCCGCAGGTTCTGATGCCCGATACGCTGGCTGCCGGTCAGAAGACTGTAGGCGAACTGCCAGGGTTCAAGGTGCGTATAGCGCGCGACGTTCTCGAACCATTCCATCCTGTTGCGCGCGGCACTCTGCAGCTTGAGTGCCTCGAGCGATCGCTCGTCGTGGTAGTTCTGGAGCCCGGCCTGCAGGTCCGTCGCGCCAGCCACATGCTTGACCAGCGACACGGCATCTTCCATGGCGAGCTTGGTGCCCGAACCGATGCCGAAATGCGCCGTGTGCGCCGCATCGCCGATCAGCACGATGTTGCGGTGATGCCACCGTTCGCACAGCACACGGTTGAAATTGAGCCACGCGGAGCCGCGAAGGTGACGGGCATTGCTCATCAGCGAATGGCCATCGAGGTACCGGCTGAAAAGTCGCTGACAGAACTCGATGGACTGATCCGTGCTGTAGCCGTCGAGGCCGTGCGCCTTCCAGGTCTCCTCGCGTGTCTCCACGATCACGGTGGAGAGCGTGCTGTTGAACTGATAGGCGTGGATCTGAAACCAGCCGTGCTCGGTCTGCTCGAACGCGAAGGTAAACGCGGGAAACTTCTGTGTAGTGCCGAGCCAGATGAACCGGCACTTCCGGACATCGATGTCGGGACGGAAAACGTCGGCATACCGGGCCCGGGTCCTGCTGTTGACGCCGTCCGCCGCGACGATCAGATCCGCCCCGGCGTAGGACTCTTCGCTCTGCACCTCTGTCTCGAACGTCTGCAGAACGCCGAGATCCGCCGCCCGTCGCTGCAGGATGTTCAGCAGCGTCTTGCGTTCGATGCCACAGAACCCGTGTCCGCCGGAACGCAGCGTCTCGCCGCGGAAATGCACCGCGATATCATCCCAGTGGTAGAAGCTCGCCGTGATGGCGTCGTGGGACTCTCGATCGATCTCCCGGAACCCTTCCATGGTCTTGTCCGAGAACACCACGCCCCAGCCGAAGGTGTCGTCCGGGCGATTGCGCTCGATAACTTCGACCCTTGCCTCTGGCAACGCTCGCTTGAAGAGAATTGCCGAATAGAGACCGGCGGGGCCGCCGCCGAGGCACACAATCCGCTTCATGACCGCTCCCGACGCTCGCAGTCGTTTTTTATAGATCTAAATAGTTTAGATGTCAACTGATTGGCAAGGAATGCGGGAATTGCGTTCCCGCAATGGGACTGGGCCCTCAATTCGCCCGACTGGAGGCAAGTAGTCGGAGCGGCAGTCAACCGGGGTCCTCCGTCTGACGCCGCATCCGACGACAGACTGGCCACGCTCGTCGCACTGGGGCGGCCCACCGACACTCACGATGCAGATCAACAGGCCTTCCCACGGCTTGAGCGGGTTGCGAGCACGGTACTACTCAGTGAGATGCAAGGACCACTGCCGCCACCGCGCCCACGTCGTGGATTGCGGTCCTATGCGCGACCGTCAGCCGGCCAGGGCGAGCGCCAGCTTCTGACCGCTATCGTCCGCCAGCGCCAAGGCTCGCAGGCGCGACAGCTCCGACGCGGCGTCCGGGTGGCCGGCCAGACGTTCCGCAGCCTGACTGAGACGCTCGAAGCTACGCAATCCGCGCTCATGCGTATCGCCATAACCTCGGACGAGCTTCTGACATTCAGCCAACTCGACCGCGAGTGGATAGTCATGCACGGCATGCTTTTCTACCTGCGCGAGCCATCGCGCAGATCGCGCTGACTCTTCGTGGAACCGCAGCGTGCAGCGGCGCCAGCGGCGCAATCCGCTGATCAGGCGGAGCAGCGCATAGCCACTGATGGTGCTGGTATGGATCTCACGGCCATCGGTCAAAGAGCCGAGCCAACGGACTGCGGTGGGCGACGCGAGCAACCGGCGACCGAGATTCGCAGGCAGCGTGCCGCAGATTTCCTCGACCCGTGGCTTCATGAACTCCGTCACGCTGACGAGCTGCC
>CAZPJE010000065.1:0-5360 GCA_964586725.1 uncultured Steroidobacteraceae bacterium | reverse complement strand
AGAGCGGGCGGCTGCTGCGGCACCACCCGCGCCCGCAGCTTCGCGTTGGGCGCCAGCACCCCGTGGTACCGGATCAGGTGCAGCCTCGGCCGCGGCACCAGCGCCGCCAGCCGCTGCATGAACTCCAGCGGGCTCATCACCCGATGCGTCGTGCCGTCTCGCCACGGCGTCTTCAGCTCCAGCTGCACCTGCCCTGCCGCATTCACCTGGATGCGCTCGTCCGACAACGCAGGCCGGGTGATGTAGCGGCACAACCGCTCCAGCCGCTTGCGCTCGTGTGCTTCGACCCGGACCGCGGCGTGCAGGCTGAAGCCGTCGACCTCGGCACACAGCGCCTGGCGCGCGGTGACCTCGCGCGGCATCGCGCCTCGCAGCGTCAGCACCTTTTGGCCGGCGGCGGCGGGTTCGCTCCACGGTGCTGGACCATCGCAGCGCCAAGAGCTGGCCTGAAGCGCACAGCTTCAAGATCGCGATGCGCTGGGAGCTGGAGCTCAACGTGCCTATCATCATCGGCGGCGAAGCGCAGGCGGCGCTGCTGATCTTTCGGGATGGTGAGCATCCGTTCAGCGATGCGGAGATCGCACTGGCCGAATCCTTGGGCCAGCAACTGGCGGTGGCGATGCAGGCCGTTCGTTTGGCAGCACGCGAGCGCGAGGCCGCAGCGGCGCTCGCCCGTGCCGAATCGATGGACCGCGTCAGCATGGCGCTGAGGCTGAGCGTGGAGCGGCTGGGCAGCGCAGGTGGCCCGCAGCAGGTGGTGGTGGAGTCGCTGCGCGCCGTGGCGCAGGCGCTGGCGCCGATGCCGGTGGTGGCCATGTCCTGGGCCGAGGTGGATGTCGCGGCCGGCACGGCCAGCATGCGTATGCAGATGCTGAATGGCGAGCGCCAGGACTTGCGTGGCCCGGCGCCGGACCATGGCTGGCCGTTGTCGGACCCGGTTCTGGGGGCAGGCTGGGAGCGGCTGCTGCGCGATGGCCACTTCTGGTGCCGTAACACCGAGCAGGGCGCGATGCTGCCCGATGGTGATCGCCTGCACGAATCCCACGGCGCACGCAGCGCGATGTACATCGCCCTACACCGGCAGCAGGGCCCATTCGGTTGGCTGACCTTTCACCTGGCAGGCGACGAGGCACCGACGTCGGGGCAATGCGCGGTGATGGCGGCTCTGTCACGCCAGGTGTCGCTGGCCATCGAGATGAGCCGGCTGGCCGAGGACGCGCGTCAGGCCACCTTGAGCGAGGAACGGAACCGGGTGGCAGGCGAGATCCACGATTCCTTGGCGCAGAACTTCGCTGGCGTGGCGCTGCAGCTGGAAGCCGCGCAGGACGCGCAGAAGCATTGCGAGATGGGCCCGGTGGCCAGCTCCATTGAGCGTGCCCGAAACCTGGCGCGGTTCGGTCTGGCTGAAGCCCGGCGCTCGGTGATGACGCTGCGACCCATTGCCACACTGGCTCAGGGTCTGGAGCCTGCCTTGCGCGCCCTGTGTGCGCGCTCGCAAGTCGACGGCCTGCTCAGGTGCAGTTTCCAGGTCGACGGTCACCCGGCCTTGATGGATGGCGAGTCTGAGCTGGCGCTGTTCAGGATTGCGCAGGAGTCGGTGAGCAATGCAGTCAGGCATGCACAGGCAAGACGCATCGACGTGCGGCTTGCGCGGCAGAACAACGAAACCAGGCTGGTCATGGAGGACGACGGGTGCGGGCTTCCGAGCACGGCCGCCGCCCGTGGAGGCCAAGGGCTGCTGGCCATGCGTGAACGAGCCGAGCGCGTGGGCGCCGAACTCAGGCTAAACCCATCGGCGAGTGGAGGCACCTGCGTGGAGGTGGTGTTGCGACGGCGCACTGGCGCCTGATGCGTTCCATGCCCCCTGTGCCGAGCAGGATGACCGACTTGCTGCGCTTGGCGGCATCCAGGGTGGTGCGGGTGGATCGCATCCAGGCTTCCCCCTGCCGGCTGCCCAGGCCATCGCGACGGCCCCGTCGCCAGCAGCACGCCTGTCGAAGGTGGGGAACGCCAACGCCCTTCGGCACAGTGTGCCTTGCGGCTTCGGCACCGCCAGGCCAAGCTGGAATTGTGGCGCCAGTGCTTGTTCCGCAAGCGGGACCCGGCAAGCCACGCGCGTGCGCTTGGGCTGGCGGGTCGGTCGCGGGCGTTCGGGGCGCCGCGGTTGGAGCCGCAGTTCGGGCGAGTGTCAGTTCCCCGGGGGCGCTCGCGCCGCCACAACGCCTGCCTTCCCATGAGCATCAAGCCGCTGGACCTGACGCGCTTTGACCTGAATCTCCTGGTCGTCCTGGAGGCGCTCTTGCACGAGCGTCACGTGGGGCGTGCAGCCCGTCGTCTGCATCTTTCGCAGTCGGCCACCAGCCATGCACTCTCCAGGCTGCGCGAGGCACTGGACGACCCGCTCTTCCTGCGACATCCGCATGGGGTCGAACCTACGCCCCTTGCGGCGTCGTTGGCCCAGCCGCTGGCAGAGGTGCTTGAGGGTGTGCGGCGTATCGCAGTGCCCAGGGCCCCGTTCGACCCGTCGCGGATGGGACGAGAGTTCGTGATCGGCACGACGGACTACGGCGTCATGACGGTGCTCAGCAGGGCGATCTCCGCGGTCACCGCGAAGTCCCCGGACAGCACGGTCAGGGCGGTGCTGACCGACCAGGCCGACGTCGTGCGGCAACTCGACTCCAGCGCCATCGACCTGGCCGTCGGCGCAGGCGGCTTTGCACGATGGCCACGGCGCATCGAGGTGCTGCACCTCTTCGACGAGCGCTTCGTCGGCATCGCCCGCGTCGGGCACCCCTGCCTCAAGCCGGGACGGGGAGGGCCGCGTGTCGGCCTGGAGTGTTTTCTCTCCTGGCCGCATGTCCTGGTGTCACCCGGGGGCGACACGCGGGGCGCCGTCGACGAGGTGCTCGCGGCAAGCGGCCGAAGTCGCCGCATCGCCAGCACGAGCCCGAGCTTCATCAGTGCGCCCTTCGTCGTTGGCGCGACCGATCTGCTGGCTGTCGTCCCCGAGAAGCTGGGGTCTACCCTGGCATCGGCCGCCGGCATTGCGATCTTCGAACTGCCGCTGGACATGGCGCCGTGGAGCGTTGGCATCGGGCGACTGGTGTCACGCGCTGCGGAGCCCGAAATCGCCTGGTTGACGGAACGCCTGCAGGAGTCGGCAGCGCAGGCGTAGCGGAAGACACTCGGGCCACACCGAGCGGTCATCGACCGGGCGCATCGAGTTCCTGCACCGTTGCCATTGGACGGTCGGTCTGCGCGCTGCCACAGTGGCGTGCAACGCTGCATTTGGGTGGAAGACCGTGGACACGCAACCGACCCTCGTCATGGTGCCGTGCTTTGCCGGTGCGCCTTGGAACCTCGAGGCACTGACGGCCCTGCAGGACTGTCCGAAGAGGACGCTGCGGCTGCCCGACGACATCGATGATCTGGAAGCCGCTGCAGACGTCCTGCACGAGCAGATCAGGGATCTGCCGAGCTATGTGCTCGTCGGTGACTCCTACGGGGCCGTGATCTCGATCGCCTTGGCCGTTCGCCAGCCCCGAGGCCTTCAAGCGCTCGTGGTCTCTGGAGGCTTTGCCAAGGACCCGATCACCTCGCCCTTGCTGCGGGCACTTGCCGCCTTAGCGCCATACTTTCCCGGCCCGTTCTATCGCTCGCTCACTCTGCGCGTGCACGCAGCCAATCTGCGGTCGGATCACGACGCGCAGGGCGAGGTGCCTTGGTCGATGCGCAAGACCAGGGAGTTCTTCGTGCGCGAGACGCCGCACCGAGCCTTCGTGAACCGCGTGCGCTCGCTCGCCCATGCGGACTACATCGACCGTCTGGGCCTGATCCAGGTGCCGACACTGATTCTCACCCCCGAGGACGACAGGCTGATCGGCCAGGCCGCGTCGCAGATCCTGCTGTCCGGCATCCGCCAGTCGGAAGAGTTGGTGCTGCCAGGAACGGGACACATGTTCCGCTTCTCGCACCCGCATCGCTATTCGCAGGCCGTCCGGCAGTTCCTCGATCGGCGCATTCCCTGCACCGTGCACCGCCCGGGCTTGGCCTCGCCCGGGCAACCCGCAGCGACGCTGCCGCTCCGGGCGCCTGCACCGACCGGGCTCACGCCAGCATGCGCGGACGGGGCAGATAGTCGTTCACCAGCGCACGGGCCGCCCAGTAGGTGAGCGCACCCACCGTTGCCGTCGGGTTGTTCCCTGAAGCGTGCGGAAACGCGGAGGCACCCACGACGAAGAGGTTGCGCACATCCCAGCTCTGGAGGTAGCGGTTGAGTGCGCTCGTGCGCCTGTCCAGGCCGAACGGCGTGCCTCCCGAGTGATGCGACGTCTGGTAGCGGGTGATCGTGTAGTGCCGTTCCAAGGCAGCCGGCTTCACGTGCACTGCGCCCATCGCCTTGGCGATGTCGACCGACTTGGCGAGCAGGAAGTCCGCCATCTTCAGTTCGTTGGGCTGCCAGTCGAAGGTCATCCTGGCCAGCGGCTGGCCCCACGCATCGCGGTAGGTGGGATCCAGGTCGATGTGGTTGCTCCGGTACCCGAGCACGCCGCCGTGCTGCGCGATGTTGACCGTTCGGTTGTAGTACTTCGCGACTGCGGCCTTCCAGGCGCTGCCCCAGCGCGGAACACCGGGCGGCGTCGGCCTGAAGCCGATGGGCCCGCTGCCACCGGAGATGACGCTGATGTGGCCGCCGTTGACGAAGCCGAGCCCCTGGTGGTCGAAGTTGTCGGCGTTGAAGTCGTCCAGGGTGTAGCCCATGGCGCCGGCGCCCATGAAGACGTTGAAGATCCTGTCGTCGAAGAAGGCCTGGACGCTGGTGAGTGTGTTGTAGGCGACATTGCGGCCCACGCTGCCGGTTCCGGTGGCAGGCGCATAGGCCTGGCCGATGCCCGAGAGCAGCATCAGCCGGGTGTTGTTGAAGACGAAGCTGGCAAGGACTACGAGCTCGGCGGGCTGCTCGACACGGCGTCCCTGGGCATCGGCGTACAGGACACCGGTCGCCCGGCCGGTGCGCTTGTCCACCAGGATGCGCAGGACGTTGGCGTGCGTGCGCAACTCGAAGTTCTTCAGCGGCCTGAGCGCCGGCAGCAGCGTCGTCTGCGGGCTGGCCTTGGCACCCATCTCGCAGCCCCACCGGGCGCACATGCCACAGTAGACGCAGGGCCCCAGCACCGCACCCTCCGGATTCTGGTACCCCTGGCTGGCGTGCGCCGCCGGTGCCACGAACGGGTGGTACCCCGGGGATAGGAAATTCAAACGCCCTCACTCTGGCCCGGCGCAAGCGGCGGGTCGGATCCAAGGCGGCTGAAGGGCGCGAAGCTGACCGGCTTGTCGCACCGGGCCGTGTCTGCGATCGG
>CAZPJE010000064.1:0-56853 GCA_964586725.1 uncultured Steroidobacteraceae bacterium | reverse complement strand
AGGTAGTTGTTGGCGCAGAGGTTGATGACTTCGCGGCCGGCGGCGCGCACGTGCGCGCCCTGCGGGCCGGTCAGGATGCGCTCGGTCTTGTACAGGCCCCGCGCCCGCAGGTCGGCGAGCCCGGTCTCGAGGCGGTCCAGGAACTGGGGATCCATGTCGGACTCCGGACGGCAGATTCGCGAATTATACTGGCCCGATGCGCACGACCGACTCCCGGGCCAATCGGCTGTTCATCATCCTCTCCGGATTCTTCCTGACGAACGCGATCATCGCGCAGTTCATCGGCGTCAAGATCTTCTCGCTGGAAGACACCCTCGGCATCGCGCCGTTCGAATGGAACCTGCTGGGGGTCTCCGGCACGCTGAACTTCACGGCGGGCGTGCTGTTGTGGCCGTTCGTGTTCATCATGACCGACATCATCAACGAGTACTTCGGCGTCCGCGGCGTGCGGCTGATTTCGTGGATCACGGTCGGGTTCGTCAGCTACGCGTTCGTCGCGGCGTACATTTCGATCGCGCTCGCACCGGCCGGCTTCTGGGTCGCCGCCAATCGCGAACTCGGCGTCGACGACATCCAGCTCGGCTATGCGCTGGTGTTCGGCCAGGGGATGTGGACCATCGCCGGTTCGCTGATCGCCTTCCTGATCGGTCAGCTGATCGATGTCACGGTGTTCCACCGGATCCGCAGCGTCACGGGCGAGAAGCTCGTGTGGCTGCGCGCCACGGGCTCGACCGCCGTCTCGCAGTTCATCGACAGCTTCGTCGTGCTGTACATCGCGTTCGTGCTCGGGCCGCAGCAGTGGCCGATCCCGCAGTTCCTGGCGGTCGGGACGGTCAACTATGTCTACAAGATGCTGGCCGCCATCGCGCTGATCCCGCTGCTGTACCTGGGGCGGCGCGGCATCCGCGCGTATCTCGGCGCGGACGAGGCCAACCGACTGCGGCGCGAGGCAGCCGCCTGAGCTGTCGGCGGATCAGCCGCGGGCGCGAGGCCGCGTCAGTGCAGCAGCGCGGCGAGCCGGCGGCGCGCCTGCACGACCAGCGGCGAGTCCGCGGGCGCGAGCTCGAACGCGTGCAGCAGGTCGTCGCGTCCCTGCGTCGTCGCGAAGCGGCGGTTGCGCTGCATCGCGGCCAGCAGTTCGTCGAGGCCGCGTTCGAGATCGCCGCGCAGCAGCGCGGTCGCGGCGCGCACGCGGGCGCTCTGGATCAGGTCCGTTTCGTCAGGGGCCGCGCGCAATTCGGCGAAGTGTGCGCGCGCATAGCTGGCACGGACCGCCGGCTCCGACTGGAGCGCGGGCGCCAGCGCCGCGAGCGTGCGTCGGGCGGCGGCAGGGTCACCGCCCTGGGCCTGGGCGGCGGCGAGCGCAATCGCGACGTCGTCGTTGTCGGGCTCCTGCTGGCGCAGCGTGGTCAACAGCGTCAGCGCTTCGGCATGCGCACCGCGCTCGAGCGCGCCGCGGGCGGCGTCGAGCGACGGCGCGCTGGCGCGCGGCAGGTGCTTGCCGAGGAACTGCCGCACCGCGCCCAGCGGTTGCGCGCCGACGAACTCGGCGATGACCTTGCCCCGGTGGAACAGCTTGACGGCCGGAATGCTGCGGATCGCGTATTGGCCGGCGATCTGCGGCTCCTCGTCGGTGTAGAGCTTGACGATGCGCAGCCGGCCGGCGAATTCGCGCGCGGCCTCATCCAGCACCGGCCCCAGCATCCGGCAGGGGCCGCACCAGGGCGCCCAGAAGTCCACGAGGACGGGCAGGTCGTCCGGGGCATCGAGGACGGTGGCGGGGAAGTCGTCGGTCGTGACGGGGGTGACGCTGCTCATGATCGCCTGTTTGGGGGCCGCAGCGGCCGCCTTCAAGGGGGTGCGCGTCGATGAAGGACCTGCTGGTCGTCATGGCGTTGCCGCAGGAGACCGCCGGGGTGCTGGAGGCGGCCGGTGCGCAAGTGCTCTACACGGGCGTCGGCAAGCTCAACGCGGCCTATGGCCTGACGCGCGACCTGCTGCAGCAGCGCGCCGCCGGGCGTCCGATCCGGCGGGTGTTGAACCTAGGCACCGCGGGCAGCGCCGGCTGGCCGCGCGGCGCCGTCGTCGCCTGCGACCGCTTCGTGCAGCGCGACATGGATGTCACGGCGCTCGGATTCGCGGCCGGGGTCACGCCGTTCGACCCCACCCCGGCGGAACTGTGCCTGCCCGTCGAGTTGCCCTTTCTGCCCGCGGCACGTTGCGCCAGCGGCGACTCCTTCGTGACCACGGCGCTGACGGCGCAGGCCGACGTCCTCGACATGGAGGCCTTCGCGCTCGCGCGCGTCTGCCTCGCGGAGGGTGTGCGCTTCGCTTGCGCCAAATATGTCAGCGACGGCGCGGATGCCGCCGCGGCCGGGGACTGGAGCGCCGGCGTGGCCGACGGGGCGGCAGCGCTGCTCGACGTCTATCGGCGTTTTGCGGCTGAATGAGGCATCATGCGCGGGTGGCGCAACCGCCCGGTGCATGGAAGTCCCATGCTGGCTGAATCCAGTGCCTTGAGCCAGCCGAACAGCAGGGAAGCAGACCGGTGGACGAAGTGACGCCCCCCCAGCCCAGACTCCAGAGTGCCCCTGACATGGCCGCAGCGGTCGTCGAACCTGTGCTCGAGCCCATCCTGCCCGAGGTCGCGCAGGGCGACCGGGCCGCGGTGCAACGCTGCATGACCCGTTACGGCGCGCTGATCTGGTCGATTGCGCGCCGATTCTCGCCGACTTCGGCCGATGCGGAAGATGCGACCCAGGAGATCTTCCTCGACCTGTGGCGCAGCGCGGCCCGCTTCGATCCCACGCGTGGCTCGGAGCGAGTGTTCGTCACGATGATCGCGCGCCGCCGGCTGATCGACCGCATGCGCAGCCAGAAGTCGCGGCGTGAACACGAAGTGGGCGGGCTCGACGACGAGGTCGCGCAGATGGGGGTCGATGCGCGCATCGACCGTTGTGCCGAGGCCGACATTGCGCGCGCGGCACTTGAGGAGTTGCCGCAGGAGCAGCGCAAGGTGATCCAGCTTTCGATCGTCGATGGTCTGTCGCACGGCGAGATCGCCGCGCGCAGCGGCCTGCCGCTCGGGACCGTCAAGACCCTGATCCGACGCGGCCTGATCCGTGTCCGCCAAGCGCTCGGGGAGGTGCGGTCATGAGTGCCGGCAACGACCTGGAACGCGCGCGACTGCTGGAGCTGGCCATCGAGCGCAGCGTCGGCGGCGCGTCCGAAGCGGAGCTGCGCGATCTCGAGCGCACGCTCGGCGCGGCGTCGACGCAAATCGATGACAGCTTCGAGCGCGCGGCGGCGGCCGTGCACCTGGCCCTGCGTCCGCCGCTCGAACCGATGCCGCGCGAGTTGGCGATCCGGATCGCCGACGACGCTGATCGGCACTATGCGGCGCTGCGGGCGCCGGCGCTCGCCGAGCGGCGCCGCGCGAGCGTGCGTGGCGCCACGGTGCCGCGCTGGTTCGCCTATGGCGGCTGGATCGCCGCGGCGGCCTCGTTCGTCGCGTTCATCGGCGTGCTGTTGCTGGAGCGGGCGGGCAGTGCGGCAGATGAGCCGGCGCCGACCCAGGTCGCTGCCGCCGATGCTGGCGCCGGCGAGGCAGCGGAACCCGTGATCGACACGCCGACGCCCAGCCCGCCTGCGCAGGTGGCCCGCGGCGGCACGCGCTCTGGCGCTGCGCCCGACACCGAGGTGGTCGCGCCGTCCGCGGCGGAAGCGCGCGCAGCGCTGCTGGCGAGCCAGCCCTTCGCGCTGCGCCGCAACTGGAGCGCGGCAGGTGATCCGTCGGGCCGTGGCGTGACCGGCGATGTCGTCTGGGATGCGCGCACGCAGACGGGCTACATGCGCTTCGTCGGTCTGCGCCGCAACGATGCGGCACGCGAGCAGTACCAGCTGTGGATCTTCGACGGCCGACGCGACCAGCGCTATCCGGTCGATGGCGGCGTCTTCAATGCCGACGGCTCCGACGAGATCATCGTGCCGATCCGCGCGAATGTCCCGGTCGGCGCGCCGCTCGCCTTTGCGGTCACGCTGGAGCGGGCGGGTGGTGTCGTCGTCTCCGAACGCGAGCGAGTGGTGGTGATCGCGCGCTCGAGCTGATGAATCCATACGTGAGTCGGGTCCGAAAGGTTGGTCGGACCCATCACCCACACGGGAGACTCACGGATGAAACGTCTCGCTCAGGCCATACTGGCCCTCGCTCTGCCTATCTTCATTACCGCCTGCCTTGACGATGACGACCCGGATCCGCTGGCAAGCACCGCGGAACTCAGCGTCATCCACGCATCCGCCGATGCGCCCGCCGTCGACCTCGAACTGAACGGCCAGGTCGTCGCCCGCAATCTCGATTTCAAGCAAGCCTGGCCGAACCAGCTCGTCGGCTCCGGCAGCACCGAGATCACGGTGCGCGGCGTGCTGCCAGGCGGCGCGCGCCCGGCGGTCATCGGACCCACCCGCGTGCCGCTCGAGCCGCAGCGCCGCTACGCCGTGCTGGCTGTCGGCGGCGTCGCCGCGATCCAGCCGCTCGTGATCACCCGCGAGACGAGCGCCGTGCCGGCGGGTTCCGTGCGGCTGCAGGTCGTGCACGCCGCGCCTGCCGCGCCGCGCGTCGCCGTGTATGTCACGGCGCCCAACGCCAACCTGGCCGCGAGCGCGCCCGCGGGCACGTTCTCGTTCCGCGAGTCCTTCGGCCCGGCCACTGTGCCCGCCGGGGAGTATCAGATCCGCGTGACACCCGCCGGCACGCCGGGCACGGTGGTGTTCGATTCGGGCACGGTGCGCCTCGATGCCGGCGCCGATCTGCTGATCGCGGCAGTGCCCAACACGACGACCGGCACCGCGCCGATCTCATTGCTCGCGACGACGCCGACCGGCGGTCGCATCGAACTGCTCGACCGTTCGACGCCTGCGGCGCTGCGCGTCGTGCACGCGTCGCCGGACGCGCCGGCCGTCAGCGTCGTCGTCAACGACAACTTCGCGCAGCCGCTCGTGCCGACGCTGGCCTTCCCGACATTCACCGGTTTCGTGCAGGTGCCGCCCGCAACATACAACGTCAAGGTCACTCCGGCCGGCAACCCGGGCGTCATCGCGATCAATGCGAACCTGGCCCTGGCGCGCGGCGTCGAGTACTCGGTGTTCGCCGTCGGTCGCCTGGCCGCGATCGAGCCACTCGTACTGCTCGACAACCGCCGGCGCGTGGCCACGCAGGCCAAGGTGCGCATCCTGCACGCCTCGCCGACCGCGGGCGCGGTGGACCTCTATGTGCTCGCGCCAGGCGCCGCACTCGGGACCGCCACGCCGGCGTTCACGAACGTGCCGTTCAAGGCCGACACCGGCTACGTCAGCCTCGCGGCCGGTTCGTATGACGTGGTCGTGACGCCAACCGGGACGCGCACGCCGGCGATTGGTCCGGCGCGTGTCACGGTCGCGAACGGCGGCGTCTACACGATCGCGGCGCGTGATGCGGCCGGCGGCGGCGTGCCGCTGGACGTCATCCTGCTCGACGATTTCGCACCCTGATTCACCAGACCCTGATCCACGGATGGATTGGGTACGGGCGCCGCGCCTCGCAAGGGGAGCGGCGCCCGGTTTTTTGGGATCAGCGTGCCGACTCGTAGCGCGCCGTGCCCGCGCTGTCCGGTTCCAGCCTCGACCAGTCCGACAGCTCGAGTTCGAAGCAGGCGATGCCGGCGGTCGCAAATTCCCCCAGCGATGCGGACGGCGCCAACTGCTGCGCACAGGCGCTGATGCCCGGATTGTGCGCAACAATCATCAGCTGCGTGATGCGTGGGCTCGCTTCGCCGGCGGCGCGGCGGATCTCCGCCGGGTCGGCGAGGTACAGCGACTCGAGGATCAGCAGTTTGCCGGCCGAGAGGCCGAAGCTGCGCGCGAGGATCTCGGCCGTCTGGCGCGTGCGCAGCGCCGAGCTCGCGAGCAGCAGCTCCGGTCGCCACCCCAGTTCGAGGCAGCGCTCGGCGGCTCGGCCGGCCTCGCTGACGCCGCGGCGTGTCAGCGCGCGTTCATGGTCGCCGCCGGCACTGGGTTCGAGTTGCGCTTCCGCGTGCCGGACGAGCCAGAGGCGGCGCAGGTCTTGCGTGGCGTTCACGACAGTTGGACTTCGATTCGGCTGCCCTGTTCCCTGACCGCAAACACGCGCACGGGCTCGTAGGCCGGTGGCGTCAGCGCGCTGCCGTCGCGCAGGCAGAAGCGGGCGCCGTGGCGCGGGCAGATGACAGCCGGACCTGCTGGATCGTCGGGGTCGATCTCGCCGCCATCCAGCGGCTCGTTGTCGTGCGTGCAGCGATCCTCGAATGCATAGAGCGTGCCGGCAACCCGCACGATCCGCACCGTGTAGCCGTCCACGTCCGCGACGAACGGCGCGCCGCCGCCCAGTTCCGCCACCGGTCCGACATCGATCCAGGCGCCGCTCATCGGCTGGATCACATCATCCCGGTCTGCAGCCGGGCCGCTTCCGACATCATCGACTGGTTCCAAGGCGGATCGAACACGAGTTCGACATCGACCTGGCCGACGGTCGGAATCACTTCGATCTTCTCGCGCACGTCCTGCACGAGCACCTCGCCCATGCCGCAACCGGGCGCGGTCAGGGTCATCTTGACGCTGACTGCGCGCGTGCCATCCGCGGCGGGCACGACGCCGCACTCGTAGATCAGCCCGAGGTCGACGATGTTGACCGGGATCTCGGGGTCATAGCAGCTGCGCATCTGCTGCCATGCAGCCTCGCGTACGTCGTCCTCGGTCGCGTTGGCGGGTAGCGTGGGGGCCGTGAGCACCTGCTTGCCGATGGCATCGGCATCCTCGCCGGCGAGCCGGAACAAGTTGCCCTCGATGTAAAGCGTGAAGCTGCCGCCGAGCGCCTGGGTGATGAAGCCGGATTGACCCGCCTTCAGCTTGACTTCAACGCCTGCCGGCACGATGACCGCGCGGGTATCGCGCGACAGCACAACGGCTTCGTTCTCATGACTGCGCATCGCGTCGCCTCACTCGGTCGACACGGCCGCAGCCGTGTCGCTCACTGTTGCCTGCGGTCCCCGCGCGAGCGCCGCCGACAGTGTGTGCCAGCACAAGCTCGCGCACTTGACGCGTGCCGGGTAATCGCGCACCCCGGTCAGCGCCGCGAGCTTGCCCAGGTCGGTCGGCGGGACATAGTCGTGTTCGGTCAGGGCGCGGTGCACGGTGTCGTGCAGCGCCGTGATCGCGTTGCGATCGAGGCCCTTGACCGCTTCCGTCATCAGCGAAGCCGACGCGGTCGAAATGGCGCAGCCCTTGCCGTCGAAGCGGATGTCGGACACCCGGTCGCCATCGAGGCGCAGCGTCAGCGTCAGCCGATCGCCGCACAACGGGTTGTGGCCTTCGGCGGAGGAGTCGCAGGGCGAGAGCTGGCCGAAGTTACGGGGACGCTTGTTGTGATCGAGGATCACGTCGCGGTACAGGTCCTTGAGGTCCATCAGCCGAACACCTCGCGTGCCTTGGCGAGCGCCGCCACCAGCGCGTCTATGTCCGCGTCGTTGCTGTAGCAGCCGAATGACGCGCGTGCCGTCGCGGGCACGTCGAAGAAGTCCATGACCGGCATCGCGCAATGGTGGCCGGTGCGGACGGCGACGCCCTCGGAATCGAGGATCGTGCCGAGGTCGTGCGGATGCACGCCCTCGAGCGTGAACGAGATGACGCTGGCCTTGTGATCGGCCGTGCCGATGATGCGCAGCCCCGGCACGGCGGCCAGTGCGGCGGTCGCGCGCGCCAGCAGGCGCTGCTCGTGCGCCTGCACGCGCTCGAGGCCGACCTGTTCGAGCCAATCGATGGCGGCGCCCAAGCCGATCACGCCCGAGATGTTCGGCGTGCCTGCCTCGAACTTCCACGGCAGGTCGTTGTAGGTGGTGCCGCTGAACGAGACGCGCAGGATCATGTCGCCGCCACCCTGCCAGGGCGGCATCGCGCGCAGCACGGCCTCGCGGCCCCACAGCACGCCGACGCCCGTCGGGCCGTAGAGCTTGTGCGCCGAGAACGCGTAGAAGTCGCAGCCGAGCGACTGCACATCGACCCGTTCGTGCGGCACGGCCTGCGCGCCATCCACGAGCACGAGCGCGCCGATCGCCTTCGCCGCGCGAGTCAGTTCGACGACGGGCAGGATGGTGCCGAGCGCATTCGACACATGCGTGAACGCGACCAGCCGCGTGCGCGGCGACAGCATCTCGCGGTACAGATCGGTGCGCAGCATGCCGCGCTCGTCGATCGGCACGACCTTGAGCACCGCGCCGGTCTGCTCGCACAGCATCTGCCACGGTACGATGTTGGCGTGGTGTTCCATCCACGTGATCAGGATCTCGTCGCCCGGCTGCAGGTTGGCGCGACCCCAGGACTGCGCGACCAGGTTGATCGACTCGGTCGTGCCGCGCGTGAAGATGACCTCGCGGGTGCTCGCGGCACCGATGAACCGACGCACCGTCTCGCGCGCCCCTTCGAATGCCGCGGTGGCTTGCTGGCTCAACTGGTAGACGCCGCGGTGCACGTTCGCATGCGAGCTGCGCTCGTAGCGGTCGACCGCCTCGATGACCGCGAGCGGGCGCTGGGCCGACGCCGCGCTGTCGAGAAAGGCCAGGCGGCGGCCGTGCGGGCGCGTCGCCAGCACCGGGAACTCGCGGCGCAGCGCTTCTACGTCGTAGGGGGCTGCCGCAGCAGCGAGGGCGGGCGCCGCAGCGGGGCGGGGCGCGGTAGCGTTCATGGTGCCTCCGTCACGGTCGGCGCATCGCCGAGGCTGCGCGCGAGTTCGCGTTCTATCTGGCGCCGCAGCGCCGTGTCCGTCAGCTGCGTCAGCACGTCGGCGACGAACGCCCACTTCAACAGGCCCTGCGCGGTCTCGCGGTCGAGGCCGCGCGACAGCAGGTAGAACAACATCTGTTCGTCGAGCTTGCCGACCGTGGCGCCATGGCTGGCCTTGACCGCGTCGACGTAGATCTCGAGCTGCGGTCGCAGGTCGATCTCGCATTGAGCGCCGGACTGCAGCCCGCGCAGCGATTGTTCCGACGATGCGCCGACAGCGCCCGCCGCCATGCGGATGTGGCCGTTGAACGCGACGCGCGCGCGACCCGCGGCGATGCCGCGCACCCATTGCTGCGTGGTGGTCTGCGGCGCCTGGTGGTCGATGAGGCAGAAGTTGTCATGCACGCGGGTGCCATCCGCGAGCGACGCGACCCGCATCGCACACGCAGCGCCCGGACCGGCCAGCTCGATGCGCCCGGTCGTGCGCGCAGCCTGCGCGCCGAGCGAAACCTGCAGCTGCTGGTACTGCGCCGCAGCGCCTATGCGCACCTGCACCGTTTCGACCAGCTGCGAGCGTTCGGCATGCGTCTGGATCCGCACGTGGCGGAGCGTTGCGCCAGCACCGAGCTCGGCGCCGAGCGCGACATTCGTCAGCGCCGTCGCATCGCTGGTCGATAGCTGGCGCTCGACCAGCGCGACCTGCGCGCCGGGCGCCAGTCGCAGCGCGAGGCGCGGATGTGCGCCGCCGGCAGCGGCCGTCAAGGTCGTGATGCAACAGACCTCGATCGCAAGAGACGCTTTGCCAGCCGCGTCGAGTTCGAGCGCGCCGCTCGCGAACGCGGCATTGACCGCCGCCCAGCGCAGATCGGCGTCGACCGGGCTGCAGCCGCGGTTCGTCGCCGCGAAGCGCAGCGCATCCGGCAGGGCATCCGACAGCGACGGTGCTAGCTGGCCGTCGACGAGCACGATGCGCAGGTGGCCGTCGAGTCGGGCCGGCAGCAGCGTGCCGGCGGCGGCCAGCGCAGAGGCAGCGGGCGGTACTGGGGCCAGCCGCAGCTTGTCGAGACCGCGCAGCGCCGCGTACTTCCAGTTCTCGTCGCGGTTCGTCGGCAAGCCCTGCGCAAGCGCCGCGCGCAGTCCGACCGCAGCCGCAGGCGCGTCGGGAGTCGCGGCCAACTCCTCGAACAGGCGCTCCGCGAGTGTGCTCATGCCGCTTCGCCCGTGAGCCAGTCGTAGCCGCGCTGTTCCAGTTCGAGCGCAAGCTCACGGCCACCGCTGCGCACGATGCGGCCCTTGGCGAGCACGTGGACGCGGTCCGGCACGATGTGATCCAGCAGGCGCTGGTAGTGCGTGACGAGCACCACCGCGCGTTCGGGCGAGCGCAGCGTGTTGACGCCGCGCGCGACGACCTTCAGCGCATCGATGTCGAGGCCCGAGTCGGTCTCGTCGAGCAGCGCGAGGCGCGGCTCCAGCACCAGCATCTGCAGGATCTCGTTGCGCTTCTTTTCGCCGCCCGAGAATCCCTCGTTGACGCCGCGCGACAGGAAGGCCTCGTCCATCTGCATCAGCTTCATCTTGTCGCGGACGAGCTGCAGGAACTCGAAGGCATCGACCTCCGGCAGGCCGCGATGCTTGCGGGCCGCATTCACGGCGGCCTTCAGCAGGTAGACGTTGTTGACGCCCGGGATTTCGACCGGGTACTGGAAGCCGAGGAACACGCCGGCGCGCGCCCGTTCTTCCGCGGCGAGCGCGAGCAGGTCGTCACCGAGGTAATGGGCCGTGCCCTTGGTGACTTCGTAGCCGGCGCGGCCTGCCAGCACACTGGCGAGCGTGCTCTTGCCCGAACCGTTGGGCCCCATGATGGCGTGCACTTCGCCGGCATTGACCTCGAGAGAGAGACCCTTCAGCACCGGCTTGCCGGCCACCGAAACCTGCAGATTGTCGATCTTGAGCATGATTGTCCGCGTTCCTGAATCCTGTCAGCCCACCGAGCCTTCGAGGCTGACGGCGAGCAGCGCCTGCGCCTCGACGGCGAACTCCATGGGCAGTTCCTTGAAGACGCTTTTGCAGAAGCCGCTGACGATCATGTTGACCGCGTCTTCTTCGGAGATGCCCCGCTGCTGGCAATAGAACAGCTGGTCCTCGCTGATGCGCGAAGTCGAGGCCTCGTGCTCGACCGTCGCGGTGCCGTTCTTGACCTCCACGTACGGGAAGGTGTGCGCGGCGCAGCGGTCGCCCATCAGCAACGAGTCGCACTGCGTGAAATTGCGCGCGCCTTCGGCGGACGGCAGGATCTTGACGAGGCCGCGATAGCTGTTCGAGCCCTTGCCGGCCGAGATGCCCTTCGAGACGATGGTGCTGCGCGTGTTGCGCCCGACATGGATCATCTTCGTGCCGGTGTCGGCCTGCTGGTGATGGTTCACGGTCGCCACCGAATAGAACTCGCCGATCGAGTTCTCGCCCTTCAGCACGCAGCTTGGGTACTTCCAAGTGATGGCGGAGCCGGTCTCGACCTGCGTCCACGAGACCTTCGAATTACGGCCGCGGCACTCGGCACGCTTGGTAACGAAGTTGTAGATGCCGCCGACGCCGTTCTCATCGCCCGGGTACCAGTTCTGCACGGTCGAGTACTTGATCTCGGCGTCATCTTCCGCGACGAGTTCGACGACCGCCGCGTGCAGCTGGTTTTCATCGCGCATCGGTGCGGTGCAGCCTTCGAGGTAGCTGACGTGGCTGCCCGGCGCCGCGATGATCAGCGTGCGCTCGAACTGGCCGGTCTTCGCGGCGTTAATCCGGAAGTAGGTCGACAGTTCCATCGGGCAGCGCACGCCCGCGGGCACGTAGACGAACGAGCCATCGGAGAACACCGCCGAATTGAGGCAGGCGTAGTAGTTGTCGGCAGGCGGCACGACCGTGCCGAGGTAACGCTCGAGCAGTTCGGGATGCCGCTGCACCGCGTCGGAGAACGGGCAGAAGATCACGCCGGCCTTCTCGAGCCGGTCCTTGAACGTGGTGGCGACCGAGACGCTGTCGAACACGGCGTCGACCGCGACGCCCGCGAGTCGCGCGCGCTCGTGCAGCGGCACGCCCAGCTTCTCGTAGGTGGCGAGCAGCTTCGGGTCGACCTCATCGAGGCTCTTCGGCGCGTTCTGAGGGGCCTTCGGCGCCGAGTAGTAGGAGATGTCCTGGAAATCGATCGGGGGATGCTGCACTTGCGCCCATTGCGGCGGCGTCATCGTCTGCCAGTGACGGAAGGCGGCGAGGCGCCAGTCGAGCAGGAACTGCGGCTCGCGCTTCTTGCGCGAGATGGCCCGGACCACGGACTCATCGAGCCCCGGCGGCAGGCTGTCCGACTCGATGTCGGTGACGAAGCCGTGGCGGTACGTGCGCCCGACGAGTGATTCGAGTTCAGCGGTATCAGTCATGACGGAGATCCAGCGCGCGGCGAACGCGCGACGGTGATGCGATGAAGTTCACGCTCGAGCGAGGGCAGGCGCGGAGCTGCCGTACCCTCGAGGCCCGCGAGCTGGGCGAGGCTGACGTCGTGCAGCGACGCGCGGATCACCTGGTTCAGGCGTTGCCAGGCGCCGCCGACGTGGCAGGTCGATTCGATGTCGCAGTGACCGCGTCCGGCGGAGCAGTCGGTCAGCGTCACCGGCCCTTCGAGCGCGTCGAGGATGGCTGCCGCGCTGATCGACGCCGCCGGGCGCGCGAGCTGATAGCCGCCATGAAGGCCGCGGGTCGACGTGACCAGGCCGGCCCGCTGCAGTTGCTTGAGCACCTTGCTGACGGTGGGGGCGCCGATCCGGGTCGCTTCGGCCAGGGCGGCCGCTGTGCGCTGGCGGCCTGGCTCCCGGGCCAGCGTCGCGAGCAATACGGTCGCGTAGTCGGTCAGGCGGCTGATGCGTAGCATGGGTGGCGGGCGATGGCGGGCGCTGGATCGGGAACTGGGACTATTTTAGTCCTATTATGATTTCCTGTCATCTGCGCCAGCTCTCCAACGCCCCGGGCGGGCTTTGTTACAATATCGGGCTTGCTTTGCTTGTGCCCGCCCGGAACAAATTCCCGCGATCAACGTCGAATCTGGAGTACCGCTGGCTGGCGACCGGTCGACCCAAATAATGCGAAGAATCCGAAATCACCTGGCCGCCTGTGTCGGCACGAAAGCAGTCCCCGCATCGGGCACTGAGGCGCGGTCGTACCTCCCGTGACTGACTCCAGGGCTGGCAATCCGGGTGCCGTGTCTGGCGACGGCGCAGAGGTCGTGGTCGATGTCCGCGACGTCGACTACGTGGTCGGCCGGCGCGCGATCTTCCAAGGGCTGTCGATCCAGGCGCGCCGCGGCCGGATCACCGCCATCATGGGCCCGAGCGGCACGGGCAAGACGACGCTGCTGCGGCTCATCACGGGCCAGATCGAGCCCTCGCGCGGGCACGTCAGCGTGTTCGGGCAGGGCCTCGCGTCGCTGCGCCAGCCGCAGCTGTTCGGCCTGCGCCGGCGCATGGGCATGTTGTTCCAGAACGGCGCGCTGCTCACCGACCTCGATGTATTTGAGAACGTCGCGTTCCCGCTGCGCGAGCACTCCGACCTGCCGGAACCGCTGGTGCGCCAGCTCGTGCTCGCGAAGCTGCACGCCGTCGGCCTGCGCGGCGCCGCGCAGCTGATGCCTTCGGAGTTGTCGGGCGGCATGGCGCGGCGCGTCGCGCTGGCGCGGGCCATCGTCATGGATCCGGAGCTGCTGATCTACGACGAACCGTTCGTCGGGCTCGATCCGATTTCGATGGGCGTGATCCTGCGCCTGATCCGCCAAATGAACGAATCACTCGGCATCACGAGCATTGTCGTGTCGCACGATGTCGACGAGTTGTCGCGCATCGCGCACGAAAGCTATCTGTTGTCGGAAGGGCGCGTCGTCGCTTCGGGCACGCCCGAGCAGTTGCGGGAGAGCAAGCTGGACGTCGTCCGGCAGTTCATGGAGGGCATCGCCGACGGGCCCGTGCCGTTCCACTATCCGGCGCCCGACTACTTCGACCAGCTGCTGGGCGTCGTGCCGGCCGCCCGGGAGCCGCGCCGATGAGTGGCGTTGCCGCCGCCGGGGACGGCGTGGTGGTCGCGGCGCTGCGGCGTGTCGGCGCCGTCGTCGTGTTCCTCGCCAACGTGCTGTGGCAGGTGCCGGCGGCGCTGTTGCGGCCGCGGCTCATCGTGCACCAGATCTACAACGCCGGCGCTCGCTCGCTGATCATCATCATGCTGTGCGGCCTGTTCGTCGGCATGGTGCTGGGCCTGCAGGGCTTCGACCTGCTGCAGCGTTTCGGCTCGGAGGACGCGCTGGGCGTGGCGGCGGCGCTCGGCCTGCTGAAGGAACTCGGTCCGGTGGTCGGCTCGCTGCTGTTCGCCGGCCGCGCCGGCACGGCCCTGACCTCCGAGATCGGCCTGATGCGCGCCACGGATCAGCTCACCGCCATGCAGATGATGGCCGTCGATCCCGTCCGGATCGTCGTCGCGCCGCGCTTTCTCGGCGGCCTGATCGCGCTGCCACTGCTGGTCGCGGTGTTCAATGTCGTCGGCCTGTTCGGTGCGCAGCTGATCGGCGTGCAGCTGATGGGCGTCGATCCCGGCGCGTTCTGGTCGCAGATGCAGGCTGCCGTCGAGGTCAACGACGTCGCCGAGGGCGTGGTCAAGAGCATCGTGTTCGGCGCTGCCTGCAGCGGCGTCGCGGTATACGAGGGCTACCACGCGCCACCGACGGCCGCCGGCGTCGGCCTTGCGACGACCCGCACGGTCGTGACCTCGTCCGTGCTGATCCTGCTTCTCGATTACGTCTTGACGGCCCGGTTCCTGTGACCGGTCGCCCACCTGAGGAATTGCTCCATGCGACCCAATCGCGCCCTTGAGATCGGAACCGGCCTGTTCGTGCTGCTCGGCTTCGCCGCGCTGCTGTTCCTGTCGACGCAGCTGCCCGGCAGTGGCATCCGCGTCGGCACGCCGGAGGGCTTTCTCGTCACGGCCAGGTTCGACAACGTCGGCGACCTCAAGGTCGGCTCGCCCGTGAGCATGGCCGGCGTGAACATCGGCCGCGTCGAAGCCGTGGATTTCGATTCGCAGGACTTCCGCGCCGTCGTGAAGATGCGCATTCAGTCCCAGTTCAGCAGCATCCCGGAGGATAGCGATGCCAGCATCCAGACGGCCGGACTGCTGGGCGGCAAGTATGTCGGCATCGGGCCGGGTGGAGCGGATGTCTACCTCAAGGAGGGTAGCCAGATCGAGTTCACGCAGTCGGCGATCGTGCTCGAGAACCTGATCAACAAGTTCTTCGCGAGCTTCGCGAGCCGCGGCAGCGAGAACGCCAATGAAGACGCGCCGGCCGCGTCGCCCTGAAGCCGCGTCGCCCTGAACAGGAGGAGCAACATGCATACCATCACACTTCGTCGCCACAGCCGCCGCGCGATTCTCGCGGTCTTCGCGGCCTGCGCCGCGCTTCTGCTCGTTGTGGCAGCGCCCCCGGCGCTGGCGCAGAACGGCGCGGCGCCCGCCCGCAGCGTCGACACCAGCGGCCCGAGCCAGCTGATCGAAAGCGCAGCGAACATCATGCTGACGGAGATCGCGGCGCGCCGCGCCGAGTTCCGCAAGGACCCGACCGGCCTTTACAAGCTGGTCGACACCGTGCTGCTGCCGCATTTCGACGTCAACCACGCTGCCCGGCTCGTGCTCGGGCGCCATTGGGCCACGGCCACGCCGCAGCAGCGGCAACGCTTCGTCGACGCGTTCTACCGCTCGATGCTGAACAACTACGGCGACGCGCTGGTCGATTTCACCGGCGATCGGATCAAGGTCGTGCCATACAAGGGTGATCCGGCCGCGAAGACGGCGTCGGTGCGCACGACCGTCAAGCGCAGCAACGGCCAGATCGTGCCAGTCAATTACTCGTTGCGCCTGACCGACCAGGGCTGGAAGGCTTGGGATGTGGTCATCGAGGGCATCAGCTACGTCAAGAGCTTCCGCGAGGACTTCGGCGCCGAGATCGACCAGAAGGGCATCGATGCCGTGATCCAGCGCCTCGAGGCGCAGCGCGCCGCCAAGCAGGCGGCCTGAGCAGCGCGGTGCAGGCGGCAGCGACAGTTCAGCGGGCCGAGACGGCTACCGGGGCGCCAGAGCGCCTCGTTGTCCGCGGATCATTGACGTTCACGACGGCCGCCGCCGCGTGGCGTGCCGGTCAGCGCGCGCTAGAGTCCTGCCAGGGTACGTCGGTGGACATCGACTGCGCCGGCATCGAGCGTGCCGACAGCGCGGGGCTCGCCGTGCTGGTCGAATGGCTGGCCTGGGGGCAGAGGCACCAGCGCCAGGTGCGGTTGCAGTCACTGCCAGCGACGCTGGTGGACATCGCGCGGATAAGCGAACTCGAAGACCTGATTCAGCCGCCTTCGGGCTGAGGGTCGGCGTCGTCGTCGAAGTTTTCTTCGAGCGTCTCGTCGACCGGCATGTCGCCATCGCGGACCAGGAACTCGCGCCGCTGCAGATAGGCACTGCGCACCAGCACATAGCGGTCGCCGGCCTGTGCCAACAGCGCGTCGGCTTCGAGCAGGCGAGCGCGCTTTTCCAACTGCACGGCAGCCCATAGCGACAGTCGCGTGCTCTCGTCGCTCAGGTGCTGGCGCGGCTCGGTGAACTCGTCGATCAGCGAGCCGAAGCCGTCGCGGACTGTGTACGGGCCAAGCAGCGGCAGCATCACGTAGGCGCCGCTGCCGACGCCCCAGCGGCCGAGCGTCTGCCCGAAGTCCTCGTCGTTGCGCGCAAGACCCGCGGCCGAAGCCGGATCGAGCAGGCCGCCGAGCCCGAGTGTGGTGTTCAGCAGCAGTCGGCCGGTGTCGTTCAGCGCGTCCTTGAACTTGCCCTGCAGCAGGTTGTTGGCGAGCACGGTCGGATAGGCCGCGTTGCTGAAGAAATTCGACACGCCGGTCTCGACGGCATCCGGCGTGACGCGCTTATAGCCTTTGGCGATGGGCCGCGCGATGCGCCGGTCCAGCGCTTCATTGAAAGTGAAGGTCGCGCGGTTGACCCGTTCGAACGGATCCCGGGGGTCCTCACGCGTGTTGGGAGGCAGGCTCGCGCAGCCGGCGAGCGACAGCGCGACAACAAGGATTGAAGAGCGGATCAGTGCGTTCATCGCCGCATATTATCAGAGCGCGGCGAGACCGGCTTCGTCCGCTGCGGCTCGCTGCCGGCGCCGCGGTTGTTCCGCCAGGAACTTGCGGATCTCGTCGAGTCGCGCCTGGAAGCGCGCGCGCTGCACGGTCGTCAGGGCAGGCGCTGCCAGCGCCAGTTCGAGCTGCTTCATCGCCATGGGCAGATCGCCGCTCGAGATGTGGTACTCGCTCATGTAGAAGTAGGCATCGCCCGTGTCGCCGGCGCTGCTGGCCGCCATCGCCGTCAGGCGGATCTGCGCCGGCGTCGGCGGCACGTTGTTGAAGAGGTCGAGCAGCAGCTCGTGCGCCTCACGGCCGCGTCCCAGCTGCAGCAGCAGTTCGCCGTAGCGCACCGACAGCGGCACGTTGCGCGGCGCGACCCGCAGCGCCGCCTGCAAGGTTGCGATGGCCTCGTCGGTCCGGCCCGCGGCGAGCAGCGCCTGCCCGAGCGAGGATTCGAGCATCGGCAGCCCGGGGGCGCGGCCGACGACCTCGAGCAGCGGTCCGACCGCAGCCGCACTCTGTCCGGCGGCGTGCAGCGCCAGGGCCTCGCCGTAGATCTCGCCGGGGGTCAGGGCGCGTTGCTGGCGCAGGGCCGCATAGTACGGACGCACGTCGCTGTCCGGACGGCCACCCAGCACGCGCACGCGCTCGCGCGCGAAACCGTAGCCGGGTGAATCCGCGACCCGCCGCGGCGCGAGCTGCGACGCACGGTCGCGCGACTCGGCGATGCGATTGCTCGTGACGGGGTGGGTCCGAAGGAACTCCGGGATGCCCACGCCGGCCAGTCCGTTGCGTCGGCTCAGGGTCTCGAAGAAGTCCGGCATGCCCTGCGGATCGAAGCCCGCCGCGGCGAGCAGGCCGATGCCGACGCGGTCCGCTTCGTATTCGTTCGAGCGCGTGAAGTTGATGCGCTGCTGGGCCGCGGTGCCCTGCGCGATCGCGATGCCGGCCTGCACGGCATCGCCGGCGCCGGTGGCTGCGCCGATCAGGATCGCGGCGAGGATTGCCGCGGCCGACGCGAGGCTCTGGCGGCCCTGGGCGCGAATCGAGCGCGCGATGTGCCGCTGCGTCACGTGCGCGACCTCGTGCGCGAGCACGCTGGCCAGCTGCGATTCGTTCGCGGTCGCCGTGATCAAGCCCTGGTTGATGCCGATGAAGCCGCCCGGCAATGCAAAGGCGTTGATGCCCGGGTCGCGCACGACGAAGAAGCGGAAGCTCTGGCCGCCATCCGGGGTCTGCGCGGCAAGCCGCGAGCCGAGGTTCTGGATCCAGTCGCTGATCTCCGGATCCTCGACGATCTGGCCCTGGTCGCGCAGGCCGCGGACGATCATCAGGCCGATCTGGTACTCGTCGTTGAGGGTCAGGGTCGCATTCGCCGGCGTGCCGATATCCGGCAACTCGTTGGCCGTATCGGTGCGCTGCGGCAACGATTGCGCGGCCGCCAGGCCGCCGAGCACGGTCCAGCCCGCCAGCAGCAGCGTTGCCAGGGCTCGGGAGGACAGGATCACGTGGACGACCGTCGCATGGTGTTCTATGTGACTGCGCTCGCGCCAGCGAGTTCCGGCGCGCCGGTCAGAGGATCTCGGAGGCGTGTTCGGCAAGCCGCGAACGCTCGCCGCGGACCAGCGTGATGTGGCCCGAGTGCGGCCAGCCCTGGAAGCGGGTGACGACATAGGTCAGGCCGCAGGTCGTCTCGCTGAGGTAGGGGGTATCGATCTGCGCGATGTTGCCGAGGCAGACGATCTTGGTGCCGGGACCCGCGCGGGTGACCAGCGCCTTCATCTGCTTGGGTGTCAGGTTCTGCGCTTCATCGAGGATCACGAAGCGGTTCAGGAAGGTGCGGCCGCGCATGAAGTTCAGCGAGCGGATCTTGATGCGGTTGCGCAGCAGGTCGTTGGTGGCGGCGCGACCCCAGCTGCCGCCTTCGCCGCTCTGCGTCAGCACCTCGAGATTGTCCATCAGCGCGCCCATCCAGGGCTCCATCTTCTCTTCTTCGGTGCCGGGCAGGAAGCCGATGTCCTCGCCGAGCGGGATCGTCACGCGCGTCATGATGATCTCGGCGTAGCGGTTGCTCTCGAGCGTCTGCATCAGGCCCGCGGCCAGCGTCAGCAGCGTCTTGCCGGTGCCGGCGGGGCCGAGCACGGAGACGAAATCGATCTCGGGATCCATCAGCAGGTTGAGCGCGAAGTTCTGCTCGCGGTTGCGCGCGTGGATGCCCCAGACACCATTGCGTTCGCCGCGAAAGTCGCGCAGCAGTTCGAGCGTGGCCGTGCCGCCCTCGAGTTTGCGGACGATGGCTTCGATCCCGCCCGCGCGCGATTCGTAGACGAACTGGTTGACGGTCCAACGGGCGGCGCGCTCGCCGCTGACTTCGTAGAAGGTCCGCGTGCCTTCCTTCCAGGAGCGCATGTTGCGGCCGTGCGTCTCCCAGAAGTCGTCGCCCAGCGCCTCGTGCCCGGTATAGAGCACGTCGGCATCTTCGATCGAGCGATCGCTGAAGTAGTCCTCGGCATGCACGCCGACGATCGCCGCCTTGATGCGCAGGTTGATGTCCTTGGACACCAGCACGACGCGCGTGCCGGCGTGCAGCGCCTGCAGCGCCAGGCTCTGCGCGAGGATGGCGTTGTCGCTGCCGTGGCCGGGCAGGGAATCCGGCAGCACCGAGTTCAGCTGCTGCGTCTGGAAGAACAGCCGCCCGCTGCTCGGCCGCTTGCCGTGGTTGACCGTCGTGTGACGCGGCAGCGGCAGGCCGCGGTCGATTTGCTCCTTGGTCGCATCCTGCATCAGCTCGTCGAGGAAACGGCTGACCTGGCGCGCATTGCGCGCCGATTCCGACAGGCCTTTCTTATGTGAGTCGAGTTCCTCGAGCACGATCATCGGCAGGTGGATGTCGTGTTCCTCGAAGCGGAAGATCGCGGTCGGGTCGTGCAGCAGGACGTTGGTGTCGAGCACGAACAGGCGGCGGTTTCTCGCGCTGCGCGGACTGCGGGGCGGGCGGCCAGCCCCGCCGCCGTCAGAGCGCCTTGGCTGCTTCAAGCACTGCCTCCGCGTGACCGTCCACCTTGACCTTGCGCCACTCCTGCACGAGAACGCCTTCGGCATCGACGAGGAACGTGCTGCGCTCGATGCCCATGACCTTCTTGCCGTACATGTTCTTCTCGCGGATCACGTCGAACAGCGTGCACAGCGATTCGTCTTCGTCGGACAGCAGCTCGAAGTTGAGCTTTTCCTTGTCCTTGAACTTCTGGTGCGACTTGCAGCTGTCGCGCGAGATGCCGATCACGGTCGTGCCGGCCTTGCGGAACGCGGCCTGCAGGTCGCGGAAATTCTGCGCCTCGATCGTGCAGCCGGAGGTCATGTCCTTGGGGTAGAAGAACAGCACGAGCTTGCCGCCGCGCGCATCCTTAAGGCGCCACTTTTCGCCGGCAGTGGTCGTCGAGGTGAAGTCGGGCAATTTTTTGCCCACCGTGACCTTGGCCATCGGTTGCTCTCCTTGCGGGGTGGGGTTGCGCGGAACGTCAGGACTTGACCGGCTCCATGATCGCGTCGAGGTTCAGCGAGTCGCACAGGTCCATGAACTCCTCGCGCAGGTGCGCCAGGTGCAGGCGGCTCGGGACGTTGACGATCATCTGGACCGAGAACATCTGGGCGCCGGTGTGCGCCGCAGGGTAGGTGCGGGTCGAGACATCGGCGATGTCGATGCCGCGACTGGAGCAGAAGCCGGACAGCGCGGTGACGATGCCGGTCTGGTCGAGGCAGACGGCGTCGATCGAATAAGGGAGCTGGTCGGTGCGGGCGGTGCGCGGTTCGGTGCGCTTCAGGTTGATCGTGAGGCCGGTGGCATCGGAGAGCTTCTTGAGCTCGGTCTCGAGCTTCGCGAGCGAGTGCCAGTTGCCGGAGACGAGCAGCACCATCGCGAATTCCGCGCCGAGACTGGCCATGCGGCTCTCGCTGATGTTGCCGCTGCAGTCGCTGATCACGCGGGTCAGTTCATGGACGATGCCGGGACGGTCCGCGCCGATGGCGGAGACGACGATGTGCTGCTTCATGCTGACAGGGGCCCGGTCGTGCGTGGGGGGGAAGTGTAGCGATTGCGGCCGAATCTGGCGACCTCGCGGCGGTTGCGCCGGCGCGGGGCGCGCACGTACCATTGTCGACCCTTTTTTCGGGAGATCGCATGTTTTCCGGCAGTCTCGTCGCCATCGTCACGCCCATGACGCCGGATGGTGCCATCGATCTCGCCGCGTGGGATCGCCTGCTCGATTTCCACCTGTCGAACGGCACTGCCGGCATCGTCGTGGGTGGCACGACCGGGGAGTCCGCGACACTGACCGATGCCGAGCTGCGCGAACTGCTGGTCCGCGCGCGGCGCCGGGTGCAGGGGCGCGTCCCGGTGATTGCCGGCGCCGGCACCAGCAGCACCGCGACGACCATCGAGCGGGCCCGCTGGCTCGGCGAACTGGGCGCGGACGCCTTGCTCGTTGTCACGCCGGCCTACAACAAGCCGACCCAGGAAGGCCTGTTCCAGCACTTTTCGGCCGTTGCGGCCGCCAGTGCGGTGCCTATCCTGCTCTACAACGTGCCCGGCCGCACGGCGGTCGACATGCTGCCCCCGACCGTTGCGCGACTGTCACAACTGCCGCGCGTCGTGGGTCTCAAGGAAGCCGTGGCCGATGTCGGGCGCATCGCCGAACTGCGCGCCGCCTGCCGGCCCGGCTTCGAGCTGCTGAGCGGGGATGATCCGACCGCGCGCGCCGCGATTGGCGCCGGCGCCGTGGGCGTCATTTCCGTGACCGCAAACGTCGCGCCGTTGCAGATGTCGCAGATGATCGCGGCCGCGCGCGCCGGCGACATGGTGCGGGCCGCTGCCCTCGACAGCGCGCTCGCGGGACTCCACGAAACACTGTTCCTCGAAGCCAACCCGATCCCCGTCAAGTGGCTGCTGGCCACCATGGGTCTGATCGGCCCGGGCATTCGCCTGCCCCTGACGCCGCTGTCCGCCCGCTGCCACGAACGCGTGCAGCAGGCCTGGGAGCGCGCCCGCCGGGAACTCCCGGCCGCCGCCACTGCCTGAGCGCTGGCGAGCGCTTCCAGCCTGCAAAGGAACCTGCCCCTGATGATTGCCTCCCGTACCCTGATCCTGCTGTGCGCATCTGCGCTGGTGCTGTCCGGCTGCGGCCGGCTGTTCAAGACCACCTGCGCCAAGCCCGAGGACTTCGCCGCGGCCGAGGAGCGCCCGCCGCTCAAGATGCCGGCCGGCCGGGATGCGCCAGACACCCGCCAGGCGTTGCCGATTCCGCCGCTGAACGAGCCCGAGAAGCCGCGCTCCGAGGCGGATCCCTGCCTCGACACGCCGCCGCGCTATGCCATTCCCCGGCCCACCGCGCCGGCCGCCTGAGACGCCGGCGGCGGCGGGGCCGGCCTGCTATCATTCGCATGCAAGTATTTGAACGGAGAGGTGGCCGAGCGGTCGAAGGCGCTTGATTGGAAGTCAAGTAACATCGCAAGGTGTTCGTGGGTTCGAATCCCACCCTCTCCGCCAGAACCGTGCCCGATTTCTATGGCGTCCCGCATCGGTTCCTCCGCAACGATTCCCCGCAAACCCCGCCAGGCCCGGAAGGGAGCAACGGTAGCGGTACGGTCGGGTGCCGGAGATCAGGCTGGTGCGGGCCGCCTCCCTTCGGGCTCGCGCGCATGAGCTATACCGCGCTCGCGCGCCGCTGGCGTCCACACCGCTTCGACGATCTGGTCGGCCAGGAGCATGTCGTGCGGGCGCTGTCGAACGCGCTCGACTCGCAGCGCGTCCACCATGCTTTCCTGTTCACCGGCACGCGCGGTGTCGGCAAGACGACCATCGCGCGCATCTTTGCGAAATGCCTGAACTGCGACGAGGGCGTCAGCGCGCGCCCGTGTGGCGTCTGCGCCTCGTGCCGTGAAGTCGAGGAAGGCCGCTTCATCGACCTGATCGAGGTCGACGCCGCGTCGCGCACCAAGGTCGACGACACGCGCGAACTGCTCGAGAACGTCCAGTACGCGCCCTCGCGCGGTCGCTACAAGGTCTACCTGATCGACGAAGTGCACATGCTGTCGCAGCACTCGTTCAACGCGCTGCTGAAGACGCTCGAAGAGCCGCCGCCGCACGTCAAGTTCCTGCTCGCGACCACCGATCCGCAGAAGCTGCCGATCACGGTGCTGTCGCGCTGCCTGCAGTTCAACCTGAAGCGTTTGCCGATCAGCCTGATCGTCGAGCGTCTCCGGCACGTGCTCGAAGCCGAGTCGCTGCCGTACGAGCCCGCGGCGCTGCGCCTGATCGCCGAGGCGGCCGACGGCAGCCTGCGCGATGCGTTGTCGCTGCTCGACCAGCTGCTCGCGTTCGCCGCCGGGCGCGCCGCAGAAGCCGAGGCCCGGGCGATGCTCGGCACGGTGGACCGCGGCCAGGTGGTCGAATTGCTGCGGCGCCTTGCGGCGGGCGATGCGGTGCAGCTGATCGCGCACGCCCGCTCGCTCGAGGAATGGGCGCCGGATCATGCCGCGCTGCTCGATGCGATGGCCGGCCTGCTGGCCCGCGTCGCGCTGTGCCAGACGGTGCCGGATGCTGCAGCCGATGAAACCTATCCTGTCGAGCTGCTGCGCGAACTCGCTGCCCAGCTGACGCCCGAAGACACGCACCTGTACTACCAGATCGCGACGCTGGGGCGACGTGACATCGTCTGGGCGCCGGATGCGCGCACCGGATTCGAGATGACGCTGCTGCGCATGCTGGCGTTCCGGCCCGCTGGCCTCGACGGCGACGGCGCGCGCGCGCCACGCCCGGGCAGCGCTGTGGCCGGCGCTGCTGGCTCGGGCGCGCCCGGCCGGCAGGCGGGTGGGGCGGGGCCTGCCGCCACCTCGACCGCGTCCGGCGGCTCGCTCGCTGTGCTGCCCGCCGACAACGACGCGTGGATCGAGCTCCTGCCGAGACTCGACGTCGGCGGCGCCGCACGCCAGCTGGGGTCGCACTGCGCCTGGCAGGGCGTGGACGGCGGCACGGTGCGGCTCGCGATCGATCCGCGCAATCAACACCTGCGTACCCGCGCGCTCGAGGACAAGCTCGCGCAGGCGCTGTCGAAGTTCGCCGGCCAGCCGCTCAAGCTCGAGATCTTCGCGGCCGAGGCTGCCGCGCCGGCGACGCCGGCTGCGGCTTCGGAGCGCGCTGCAAACGAGGAACTCGCCGCCGCGAGGCGCTCGCTGGCGGATGATCCGACCGTGCAGGGCCTGCAGCAACGCTTCGGCGCCGTGCTGCACGAGGATACCGTGCGACCCAATCGCGGCGCGCGGCCCGGCAATACCTGATTCAACGCCCCGAGGAACGAACCGTGAGCAATTTCGGCAACATGATGAAGCAGGCGCAGGCCATGCAGCGCAACATGGAAAAGGCGCAGCAGGAAATCGCGCTGATGGAAGTCGTCGGTGAGTCGGGTGGCGGCATGGTGCGTGTCACGATGAACGGCCGCCACGAAGTGCGCCGCGTGCAGCTCGAGCCTGCGGTGATTGGCGATGATCGCGAGATGCTCGAGGACCTGATCGCCGCCGCTACCAACGATGCCGTGCGCAAGGTCGAAGCGATGACGCAGGAGAAGATGTCCGGGTTGATGGCGGGCATGAAGCTGCCGCCGGGCATGAAGCTGCCGTTCTGACGCCGTCGCCGACGCGTGAAGCATTCCCCGGCCCTGGCCCGTCTGATCGAAGCGCTGCGCAGCCTGCCTGGCGTCGGGCCGAAGTCCGCGCAGCGCATGGCGTTCCACCTGCTGCAGCAGGGACGCGGCGCGGCGCGCGGGCTGTCGACGGCCCTCGATGATGCGCTCGATGCCGTGCGCGGTTGCCGCCGCTGCCGGATGCTGACCGAAGGCGACCTGTGTTCGATCTGCATCGCGCCGTCGCGCGATGCGAGCCTGCTGTGCGTGGTCGAATCGCCTGCCGACGTCGTCGCGATCGAGCAGTCCGCCGGCTTCCGCGGTCGCTACTTCGTGCTGATGGGGCATCTGTCGCCGCTCGATGGCGTCGGGCCGGAACAGCTCGGCATCCGTGAACTCGAAGCCCTGCTGGAGGGTGGCGAGGTGCGCGAAGTGATCCTCGCGACCAATCCGACCGTCGAAGGCGAGGCCACCGCGCATTTCCTGTCTGAGCTCGCACGCGAGCGTGGCCTGCGCGCGTCGCGGATCGCGCACGGCGTGCCGGTGGGTGGCGAACTCGAATACATCGACGGCGGCACGCTGGCGCGCGCGCTCGCCGGACGCCAGTCCGTGGGTTGACGCTCGCGCTGGCGGCGTCAGCGCGGCGCTGCGGCGCGACCCAGGTCCTCGTAGAGGCGTCGCAGGCGCCGGTAGCTCTCGTAGCGGCGTGGGTCCAGTTCGCCGCGCTCGAGCGCGGCGATCACCGCGCAGCCGGGCTCGCGCATGTGGCGGCAGTCCTGGAAGCGGCAGCCGGTCGCAAGCTGATCCACCTCGACGAAGCCCATGCTGCCGGGCTCCAGCGCGCTGATCGCGGGAGCGAAGTCGCGCACGCCGGGGGAGTCGATCAGCGCACCGCCTTGCGGCAGGTCGTAGAGCCGCGACGCGGTCGTCGTGTGGCGGCCCTCGAGGTCGCGATCGAGTTCCTGTGTCGCGATGTCGATGCCGGGCAGCAGGCGCGTGACCAGCGAAGACTTGCCGACGCCGCTCTGGCCCACGAGGACGCTGGTCTGGTCCCGCAGCGCCGCCGCGAGCGCGGCGAGGCTGGCAGGGTCGTCGCGACGACACGGCAAGACAGGGTAGCCGGCCCGGCGCAGCGGCTCGAGATCGGCGGCCAGCGCTTCTGCGCCGGGCATATCCGCCTTGTTCAGCACCACGAGTCCGCCGATGCCGGCGGACGCGGCGGCAGCGAGATAGCGATCGACGATGAACAGATCCGGCGCGGGCGCCGGCGCGACCACGGCGACGAGACGCGTCAGGTTCGCGACCACCGCTTCAGCGGCGCCGCGCAGGTTTGAGCGATACAGCGTGCCGGCGCGCGGCAGTACCGCGACGATCCGCGTCTGGTCGTGCTGCGCATCGTGCTCGCAGCGGACGCGATCGCCGCAGACGATGTCGAGGCGACGCCCCTGCGGGCGGGCCTCGCGCAGCGCGCCGCCCGCCTCGCGCACGAGGGCGTGGCGTCCGTACGCGGCAATGACCTGGGCTTCGAAGCCTTGCGACATGCCGCGCAGTAGATCAGACGCAGAGGGGGCTCTGCTAGACTCGTGCGATGCCGAATCGCGACCACCTGATCTGGATCGACCTCGAGATGACCGGCCTGTCCCCGGATGCGGACGTCATCATCGAAATCGCCACGCTGGTCACCGACCGCGAACTGCAGACCGTCGCCGAAGGGCCGGTCATCGCGATCCACCATGACGAGTCCGTGCTGGCGCGCATGGACGACTGGAACCAGCGCCAGCATGGGCAGAGCGGCCTGCTGGCGCGGGTGCGCGCCAGTCGCGCCGACATGGCGCAGGCCGAGGCTGCGACGCTGGCCTTTCTCCAGCAGCACCTCGCGGCGGGCACTTCGCCGATGTGCGGCAACAGCATTTGCCAGGATCGGCGCTTCCTCGCGCGGCACATGCCGGCGCTCGAGAAGTTCTTCCACTACCGCAACCTGGATGTCAGCACGCTCAAGGAACTCGCGCGCCGCTGGGCGCCCGGCGTGCTCGACGGCGTCAAGAAGACCGGCGCGCACCTCGCGCTCGACGACATCCGCGATTCGATCGCGGAGCTGCGCCACTATCGCGCGACGCTGTTCGCACCCGAATACCGCGGCCCTCAGCGGGCCGGCTGAGCCCCCGCGAGGAACATCCAGGTCTCGACGACCGTGTCGGGATTCAGCGAGATGCTTTCGATGCCCTGGTCGACCAGCCAGCGCGCGAGGTCAGGGTGGTCCGATGGTCCCTGGCCGCAGATGCCCACATACTTGCCGGCGCGGCGACAGGCGGCGATCGCCATCGCGAGCAGCGCGCGCACCGCGTCGTCACGCTCGTCGAACAGATGGGCGATCACGGCCGAGTCGCGGTCGAGGCCCAGGGTCAGCTGCGTCATGTCGTTGGAGCCGATCGACATGCCGTCGAAGTACTCCAGGTAGCGGTCGGCGAGCAGCGCGTTGGTGGGCAGCTCGCACATCATGATGACCTTGAGGTCGTCCTGGCCGCGGGCGAGCTGGTTCTGGGCCAGCAGTTCGGTGACCTGCCGCGCTTCCTCGACCGTGCGGACGAACGGCACCATGACCCAGACGTTGGTCAGGCCCATCTCGTTGCGGACGCGGCGCAGGGCGCGGCACTCGAGTTCGAAGCAGGGCCGGAAGGCCTGGTCGATGTAGCGCGAGGCGCCGCGGAAGCCGAGCATCGGGTTTTCCTCCGACGGCTCGTAGAGGCGACCGCCGATCAGGTTCGCGTACTCGTTCGACTTGAAATCCGACAGGCGCACGATCACGGGCTCCGGCGCAAACGCCGCCGCGATCTGCGCGATGCCCTCGGAGAGCTTGTCGACATAGAAATCGACGGGGCCGGAGTAGCCCGCCATCTGCGCGCGGATCTGGTCGCGGGTCGCGGCGTCGAGCGTGTCGAAGTCGAGCAGGGCCCGCGGATGGACGCCGATCATGCGGTTGATGATGAACTCGAGGCGCGCGAGGCCGACGCCGCGATTCGGAATCGCCGCGAAGTCGAAGGCGCGATCCGGATTGCCGACGTTCATCATGATCTTGACCGGCGCCGGCGGCAGCGCGTCGAGTTCGATCTGGCGCTGCGAGAACTCGAGGGCTCCCTCGTAGACATAGCCCGCATCGCCCTCGGCGCAGGAGACGGTGACTTCCTGGCCCTCGGTGATCGCCCTGGTCGCGCTGCCGCAGCCGACGACCGCCGGAATGCCGAGCTCGCGCGCGATGATCGCGGCATGGCAGGTGCGACCGCCGCGATTCGTGACGATCGCCGCGGCGCGCTTCATGACGGGTTCCCAGTCCGGGTCGGTCATGTCGGCGACCAGCACGTCGCCGGCCTGCACCCGCGCCATTTCGGAAACGTCGCGGATGATGCGCGCCGGGCCCGCGCCGATCCGCTGGCCGATGCTGCGGCCGGTGGCGAGCACCCGCGAGCGAGCCTGCAGCGTATAGCGCTGGATGCTGCGGCCGGCGCGACTCTGCACGGTTTCCGGGCGCGCCTGCAGGATCATGATTTCGCCGGTTTCACCGTCGCGCGCCCACTCGATGTCCATCGGCTGGCCGTAGTGTTGCTCGATGATCAGCGCCTGCTTGCCGAGCGCGACCAGATCGGCATCGTCGATGCAGAAGCGGTTCCGGTCGGCGGCCGCCACATCGACGGTGCGCACCCGCTCGGCTGCGCCATGCTCGCCGTAGATCATCTTCAGGGCCTTGGCGCCGAGGTTGCGCCGCAGCACCGAGCGCCGGCCGGCGCGCAGTGCCGGCTTGTAGAGGTAGAACTCGTCCGGATTGACCGCGCCCTGCACGACCGTTTCGCCGAGCCCGTATGACGCCGTGATGAACACCACGTCACGGAAGCCGGAGTCGGTGTCGAGCGTGAACATGACGCCGCTCGAGCCGAGATCGGAGCGCACCATGTACTGCACGCCGGCCGACAGCGCGACCAGCGAGTGATCGAAGCCCTGGTGGACGCGATAGGCAATCGCGCGATCGTTGAACAGCGACGCGAACACTTCGTGCATCGTCGACAGCACCGCCTGCTCGCCGCGCACGTTCAGGAAGGTCTCCTGCTGGCCCGCGAACGACGCCTCCGGCAGGTCTTCGGCAGTGGCCGACGAACGCACGGCGACGGCGATCTCGCGGCCGGCAGCCATGCGTCGATACTCGGCCAGCACCGCCTGTTCGAGTGGCGCGGGGAAGGGCGTGTCGAGGATCCAGCGCCGGATGCGCGCGCCGGTGGCGGCGAGCGTGGTGACATCATCGACATCGAGCGTCGCCAGCGCGGCACGGATGCGCTCCTCGAGTCCGCCCTGGCGCAGGAACTCGCGGTAGGCGTCAGCGGTCGTCGCGAAGCCACCCGGCACCTTGACACCGAGTCGGGCGAGCTGGCCGATCATCTCGCCGATGGACGCGTTCTTTCCGCCGACGTGCTCGACGTCGCCGATCTTCAGCTGTTCGAACGGAATGACGTACTGGTTGACTCGGGCGCTGGCTTCGGACATCGGCGGCGGACTCCTGCAAGGACGGCAGGCGCAAGACTACGCCCTTGCCGCAGTGGAGACATGGTGAAAGACTGCGTGGAGGATTTCCGGCTCGTGGAGTGCGGCGTGAGCAGAAGGACAGTGTTCTTTGTTTCGGACCAGACGGGCGTCACCGCCGAAACGATGGGGCACAGCTTGCTGACGCAGTTCGAGAACGAGGAATTCAGGCAGGTGACTTTGCCATTTGTGTCCACTGTTGACAAGGCAGAGGAGGCCGTCAGGCGCATCGATCTGGCGGCAGCGGAATCAGGTCTCAGGCCGATTATTTTCGGCACGCTCGTGCAGGACGATGTCCGCGAAGTTGTGAAGCGCAGCAACGCATTGTTCCTCGATTTCTTCGAGCCGTTCGTTGGTGCCATCGAGCGCGAGCTGCAGGTGCAGTCGACTCACCGCCCGGGTCGCTCGCATGGCGTCGCCGACAGCGACGCGTACACCGCGCGCATCGAGGCGACCAACTTCGCGTTGGCGAACGACGATGGCTCGCATCGTGACTACGAGCGCGCCGATGTGATCCTGGTTGGCGTGTCGCGCTCCGGAAAGACGCCCACCTGCCTGTACATGGCGCTGCAGTACGGCGTGTTCGCTGCGAACTACCCGCTGACCGACGAAGATCTCGAGCACAGCAGCCTGCCGCGCAGCCTGCAGGCGCATCGCAGGAAGCTGTACGGCCTCACGATCCGCCCCGAAAGGCTGCAGCAGATCCGCCAGGAGCGGCGACCGGACAGTCGTTACTCGTCCGCGCAGCAGGTGCAATACGAGATCCGGGCGGCTGAGTCGATGTTCCGCAAGTATTCGATTCCGTGCATCAACACGACCGAGTGCTCGATCGAGGAGATCTCGGCACGCATCCTGCAAGCGTCCGGCACCGAGCGCCGCGTGCATCCTTAGCGCCGCGCGCATCCTTGAAGCGTTGTGCGGAATCGCTATAGTCATTGCATGAGATCGGTGCCACTCGACAACGAATCCCTGCTGCCGGTGCGCTGGCGAACCAGCCCGCGCAGTTTCGTGGCGCTGATGGCGCTGTACGAGAGCAACCACATCCGCCTGGGCGCACTGGCGGGCGACCTGCGCCAGCTGCCGGCGAGGCTCGCTTCGCAGGTCACCGGGGACTGCGAACTGGTTCTCACTGTCACCGAGCGCACCCCCTACACGACGGGCTTCAACCTGACTTACTGGCTCGAGCGGCCGGCGATGGACGTCCGCGAGGCCGTGCCGGACATGCTGGTCCGCGTCTACCACGACGCGCGGGTGGCGGAGTGCACTGGGTTCGCCGGCGGGCGGTCCCCCGTGGAGCGTGAACTTGATCAGCGCTGGGCGCGCAACGTCATGCTAAATAAGTGGCTGGAATACTGCGCTGATCGCGGGCATCGGTTCGCGACGCACTGAGCGTTGCCCCATGCCCCGATCCATGAAAGTCCCCAATCCCCTCGAACTCGCCAAGCAGGCGCTGCTGCCGGCCCAGGACAACGAGGAAGAACAGCGCGTCCTGCAGCTGTTCCGCAATCGGGCCGAGCTCAAGAAGGCTTATACCGAGCTGCAGGACGAAATCCATCGCCTCAAGGATCGGCTCAAGCAGCAGGAAGGGGCCACTGCGCGCATGCGCGAGTTGCTCGAGCAGCTCGAGCAGCGCCTGGGCACGGAAGAAACCGGCTATCCCGCGCTCGTGTTCTACCAGCTGCGCGCGTTGTGGGCGCAGGGCTCGGACCTGCTGCGGGCGTTCTCCGCCGATCTCGAGCGGCAACACATCGATCGCGAGCAGCGCGCCTTCGTGGCGGAGGTCAACCGACGCCAGTTCGCCCGTCGAACGGAAGCCGAGGCGCGCCTGCGCGAGGCAGAAGGCGCGGCGGTCGACCTGGCCGCTGCAAGGACCGAACTAGCGCGGCGGCTTGCGGCGCTCAACCGCCCCTGGCATCACTTCAAGCGCCGCCGACTGCAGCAGCAGCTCGCAGGTGAGCAGCTGCGCGTCAGCGCGGCTGACGTGGCGCTGGCGGACGCGCGCGCCGAACTCGAGCGGGTGCTCAGCGAGGGGGACGTGCCGTTCCCGGGGCTGTCGGTGTCGGCGCGCCGCGCCACCAACCTGTCCGTGATCGCCTATGCCGAAATCCTGACGCAGCGACTCGCCCGCACGCCGGTGCTGGCGCTGGCGCGCGGTGCGGTGCTGCGGCGCGAGCCGACCGACGAGTACGGCAGCCGAGTCGAGTGCGAGGCGCTGATGGCGCAGATCGGGCTCGCGCGCGTGGTGCTCGCGCAGCGCGGGAACCTCGGCCCGCAGATCCGCGCCCGGGTCGATCAGCTGCAGCAGGCCGTGGCCTGGCGCAGTGACGACGACAGCGTCCCCGTGCCGGAGTCGCTGCCCGAACTACCGAGCGCTGAGCCCGCGCCGAAAGCCGCGCGCGCCGCGGGTGCGCCGGCCGCTCCTGCGGCGCGGTCACTCAACGTGCTGGGCGACGACGCCTGGGACGTGTTCAGGTCGCTGCTGCGCTGAGCGCCGCGCGCACGCTGCGACGCGTCGCCGCGATCGCGTCGTCGATCCACGCGTACATCACCGGCACGAACAGCAGCGCGGCGAGCGAACCGAACCCCAGTCCTCCGATCAGCGCGATCGCCATCGGCCCATAGCTCGGCGCGCCGATGCCGAGCGCGAGCTGGGAATCGTCGAGCGCGAGCGGCAGCAGCCCCAGCACGGTCGTCAGTGTCGTCATCAGGATCGGCCGCAGCCGGTCGCGTCCCGATGCCAGGATCGCGGGCGTGCGCGCGAGCCCCTGTTCGCGCAGGTCGTTGATCCGCGCGACCAGCACGATGCCGATGTTGACGATGACGCCGAGCAGGATCTGCACGCCGACCAGCGCCATGAAGGTCAGCGTCGTGCCGCTCAGGAACAGGGTCCACACGACGCCGACGATGCCGAGCGCAATCGACGCGAGCACCGACAGCGGCAAGGCCGTGGACTCGAACAGCGCTGCCATCACGAGGAACACCATGACGAGGCCGAGCAGCACGTTGACGAGCATCATCGCCGTCGTTTCGTCCTGCAGCTCGACGCCGGCGCCGAAGTCCCAGTCGTAGCCCGCCGGCAGCTGATAGCCGGCAAGCCGCGCCTTGACCCGATCGCGCACCGCCGGCAAGGTCGCGCCATCCTCGAGCACGGTATCGATGCGCACCGCGGTGCGCCGGTCGAAGCGCTCGATCGCGCGCGGCGCGCGCTCGTAGCTGAGCGTGGCCAGCGAACCCAGCGTCGTCTGCGCGCCGTCGGGCAGCCAGAGCGGCAGCGCGAGCAGGTCCTCGACGTTCTGCCGGTCGCTGTCCCGGAACGCCACGCGCATGACCAACTCGTCCTCCGCGCGCCGCAATTCCCGCAACCGGTCGCCACGCAGGGCGGCGGCGACCGACTGCGCGACGCTGCCGCTGTCGGTGCCGAGCGCGGCCGCGCGGGCGCGGTCCACGCGCAGGCGCACCTCCCGCTCTCCGTCCCGGGCCGCCGAACGGACGCTCTCGATGCCATCGATGTCGCGCAGCACGCGGACCAGATCGTCGGCCAGCGCCGCGAGGCGTTCCGTGGATTCCCCACGCAGGCGCAGGTCGAGGCCGCCCTGGCCGGTCGCCTCATCCTCGAAATCGAAACTCGGCTTGCCGATCAGGATGTCCGGCATCTCGCGTGTCACGGTGGCCATCACGGCGCGCGCCGACAGTGCATCCGGCGCAGCGTCGAGAATCAGCACGGCGTTGGCTGACGAGCGATCGAAACGCGAGTAGATGCTGGTGATGCCGAGTCGTTCGCGCTGGCCATCCAGGTAGCGCTCGACCGTCGCGACAGCGGCGGCCACCCGCTCGATCGGATGATCGCCGTCGATCCGCAGGTCGAGCACGAGCGTGCGCGCGGCATCCTGCGGGAACATGTCTATCTTCAGGAACCGCCCGGGTTGCTGCACGGAAACCACCAGCAGCGCGATCGTCGCGGCGCCCATGCCGGCCAGCAGCAGTGCGCCACGGCGGCGGCGTCCGAGCAGCCAGCCGAGCATGCGCTCGTACCATGCCTGCAGCCGTTCCATTACGGCAGCGCGGCGCACGGGCGGCGGCTGCAGGCGCGACGTGACCATCGGGATCAGGGTCTGGGCGACGAGCAGCGAGGCCAGCAGCGCGACCACGATCGGGATCGCCACATGTGCGAGGAAGATCGACGCTTGGTTGCGCTCGCCAAGGACGATCGGCAGGAACACGACGACCGACGTCGCGGTGCCCGCGAGCACGGCGACGCCGACCTCGCGGACCCCCGCGAGCGTGGCCTCGAGCGGCGCGTCGGGTTGCGCCTGGCGGCGCTTGAACACCGCTTCGGTGACCACGACTGCGTTGTCGACCAGCATCCCGATCGCCAGCATCATGCCCATCATGCTCAGCACGTTCAGGCTGATGCCCGTGAAGTACATCATCGCCAGCGTGATCAGCAGCGAGGCGGGCACGGCGAGGCTGACCGCGAGGGTCGTCGGCCAGTCGCGCAGGAACATGTACAGCACGAGCACCGCGAGCAGCGCGCCCACGATGCCGGACTCGGCGACGCTCGCGAGCGACTGGCGGATCGCGCGCGCCTGGTCGTCGACGACGAACACGGTGATGCCCTGCATCTGCGGCAGCGACCGGGCCGCCTCGAGCACTGCCAGGGTGCGGTCGACGACGTCGACGACGTTCGCCTCCGACGACTTGAACACGTCGAAGCCGACGGCGGAGCGGCCGTCGAGGTTGCGGCGCACCGTGAGTTCCGGGCTGATCAGGTCGACGCTGGCGACGTCGGACAGGCGCAGGTTCGGCGCGATGCGCAGGTTGCGGACTTCCTCGACGGAGCGCAGTTCGCCGAGCGGCCGGACCAGCAAGCGGCGCTGCGCGTCGTTGACGCGACCGGCGGTCACCGCGAAGTTGCTGCGCTCGAGCAGCGCGACCAGTTCGCGCACGTCGAGGCCGTGCGCGACGAGCCGTCCGGCATCGAGCAGGATGCGCAGTTCGCGCGGTTCGACGCCGGCCAGCACCACGCGGGCGACGCCATCGAGGCGCTCGACCGGGCGCTTCAGGACGCGATCGAGCAGCTCGTACTGCGTGGACAGGTCCTCGCCCGCAGACAGCCGCACGGTCAGCACGGGCATGTCGGCGGACGAGGCCGTGAACAACAGGATGCGGTTCGCGGCCGGCGGCAACTGGTGGCGAATCGAGTCGAGCTTGGTTCGCACCTCGAAGCTGGACGCGCGCACGTCTGTGCCCCAGTCCAGTTCGATCTGCAACTGCGCCTCGTCGGCGCTCGAAGTCGAGCGTATCCGCTTGACGCCCGGCAGCGTCGCGAGCGCATCCTCGACGGGGCGCGTGATGCGCTCCTCGATCTCCGCCGGCGTCGAGCCGGGGTAGGGAATCGCCACGCCCATGAATGGCAGCGTGACCTTGGGCAATTGCTCGAGCGGCAGCAGCCAACCGGCGAAGGCGCCGATCACGGACAACGCCGCAAAGGCCATCCAGGTCGTCACCGGCCGGCGCAGCGCGAACTCCGCGTGCTTCACGGTCGCGCTCCCGCGCCGAGGGCGCCCTGCGGCAGGGGCCCTGGTTCGCGTTCGAGCGCCGCGTACAGCGCCGGAATCACGAACAGGGTCACGAAGGTCGCGCACAGCATGCCGCCCATCACGGTGATTGCCATCGGACGCCGGATCTCGGCACCGTCCCCGAGGCCAAGTGCCAGCGGCAACAGGCCGATGATCGTGCTGAGGCTGGTGATCAGGATCGGCCGCAACCGCGCGCGTCCGGCGCCGACGATCGCGGCTTCGAGGTCGAGGCCGCGGTCGCGGCCCTGGTTGATCGCGTCGACGAGCACGATCGAGTTGTTGACGACGATGCCCGCCAGCAGGATCAAGCCGATGAAGGCGACGGCATTCAGCGTCGAGCCGGTGACCCACAGCGCCCAGATCGCGCCGCAGAGCGCGAGCGGGATCGTCAGCAGGATCACGAACGGATGCCGCAGCGACTCGAACTGCGACGCCATGACGAGGTAGACCAGGAACACGGCGAGCGCCAGCGCGATCCACAGCGAATCGAAGCCGGCCCGCATGTCCTCGCTCTGCCCGGCGACGGATGCGCTGATGCCGGGCGGCAGCGCGCTCGCCGCGATCACGGCTTCGGCGCGTCGGGTGGCCGCGCCAAGGTTGCCGTCGACGGGCGCCGCACTGAGCACCGCGACCCGCTGCTGGCCCTGCCTGCGAATCTCCGCCGGACCCGTGGCGACACTGATGCGGGCCACCGCATCGAGCGTCACCGGCCGTTCCGCGCCCGGATTCACGACGATGGCGCGCACATCCTCGACGGCGGCGTCGCTGGTATCGACGCTGCGCACCAGCACATCGATGCGCCGATCCTGCCAACGATAGCGGGTCGCAGTCTGGCCGCGGATGCCGGCGACGACCCGATCTGCCACGTCGCGCACCGACAGCCCGAGCTGCGCAGCCCGGTCCGGATCGAAATCGATGCGGATTTCGGGTTGCCCGGCCTCGATCGATGAGCGCAGGTCGACGAACGCGCCGGTCGCCAGCAGCGCTTGCGACAGTTGTGCGCTGGCGCTGGCGAGTCGCTCGAGATCTGCGCCGGCCAGCACGATCTCGAGCGGCGTCGCCGTTGCTACCAGCGCGGGGCGCGCGATCTCGATCGCGGCGCCGGGCAGCGCCGCCAGCGCGGCACGCACGGCCGCCTGCGTCTGCGGCAGGTCTCGCCGACCGTCGGCATCGAGGGTGACCGTCAGTACGCCGGTGTTGTCACCGCTATCGACCGGGCTCGCGTCGAGCCTGTGGCCGCTGCCGGCCACGGAATGGCTGCGCGCGATGCCGGGCACGGCCGCCACGCGGGTTTGCGCATCACGCAGCAGCCGGTCGGTGCTGTCGAGCGGCGCGCCGGACGGCAGGCGCAGCTGCACGGCCAGCTCTGCCTGCTGCAGTTCGGGAATCAATTCGGTCGCGAGCCGCATGGCGACCACGCCCGTTGCCGCCAACACGAGCAACGCTGTCGCGATCACGACCCGACGCCGCGCCAGCAAGCGCTGCAGCAGCGGCCCATACGCCTGCTCGGCGCGGCTCGTCGCGGCCATCGTCCGCCGCGCCAGCGGCGTGAAGACGAGGCCCGCCGCGCGCGCCACCAGCCGCGCAACGCCTGCGACGAGACGCACCGGATGCAGCCGGGCGAGCCAGTGCCAGTGCCAGCGGCTGCGCTGCGTGGCGCCCGCCGGCGTCGGTGCGGGCGCTGTTGCAGCGGCGGGCGCGTGCCACGCGCTCAGCATTGGCACGAGCGTCAACGACGCCACCAGCGACAGCAGCTGCGCGAACGTGACTGTCAGCGCCTGGTCGCGAAACAGCTGGCCGGCGATGCCGGACACGAACACGAGCGGAAAGAACACGGCGACGGTCGTGAGGGTCGAGGCAGTGACCGCGCGCGCGACCTCTGCCGTGCCTTCGAGCGCCGCCTGCTGCGCCGCCAGGCCGGCGGCGCGCTTGCGGGCAATCGATTCGAGGATCACGACGGCGTTGTCGACCAGCATGCCGATCGACAGGGCGATGCCGCCCAAGGACATGACATTCAGCGACAGGTCGAAGCCATACATCATCACGAAAATGCCGATCACGGTGACCGGAATCGCGAGGCCCGCGACGAAGGTGGCGCGCACGTCGCCGAGGAACAGGTACAGCACGATGACGGTCAGCAGGCCGCCCCAGATCGCAGCGTCGCGCACTTCGGTGGTCGCGGCGGCGATGAACGTCGATTGATCCTGCACGACATCCAGCTGCGCTCCCGGCGGCAGCGACGCGCGCAGTGCTTCGAGTCGGGCTGCGACGCGCCCGGCCAACTGTACGGTATTCGCGTCGCCTTCGCGGTACACGGCGAGCTCGATGCTCTCGCGGCCATCGACGCGCGTGATCGAGTCACGCTCGCGATGACCGCGTTCCACGCTGGCGACGTCGCGCAGGCGCACGGCCCGCCCGTCGCGCACCGCGATCACCGCGTCGGCGAGCTCGTCCACCGTGTCGAACTCGTTGACGGTGCGGACCAGGAAGCGCTGCGAGCCCTGCTCGAGGCGACCGCCCGACAGATTGACGTTCTCGGCAGCGAGTCGCTCGCTGACCTGAGCCACGCCGAGACCGAACACGGCGAGCCGCCGCTGGTCGACCGTGACGTGGATCTGCTCTTCGAATCCGCCGCTGACCTTGATCGCAGCAGAGCCGTCGATCGCCTCGAGTTCGGGCTTCAGGCGCAGGTCCGCATGCTGGCGCAGTTCCATCAGGCGCGCGGGATCCTGGCTCGCGGCGCTCGTGTCGGTCAGTGCGAGGCGCAGCACCGGATCCGTGGCCGGGTCGAAGCGCAGCAGCAGCGGCCGCTCGGCCTCGCTGGGCAGCTGCAGCAGATCGATCCGCTCGCGCACCTCGATGGCCGCGAGGTCCATGTCCGTGCCCCAGCCGAACTCCAGGCTCACATCGGAGCGGCCCGAGCGCGACACGGAGCGCAGCGCCCGCACGCCACCCAGGATGCCGGTGGCTTCTTCGACCGGCCGGGTGATGAGGTTCTCGACCTCGACCGGGGCCGCACCCGGCAGGTTGGTGCGGATCGTCAGCGTTGGGTAGCTGAGATCCGGCAGCAGGTTGACCGGGAGACGACCCAGCGAGACGACGCCGAACAACACGACGGCGACGGTCGCCATCGCGATCGTGATGCGGCGTCGGACAGCGAACTGCGCCAGCGACATGCGGCAGCCTCAGCGCGCGGCAGCGGCGCTGTCCGCCGCGGCGAGCGCGACGACCCGCACGCCGAGTCCCGGCTTCAGGGAATTCTGGCCGCTGATCACGACCTGTTCGTCGTCGCGCAGGCCCGCCACGATCTCGATCCGCCCATCATGGCTGAGCCCGAGGCGGACGCGGCGCGGCGCCGCGACACCCTTGTCGACCACGAACACGGTGGGCTCGCGCGAGTTCTCGAGCAGCGCGGCGGCGGGAATCGACAGCACGTTGCTGCGGTGTTCGAAGATCACGCCGACACGCGCGAACATGCCGGGCTTGAGTTCGCCGCTGGGATCGTTCAGCTCCACCGTCAGCTTGAAGGTTGCCGTGCGCGCGTCGATGGTCGGCGCGATCCGCGCGACCCGTGCCGCGTAGCTGCGGCCCGGCAGGGCATCGACGCTGACGAGCACAGGTTGGCCGGGGCGCAGGCGCGACAGCTGGCGCTCGGGCGCATGCAGTTCCGCGCGCAGGCGCGCTGCGTCGACGACGCGAAACGCGGTGGTGCCAGGCGCGAGGTTCTGTCCGGCCTTCACGTGGCGTTCTGCCACGACGCCGTCGAAGGGCGCGCGCAGCTCGGTGTGCGACAGCTGCAGCCGGGCGAGTTCCCAGGTGGCGCGTCGCTGCGCGAGCTCGAAGCGCGTGCTCTCGAAGGCGCCTGCGGCGACCAGTCCTTTCTGGTGCAGTTCGACCTGGCGCCGATAGTCGTTCTCGACCTTGTCGAGCTGCGCCCGCGCCTGGGCCATCTCGAGGCGCAGTTGCCGCGGGTCGATCACGGCGAGCAGGTCACCGGCGCGCACGCGCTGGCCTTCCTCGGCCGCGATGCGCACGACGGCGCCGCCGACGCGGGCGACGACCTCGGCGTCCGCCTCGGCCTGCAAGTTGGCCGTGCCGTCGTGGCGGGCCACCATGTCGCTGCGCTGCGGCCGGACGGTCTCTACGGGCAGGGAATCCGCGGCGCTGGTGGCCCCCGGGACTGGCGTCGCGGGCTGCGGGGTGGCGCCGCTGGCGGGCGGGTCGGCCGTCGTCGCGGTACCGGACGAACAGGCGCCGAGGGTGCTGGCGGCGGCCAGCAGCGCCAGCACGAGGCGCGGGGCAGGAATAGAAACCATCGCATGTCTCCCAGTCGACGCGCCCGCTGCGCGGGCGTCTGGGAGGGATACTAAGTTTCTATGGTGTTGTAGTCAACTACAACAGTATTACTTCTTCGGCTTGGCGGGGGATTCCGGCTGATTCTGCGCCCGGATCGTGCGGGAGGCCGGTCGGCTCGGGTCAGGACGCAGCCCCAGCACCATGTCCGCCATGACCTCGGAAGCCTGTTCCAGGACGACGTCCGGCGCCTCTGCCGCATCGATTTCTTCGCTGGTCTTCAGCGCGGGCTGGCCCAGTGCCGTGCGGCGCTGGTTCTCGCGGGCGAGGCGCTCGGCGTCGAGTCGCGCTCGCTCGGCCTCGCGCGTCTTGAGGTTCAGCGACACGCTGGTCAGCTTGCGCAGCTGCTCGGCGGCAGCGATATCCGAGACGAGCCAGCGATAGTTCGGGTCGCGCTGCGCGCGCGCCGCTTCTTCGGTCGCGAGCCGCTGGATGGCGGTGTTGGGCGCGGCAGCCGTGCGGAACGGCACGCCCGCGATGCGATCCCACGGCAGCGCGTCGTCGAGGGCGCTCTCGCCGACCTCTTCGAGGCTGATGGGCGAGGCGAGCGGCACATCCGGTTCGACGCCGCGATGCTGGGTGCTCTCGCCGGTGACGCGGTAGAACTTGCCGATGGTGACCGTCAACTGGCCATTGACGGGCCGCGATGACCACTTCGACAGCGGCACGAGGTTCTGGACCGTGCCTTTGCCGAACGTGCGCTGGCCGAGCACGACGCCGCGGCGATAGTCCTGGATGGCGCCGGCGAAAATCTCCGATGCCGACGCGCTGAAGCGATCGACCAGCACGGCCAGCGGCCCGCCGTACAGCGTGCCGGTCTCCGTGTCGTCCAGCACTTCCTTCTCGCCATTGGCGAACTTGACCTGCACGACCGGGCCGCGATCGATGAACAGCCCGGTCAGCGACTGCGCCTCGGGCAGGAAGCCGCCGCCGTTGCCGCGCAGGTCGAGCACGAGTCCGTCGACGCCTTCCGCCTGCAGTTCCTCGACCAGCTTGCGAACGTCGCGCGTGGTGCTGCGATAGTCGGGGTTGCCGGCGCGCTGCGCCTCGTAATCCGAATAGAAGCCCGGCACGTTGATGACGCCGATCTTCAATTGGCGATCGCCGCGGCGCAGCGTCTGCACTTCCTTGCGTGCCGCCTGGGCCTCGAGCGTGACCTTGCCGCGCACGAAGCTGAGCCGCTTCTCGGGCGTGCCCGGCGCCGCGCCCGCGGGCAGGATCGACAGGCGCACCTGCGTGCCGCCCTTGCCGCGAATCAACTGCACGACATCGTCGATGCGCCAGCCGATGACATCGGTCATCGCGCCGGCTTCGCCCTGTCCGACGGCGACGATGCGGTCGTTGGTCGTCAGCGTGCCCGCGACGGCCGCCGGCCCGCCTTCGATGACGTTCATGACGGTGACGTAGTCATCCACGAGCTGCAGCGACGCGCCGATGCCCTCGTAGTTGAGGCTCATCTGGATGCGGTACTCCTCGGAGTTGCGCGGCGAGAAGTAGCTCGAGTGCGGGTCGAACGTGCGCGCATAGGCGTTCATCAGGTTTTCGAACACGTCTTCCGGCGTGACCTGGTCGACCCGCTTCAGCACGCGCTCGTAGCGCTTGCGCAGCAATTCCGAGGCCTCGGGCCAGGTCTTGCCAGCGAGCAGCAGCGACAGGCCATCGTTCTTGACCCGCTTGCGCCACAGTTCGTCGAGTTCCGACGCGGCGGTGGGCCACGGCGCGTCCTTGCGCTCGAACTCGAAGGCTTCGTCCAGCGTCCAGTCCGGTTCGGTTTCCAGCAGCTTGATCGCATGCTGCATGCGTTCGCGGTTGCGCTGCTGGTAGCGCGCGAAGATCGTGTAGGCCGGCTCCAGCTCGCCGGTGCGCAGCATGTCGTCGAACTGCAGGCGGGACTTCTGGAACTCGGCGAGGTCGGAGGCGAGGAAATAGCTGCGCTGGCCGTCGAGGAACTCGAGATAGCGGTCGAAGACGTCGGCGGACATCCGGTCGTCGAGTGCGGCGCGGCGGAAATGCTCTTCCTCGAGGATGCTGCCTACCTGGCGCGCGATCATGCGCTGCCGGTCCGATGGCGCGATCGCGCCGATCGGCAGCGCCGACGTACTGGCGGGGGCTCGCGACGAGCTGCCCAGCACGCCGAGCGTCAGCACCGCGGCCAGCGGCACGATCCAGGCGTGAGTCGAGCGTCTTGCGTGCAGCATCGTGAACTCGTTCAGTACAATTGACCCAAGGCTAGAGAGGTCTGTTCGCCGCGGCAAGTGCGCCGTGCCCGGACCCGCCGGTGCGCCGCGCCGGTTGCCATGGAGGTCTGGATGCGTCCGTTGGCAATGCTGCTCGGAATCGTGATGGGTTCCACAGTTTCGATCGCGATCGGCCTGGCGCTGACCATTGTCGTGTTTGCGCTGCTGCCGGAGCACAAGGAGCGGATTGCCGAGGAGTATGCGCCCCTGTGGCGCAGCTTCCTGTCGATGCTGCTGGTGTCCGCGATCGCCGTGGCCAGCTTCTTCGGAGAGCTGCGGCAGCGTCCATGGCGGCGCTGGGCGCACGCGCTGCTGGTCGCGCTGCTGGTCGGCGGACTGTGGCTGTACTGGCCCCGGGATACGATGTGAGCGGGCGCGCGGCGCCTGCGAGGATGCGCTCCATGTTGATTCGACGCGTCATGACGCTGGTGGTTCCCGTGTTTCTGCTCGGTTGCGCCGTGCCGGAGGCCGGCTTGCCTGGCGGGCGCGCCGCCAAGCCAACGATCGACGCGGCGGTCTGGGAGGCGCACGTCGCGCGGCTGGCGTCGGACGAATTCGAGGGGCGAAAGCCCGGCACGCAGGGTGAGCGCCAGACGCTCGACTACCTGCAGGCGCAGTTCCGGCAGCTGGGGCTCGAACCCGGCAATGGCGCGAGCTTCCTGCAGGCGGTGCCGTTCGTCGAAATCACTGCGGGCAGCGATGCGCAGCTGCGCCTCGGCGACCAGACGCTGGCCATCGGGCCCGAGGCCGTGGTGTGGACCAAGCGGGTCCAGCCGGAGGTATCGGTGGCCGACAGCCCGCTCGTGTTCGTCGGTCATGGCGTTGTCGCACCGGAGTATGGCTGGAACGATTACGCCGGCATCGACATGCGCGGCAAGACGGCGCTGATCCTGATCAACGATCCAGGCTGGGATGGCGACGACCGCAGCCTGTTCAACGGCCGGGCGATGACTTACTACGGTCGCTGGACCTACAAGTTCGAGGAAGCAGCCCGGCAGGGGGCCGCTGCGGCGCTGATCGTCCATGAAACCGCGCCCGCTGCGTACGGCTGGGATACGGTCGTCAACAGCTGGAGCGGTCCGCAGCTCGATATGGTCGCCGCGGATGGCAATGCCAGCCGCATCGCCCTCGAAGGCTGGGTCACCCGCGATGTCGCGCAGCGGCTGCTGACGACCGCGGGCCAGGATCTCGACGACCTCAAGCGCCGGGCCGCGCAGCCCGGTTTCCGGCCGATCGAACTTGCCGCGCGCGCCGCGGGTTCGGTCCGCAACGCGATCCGGCGTGGCGAATCGTCCAACGTCATCGGCCTGATCCGCGGGGCGAAACGACCGGGCGAATACGTGATCTACATGGGCCATTGGGATCACCTCGGCAGGACGCTGGCCCGCAGCGGTGACAACGTGTTCAACGGCGCCGTCGACAACGCGACCGGCATTGCCGGCCTGATCGAGATCGCCGCGGCGTTCAAGCGCGGCCGCCCGCCGGAGCGCAGCGTCGTGTTCCTGGCGCTGACGCTCGAAGAGTCGGGCCTGCTGGGCTCGGCGTACTACACGGTGAATCCGGTGTTCCCGCTGGCGCAGACGGTCGGTGCGCTGAACCTCGATGCCCTGTACGTCGGTGGGCCGACCCGGGATGTCGCGGTCTCGGGTTTCGGCGCTTCGGAGCTCGAAATCCCCCTCGCCGCGGCGGCGCGCCGTCAGGGCAGGGTGCTGGTGGGCGAGCCGACGCCCGAGAAGGGCTTCTTCTATCGCTCGGACCACTTCAATTTCGCGAAGGCCGGCGTGCCTTCCCTGTACTTCAAGGCAGGCCACGACGATGTCGAGCGCGGCCTTGAGTACGGCCGACAGCTACGCGTCGAGTTCGACTCGGTGCGCTACCACAAGCAGGCCGATGAGTATCGCCCAGGCCTCGACTGGCGCGGCGCGCTTCAGGATGTGGAACTGATGCATGCGGTCGGCGCGCAGCTCGCGCGTGAACGCAGTTTTCCGAACTGGAACCCGGGCAACGAGTTTCGCGCGACACGCGATCGAAGCCGGGCACTGATGTCGGCGCCTGTGCCGGCGGCGCAGCAGTGAACCGCGTGCCCGGTTGACGGGTCGGGTGCGCGTCGCCGCGTTCAGCGCGCGATGCGCGCGGTGATCCGGCCCAGCAGCATGAAGCCGTACGGGCCGAGCAGCATGATCCAGAACGCGAGTTCGCCGCGCGCAAGGCCGCGGAAGTAATCGCCCCACAGCGCGAACAGGCCGCCGTGCGTGTACTCGCCGAGCGTCATGCGCCCGGCGATCCAGACCAGGATCGGCATCAGCAGCAGGCCGGTCAGCAGAGCGGCGCCGGCGAACAGCAGTTCGCGCTGCAGCGGACTCGCGCCCGCGGTGCGTCCGAGAATCTTGCCGATCGTAGTGCTCACGGGGCTCCGGTGTTCTGCATGGCGGGTCACGCGCCTGAGCGCGCATAATACCAACGATGCAAGCCCTTAGAACCGCTGTCATCGGTGTCGGCTACCTTGGCCGATTCCACGCGCAGAAATACGCCCAGTTGCCCGGCAGTGAACTCGTGGCGGTCGTGGACGCGCGGCCGGACGCCCGCGATGCCGTCGCGCGCGAGTTGGGTTGTCGCGCCGTGGCTGATCACCGCGAACTGCTGGGTAGCGTCGATGCGGTGTCCGTCGTCACGACGACGCCGGCGCATTTCCAGATCGCGGCGGATTTCCTGCGTGCCGGCGCGCATGTGCTGGTCGAGAAGCCCGTCACGGAAACCGTCGCGCAGGCGCGCGAGCTGATCGAGATCGCGAAATCCGCCGGTCGCGTGCTGCAGGTCGGGCACCTCGAGCGCTTCAACGCGACCATCCTTGCCGCCGAGCCGTGGCTCGCCAATCCGCGCTTCATCGAATGCCAGCGGCTCGCGCCCTACAAGCAGCGCGGCACCGATGTCGACGTCGTGCTCGACCTCATGATCCACGACATCGACATCGTGCAATCGATCGTCGGCAGCGACATCGTCGCGATCGACGCGATCGGCACGTCGGTGTTCTCCGGCGAGATCGACATCGCGAACGCGCGGTTGCGATTCGCCAACGGTTGCGTCGCGAACACGACCGCCAGCCGCGTCAGCCTGAAGACCGAGCGCAAGATGCGCGTGTTCCGCGACGACGCCTATCTGTCGCTCGATCTGCAGCAGAAGATCCTGACGCTGATCCGCCGTCGCGACGAGCCAGCCGCCGAGGGCGGGCTGCCGGTCAGCATCGAAGAGCAGAGCTTCGAGCAGGGCGATGCGCTGAAGGCCGAGATCCAGTCGTTCATGGACTGCATCCGCAGCGGCAAGCGCCCGGTCGTCAGCGGCGAGGACGGCCTGCGCGCGCTCGAGACCGCGATCCGGATCGCCGCAGAGGTCAATGCCGGGCGGGCCCAGCGCGCTTGAAACGGCTCCGGCTGCCCCCATGTCTGGTGCATGGAAAGCCTGCTGCCCATCCCGCGCAATCCCGCCGCCAGCCTCGTGCTCGACGTCGTTGCGGATTTCACCTGCCCCTGGTCATTCCTCGGCACGCGTCGCATCGTGCGCGCGCTGACGGCCGTGCAGGGGCTGCCGCAGCCGCCGCTGCTGCGCTGGCATGGTTTTCGACTGCCGCTTGCCGGTTCGGCGGCGTGGCAAGAGCACCTGAAACAGCGCCTGCCACCCGGCATCACCGCCGAGTTCGCCGAGCGCAGCCTCGACGAGGCGGGCCGCGCACTCGGCATCCGTTTCGACTTCGCCGCGATCCGCAGCGTGCCCGACACGCTGCACGCGCATCGCCTGGTGCTGGCGGCGACGCCCACCGGACAGCATCTGCGGGTGGCTGATGCGCTGTTTCGTGCCTACTTCGAGCAGGGTCGCGACATCGGCCATGAGGACGAACTGGTGGCGATCGCGCGCGAGTGCGGGCTGCCCGACGCCGTGGTGGAGGACTACCAGCTCGGCTTCGCTGCCGAAGGCGTCAGCCCCGAGGCCGGCGGCGTCGCGCTCGTGCTCGCCGAAGAACAGCGGCTGCGCACGCTCGGCGTGCAGAACGTGCCGAACCTGCTGATCAATGGGCACGTGCTGGTGCCGGGGCCGGCCGAAGAGGCGATCTACGTGCAGGCGCTCGACCAGGTGCTGTTCCCGCAGCCGGCGGACGCCGTGCCGCCACGCTGGTTGCACTGAGGCGGGCGCTGCGCTCTGCCGCTGGAGGTTCTACACTCGCGCGCATTTAAAGCGCGGGAGATCCTCATGACCGGCCAGACCTCGACCCCAGCCCACCTGGCGCAAGGCTCGCGCGTCGTGACGGTCGCGGCGACGCAGTTCGCCTGCGGCTGGGACGCCGCGGCCAACATCGCGCAGGCCGAAGCCCTCGTGCGCCGTGCGGCGGCGCAGGGCGCGCAGGTCATCCTGCTGCAGGAGCTGTTCGAGACGCCGTACTTCTGCATCGAACAGGATGCAGCCCACCTGCGACTCGCCACCACGGTCGATGCCAATCCGGCGCTGCGGCATTTCCGTGCCATCGCGCGCGAACTGGGCGTGGTGCTGCCGATCAGCTTCTTCGAACGTGCCGGCCAGGCTTATTTCAACAGCATCGCCATCGTCGACGCCGATGGCAGCGTCCTCGGCGTGTATCGCAAATCGCATATCCCGAACGGGCCGGGCTACCAGGAGAAGCACTACTTCAGTCCTGGCGACACCGGCTTTCGGGTCTGGGACACGCGCTACGCGCGGCTCGGCGTCGGCATCTGCTGGGACCAGTGGTTCCCGGAAACCGCGCGCTCGCTCGCACTGCAGGGCGCCGAGCTGCTGCTCTTCCCGACCGCCATCGGATCGGAACCGCCGCCGGCGCCGCCGTTGCACTCGCGCGATCATTGGCAGCGCACGCAGCAGGGGCACGCGGCCGCGAACCTGATGCCGCTGATCGCGTCGAACCGCTGGGGCGTCGAACGTTCGCTGCAGGACCCCGAGCACCTGTACATCCGCTTCTATGGCTCGTCGTTCATTGCCGATGCGACCGGTGCGAAGGTCGCAGAGGCCGCCGAAGAGGGCGACGCGGTGCTCGTGGCGAGCTTCGATCTGGCTGCGATCGAGACCCAGCGCCATGGCTGGGGCGTGTTTCGCGACCGGCGGCCGGAGCTCTACGGCGCGATCACGAGCTACGACGGGCAGGTCGGGCCGCGCGCGTGAGCGAGGTCCGCGCGACGCCACCGGCGGCACCCATCCCGGTGCATGTCATCACCGGGCCGCTCGGCTGCGGCAAGACGACGCTGATCGCGAACCTGCTCGCGGGCAAGCCGGCGGCCGAGCCCTGGGTGGTGCTGCTCAACGAGTACAGCGAAGCCGGCATCGACGCACTGACGATCGCGGCGGCGGCGCGCGGCGCCTATGACGTCCACCTCGTGCCGGGCGGCTGCCTGTGCTGTGCGGGCGAGCAGGATTTCCGGCGCCAGCTGCAGCGCCTCGTGCACGAGGCGCGACCCGCGCGCATCCTCGTTGAGCCCTCCGGGATCGGCCATCCGGCCGGCATCGTCGAGGAGCTGTTGGGCTATGAGGCGGCGGGTCAGTTGCGGCTCGAAGGCGTGGTGTCGTTGATCGATCCCGCGCGCGTCGCGCTGGCACTCGCGGGTGGTGACGAATTGCTGCGCGACCAGATCGAGATCGGCGATGCGCTGGTGCTGTCGAAGGCGGATCTCGCCACGCCAGACCAGCGCGAGCAGTTCCGCGCGCTCGCGCAGGCCGCGCAGCCGGCGCGGCACTGGGTTGGCGAGAGTCATGGCGGCGTGCTGCCGTTCGCCGCGTTGCAGGCAGGCGTGACCGATACGCAGGCCGCGGCGGCGCGCGCGTCTACCACCGCGATTCGGCCGCCGCAGCATGAAGCGGCGCGCGCGGCAGGCGCAGGCCACGCGCATGCGGCGCACCCGGGCTCGCCGGCGACGGGTTCGATCGCAGTCGCCGGCGGCGAACGCGTGCTGGTGGATCACCTCGGCTATCGCGGCGCGCGCTGGCAGTTTCCGCGGTCGGTAGGATTCGATGATGGCCGCGTGCTGGCGCGCCTCGGCGTCGCAGTCGCGCAGGCGCTGCGCTTCAAGGCCGTGCTGCGCGTCGCCGAGGACCGCTGGCTGCTGGTGCAGCACGAGGGTGGGGTGCTGCAGATGCGCGAATCGGGCTGGCGGCGCGACAGCCGGGCGGAAGTGGTGTTCGCCCCGGATTCCGTCCCCGACTGGGCGCGGATCGATGCGGCGTTCGTGGCGGCCTGCGCAGAGAGCCGCGCATGAGCGCCGCGCCGCTGCTCGATGCCGCCACCGTGTTGCTGCTGCGGCCGGCTGGCGCGGGCGTCGAGGCGCTGCTCGTGCAGCGTCACCCGAATCTGTCATTCATGGGCGGGCTGTGGGCTTTTCCCGGCGGCCGGCTCGAGAACGCCGACCGGCACGCGACGAGTTCGGCCGCTGACCCCGTCGACGCAGCGTTTCGGCTGGCGGCCTGCCGCGAGCTGCAGGAGGAGTGCGACATCGCGCTGCAGCCGGCGCAGCTGCTGTTCTTCTCCCACTGGATCACGCCATCGGTCGCGCCGCGTCGCTTCGACACGCGGTTCTATCTGGCGGTCACCGAGCCGCAGCGAGTGGTAACGCTCGACGAGCGCGAGCACGTCGCACTGGCGTGGCTCGATCCGGCCGAGGCGTGCGCCCGCGCGCTCACCGGCGCATTGCCGGTATCGCCACCGACGTTCTTCGTGCTCGAGGACTTGCGCCTGACGCTGGCCCTGCATGGCAGCCTCGAGCAACTGCTGCGTGGCGAGCGGACGCGGCAAGTGCCGCCGATCACGCCGCGGCTTGCCGCGCAGGGCGCGGGCTTCGACGCAGTGCTGCCGTGGGAGCCGGCGTATCCGGCGTTGCCGGGCGAGGGCGAGTGCCTCGATGTGCAGCAGTGGCCGCAGCTCGCGCGGCTCGCGGCGCAGCCGCTGCGCCGCATGGCCTCGACGCTGCGGCAGCGCTGAACCGGGCGCCGCGGCGCGCTCAGGCGCTGCGGGCCGCGTCGGCGATCGCTGCGCCGCTCGCGCCTGGCAAGTAGAGGTAACGCCCGGCCAGCCACTGCGACAGCTGCTGCGCGCGTCCCTGCGACAGGAAACTGCGCTGCGTGTCGATCACGAGGCTGTGCCAGCCGCTGCGGGCGATCGTGGTCGCGAGCAGGCGCACTTCGTCGTCGATCGCGTCGCGGCCGCCGCGCAGCGCGACATTGGCGCGCGCGTCGGTCAGCAGCAGCAGCACGATGTTGGGCATTCCTTGCCGGCGCGCGCGTTCGCCGACGGCCTGCGCAGCGACCAGGGCGGCGGCGAGCGGCGTGCCGCCACCGGTCGGGATCTGGTCGACCGCGCGCCGCAGCAGTTCGACGCTGCCGGTCGGCGGCAGCAGCAGCTCGGCGTCCGTGCCGCGGAACGACAGCAGCGCCACTTTGTCGCGATTCACGTAGGCCTGCGCGAGCAGCGCATGCACGGCGCCCTTCGCCTGGCGCATCCGGTTCAGCGCCATGCTGCCGCTCGCGTCGACGGCGAACACGAACAGCGTGCCGGCCTTGCTGCGAAAACGCTTGACGCGGATGTCCTCGGCGCGGATCTCGACGCGGCCGCGGCGTCGCGGCCGCAGGCGCTGCCAGCGGGCCGCGGCCCGCAGCGTGGCGAGCACGTCGATGCGCTGTCCGCGCGGTTCGCCGGGCACGCTGCCGATGTGGCGGCCGCGCGTGCCGGCGGTGGCGCCGCGCGAACCGGCGCGGGCGCGTCGCGCGCGCTGGAACGGCAGTGCATCGAGCAGTGGCGGCAGCTCCGTCGCCATCGCTTCGAGGATCTCCTCCTGCACTTCGAGGTCGTCGGCCGAGCTGGCGTCGGGTTCCGGAGCGTCGTTCTGCTGCGGCTCAGGCTGCGATTCCGGCGGCGCTTCGGGCGGCGCCTCCTCCTGGGTTGGTGGCAGGCGTGTCGCGCGCGGTGCGATCGCAAGGCGCACCGCGAGTTCGATGTCCTCGCGTTCGACCGCATCGCGCAAGGCGAGGGCGGCGCTCGCGCGCGCGACCCGCACGGCGAAGTGCTCGGCCCGATGCCCCTGCACGCCGAGGGCTGCGGCGGCCTGCACCAGCTCGCCCAGCATCGCATCGCTGCAGCGCACGTCGGGCAGCGCGGCCTGCGCCGCCGCCAGCAAGCTGCGCTGCAGGTCGAGGTCCTCGCTCCAGCGCGCGAGCGCAGGATGCAGGTGGCGACGCACGATCTCGGCGCGCGCCTCGTGGGTCGCGACCGCGGGCATGCGCACCAGCATGCCGATGCGATCCAGCAGGTGCGCGCGCGGCGCGCCCTCGGCCGGATCGTAATTCGCGACGACGCGGAAATCGGCCGGCTTGACCGCGCTGACGCCGTCGCGCTCGATCCGCACGGCGCGTTCGTCGAGCGTACGTGAGAGCAGGTGCGCGGCTGATTCGGACAGCAGGTTGCAGGAGTCGACGGCGAGTAGCCCGCCATCGGCGCGCTGCAGCAGTCCCGGCCGCACGACGCGCGTGCCGCGCGCGAGCGTTGCCTCGAGGTCGAGTCCGCCCAGCAGGGCTTCGTCGTCCACCGACGGCGGCATCTCGCACCAGCGGGCATCCGGCAGCAGTTCGCGCAGGCCGCGCATCAGCGCGCTCTTGCCCGAACCGGCCGGACCCACCAGCACGAGTCCGCGCAGGCCCGGTTCGACGGCGAGCAGCAGCAGCGCGAGGCGCGGCGCGTCGAATCCGACCAGTCCGGTGAGCGGCAGTGACGCCATTCGGCAGCCGTCTCTAGTGCGCGGCGGGCGCGAGGGCCTCGGACAGCACGCGGCGCACGCGGTCTTCGTCCGCCGCCGGCTCGAGCGGATCCTTGCGCAGCCGGTGCGCGAGCGCGAGCGCGGCGACCCGCGAAACATCGTCGGCCGTGGCCGCGTCGCGGCCCTCGAACGCGGCTAGGGCGACGGCGGCGCGGCTCAACGCCAGTTCGCCGCGATGGCCGTCGATCGCGAGCCGGTCGCACAGGCGGGCCGCGAGCTCGAGCGCGCCGTCGGACAGGGCCACCGTGGCGCGGCGCGCGATCGCGGCCGCCAGCTGCTCGCGCAGCTTTGCCTGTGGCTTCGCGAAGCGGCGCACGAACGCCCGCGGATCGGTTTCGAAGGCGAGGCGCCGCCGCACGATCTCGATCCGCTGCCCGATGTCCTGCAGCGTCGTGATCTTCGCGTGCAGGCCGAATCGGTCGAGCAGCTGCGGACGCAGGTCGCCTTCCTCGGGATTGCCGGACCCGACCAGCACGAAGCGCGCCGGGTGTCGCAGGCTCAGGCCCTCGCGTTCGACCACGTTGACGCCGCTGACCGCGACGTCCAGCAGCAGATCGACGAGGTGATCCTCGAGCAGGTTGACCTCGTCGATGTACAGGAAGCCGCGATGCGCTGCTGCCAGCAGGCCAGGCGAGAACGCCTGCACGCCCTCGACCAGGGCGCGCTCGATATCGACGGATCCGACCACGCGGTCTTCGGTGGCGCCCAGTGGCAGATCGACGACCGCGACGGCAGCCTCGACGGGCTGTCGCGCGCGGTCGTGGGTGCTGCAGGACGGGCAGGCGGCGCGGTCGCTGGCGGGATCGCAGCGGTACGGGCAGTCGCGCGTGACGCTGATCGCCGGCAGCAGTTCGGCCAGCGCCCGCACGGCCGTGCTCTTGGCCGTGCCCCGGTGGCCCGTGATCAGCACGCCGCCGATGGCCGGGTCGATGACCGCCAGCAGGATGCCCAGTTTCAGCTCCTCCTGGCCGACGATGGCCGTGAACGGGAAAGTCGTCCGGCCCGCCGTCTGGGCGCCTGAATCCGCTGATGTCTTCGTCCTGGCCATCCGAGTTCCGCCCTGGAGCTGTTCAATTGTCTGGACATACGATAGTGTCAACCCAGCTTGACGCCAAGTTATTCGAGGGGCGCCGCGTGAAAACACTGACCTTCATCAATGGCATCGAGCGGTTCAACGCCGGTGTCTGGGTCGAGATCGAGCGGCGACTCGCCGCCGAGGGCATCCCGGTTCGCATCCGGCGCTTTCACGACGCGCACGTCGATCAGTCGGACGCGAGTCTGGCTGAGTCGATCGCCGATTGCGACGTCGTTTTCATGAGCCTGATCAACCTGCGCTCGCAGGCGGACTGGCTGGCCGAACGGCTCAAGACGTCGCGGGCCACGGCCGTGTTCGCGTACGAGAGCATGCCCGAGGTGATGGCGCTGACCCGGATCGGCGACTTCCGCTTCAAGGAGAAGAAGTCCGAGGCCCCGCAGGCGGTCAAGTTCCTGATGCGGCTGATCACGCGCGGGCGCGACGAAGACGCGCTCTACGCATACACGAAACTCGTGAAGATCGCGGCCAAGATGCTGCCGCTGATCCCGGACAAGGTCGGCGGCTTCAAGACCTGGCTCGGCGTGAACCTGTACTGGAACCAGCCGGACGCCACCAACATCACGCAGATGATCAAAGTCATGCTGCGCGACTGTTTCGCGCATGCGCTCGAGGTCGAGCCGGTGCGCGTGATTCCCAACATGGGTTGCGTCGATCCGCGCACGGGCACGCTGTTCGATGATCCGAAGGCCTACCTGAAGTGGGCGACCAAGGCGGGTCGATGGCGCAAGGGGCAGTCGCTGGTCGCGGTGTTGTGCATGCGCAAGCACGTGGTCCAGAAGCAGGCCTATATCGGCGCGCTGACCGAAGGCTTCGAGGCGCGCGGCCTCGCGGTGCTGCCAGTATTCGTGTCCGGCATCGAGGCGCATGTGGTCGTGCGCGAGTGGCTTGCCGATCTGCCGCTCGACGCGTTCGTCTCGACGATGGGATTCTCGATCGTCGGCGGCCCCGCATCGTCGACCAAGCCGGGGCACTACCACGAGACGGCCGCCGACCTGATGGCGAAGCTCGATGTGCCTTACCTCGTCGCGCAGCCGCTGCTGATGCAGGATGTCGACGAATGGAAGCGGCGCGGGGTGCACTCGATGCAGTCCGTCGTGATGTACGACCTGCCCGAAATGGACGGCGTGTCGTCGTCGTCAGCGATCGGGGCGATCGAACAGGGTGAACTGGTGACTGTGCCCGACCGGCTGCAGCGCGCGCTCGACCAGGTCGAGGCCTGGGTGCGCCTGCGCCGCAAGGAGGCCGCGCAGAAGCGCGTCGCCATCGTGCTCTATAACTTCCCGCCCGGTCTCGGCAAAGCCGGCACGGCCGCGCTGCTCGACGTGCCCGGGTCCGTCACGGGTTTGCTGCAGCGCCTGAAGTCCGAGGGCTACCAGATCGGGCGCGCACCGCTCGATCCGGCGGAACTCAGCGCGCGTCTGGAGGAACTGGCGCGCGGCGAGGCTGCGCGCCCGGTCACGGTCAGCGACTACCGCAAGATGTACTCGACGCGCCAGACCGAGCGCATCGATCGCCACTGGGGCCAGGCGCCCGGGGATATCGCGGCCATCGGCCGGGACGCGATCCGCCTCGATGCGATCGAATACGGCAACGTCGTGATCGGGCTGCAGCCGCCGCTCGGCGTGCCCGGCGACCCGATGAAGCTGCTGTTCGACGGCGAGTTCACGCCGCATCATCAATATGCCGCGTTCTACGGCTGGCTGCGGCGCGAGTTCAAGGCCGACGCGATCATCCATGTCGGCATGCACGGCTCGGCCGAGTGGATGCCCGGCCTGCAGGCGGCGATGACGGCCGACTGCTGGCCCGATCAGCTGCTGGGCGGCGTGCCGCACCTGTACCTGTATCCGCTCAACAACCCCGCCGAGGCTGCGATCGCGCGGCGGCGCGGCTATGCCACGATCATCAGCCACGCGATCCCGCCGTACGCGCGCGCCGGGCTCTACAAGCAGCTTGCCGCCGTGCGCGCGCGGCTCGCCGACGCCACCGACGAACTCGACGGCGCGCTGCCCGAGCTGCCGCGCGCGGTCGATGAGCCGGCAATGGTCTATCGCGTGCGGGTCGAGCGCTGGCTCGAGGAGATCGACCAGCGGCTGATCACCGATGGCCTGCATGTGTTCGGTTCGGCACCCGATCGGCAGCGCTCGCGGACGCTGGTCGAAGCGGCGCTCGACGTGCCGCGCCACGGCGCCGCCGGCTTCAGCGCGCTGTGTCGTGCGCTCGGACTCGACGAGGAGGCGCTGCGCGCGTTGCGCACCGCGCTGATCGATCGCAGCGTGATGGGTCGCGAAGACCCGGTCCGGGTGTGGGGCAGCATGACCACGGCAGCGCCGCCCGCGCACCTGGCGGAACTCGTCGTCGAAGGCCGCCGCATCCTGACCGGGATGAGCCGCTGCGGCGAGGAACTCGACGCGGTCGTGCGCGCCCTCGAGGGACGCTACATCCGGCCGGCGTTCGGCGCGGATCCCGTCCGCGCCGGCGCGAGTGCCTTGCCGAGCGGGCGCAATATCCACGGCATCGATCCGTGGCGCCTGCCGTCGGCGATCGCGATGGAGCGCGGCCGACGCATGGCGGGCATCCTGCTCGCGCAGCATCGCGCCGAGCGCGGCGACTGGCCGCGCACCGTGGGCCAGGCGCTGTGGGCCATGGACACGATCAAGAGCGAGGGCGAGGGTCTCGCCGTGGTGCTCGCGCTGATCGGTGCCGAGCCCGAGCGCGATGGCCAGAACAAGATCTTCCGCTTCCGGCTGCTGCCGCTCGAGGAGCTCGGGCGGCCGCGCATCGACGTGCTGATCGACATCTCCTCGGTGTTCCGCGACACCTTCCAGATGAGCCTGGACCTGCTCGATGACCTGTTCCGCACCGCCGCGGATGCTGACGAGCCGGTCGAGATGAACTTCGTGCGCGCCAACACGCTCGCGCTGCGTGCGCAGGGGCGCAGCGTCGAGGAGTCGACCGCGCGCATCTTCACTCAGGCGCGCGGCCTGTATGGCACGGGCGTCGACGAGCGGATCGAGGAAGGGCAGTGGGAGCAGAGCGACGAGCTCGCGACCATGTACACGACCCGCAATTCGCACAGTTATGGCGGACGGCGCAACGGCGCGGCCGCGACGGAAGTGCTGCGCGGCATGCTGGGCACCGTCGATCATGTCTTCCAGGCCATCGACTCCGTCGAGTATGGGCTGACCGACATGACGCACTACTACGGTCACAGCGGCGCAATGCAGCTCGCGGCGCAGAAGGCGCGCGGCCAGTCCGTCTCGCTGAGCTATGCCGAGACGTTCACCGGTGAAATCAGCGTGCGGGACTCGGCGCACATGCTGCGCATCGAGGCGCGCGCCAAGATCCTGAACCCGAAGTGGTTCGAGTCGATGCTGGCGCACGGCCACAGCGGCGCCGCCGAGATCGGCAACCGCTTCACGCACCTGCTGGGCTGGGGCGCGATCTCGAAGATGGAGCAGTGGGTGTTCGACGACGCGGCCAAGACCTACGTGTTCGATGAGTCCGTCCGCAAACGGCTCGAAGCCGCGAATCCCGAGGCTGCGCGCAATATCGTCAGTCGGCTGATGGAAGCCAACGGGCGCGGTATGTGGAAGGCGGATGAGGCTACGCTTGCGAAGCTGCAGGGGATCTACAGCGACATCGAGGACCGCCTCGAGGGTGTCGGCACCGTCGCGGCCTGAGGCGTCAGCGGCGTGCTCCGACTGCGGCCGCAAGGAGGACCACGCCGCGCGGGCGTGGCCTTGAATTGGTGGAGGCGGCGGGAATTGAACCCGCGTCCGCAAGCACTACACGTCAGGATCTACGTACGTAGCTCTCTCATTGTTTCTCGCCTCACGCTACCCGAGGAGCAGGGAAGACGCTTGGCCAGCGACAGTGACTCTTAACGGTGCCGCCCGTCGCACGCGGCACCGCGATTCCGTTAGCGCGTCCCCTGATTCGGTGTAACGGACACCAGCCGGTCAGAGGTCAGCTGCTGATTTAGGCAGCCAGAGCGTAGTTGTCGTTGTTGGCAACTATGATTTGCACAGAGATTAACGAGGACCATGCGCCTCGGTACGCCCCTGAAGCTTCGCAACCCACGTCGAAACCGGTCGCCCCCAGAGTATTGATCACTATACGCTCAATAGGGACGGGATGCGCGGATTCAAGGCCGGGCCCTTCAACCGCGGCGCAGCACCCGCGCCTTGTCGCGCTGCCAGTCGCGGTCTTTCTCGGTGGCGCGCTTGTCGTGCTGCTTCTTGCCCTTGGCAAGCCCGATCTCGAGCTTGGCGCGCCCACGCACCCAGTACAGTTCCAGCGGCACCAGCGTGTAGCCCTCGCGGTCGACCGAACCGATCAGGCGCGCGATCTCCCGCTGGTTCAGCAGCAGCTTGCGCGTGCGGGTCGGATCGGCGACGACATGTGTGGAACTCGTCTTGAGCGGCGTGATGTGCGCGCCGAACAGGAACGCTTCGCCGTTGCGCAGGAAGACATAAGCCTCGGTGATCTGCGCCTTGCCGGCCCGCAGCGACTTGACCTCCCAGCCCTGAAGCGCGAGGCCTGCCTCGTACCGCTCCTCGATGAAGTACTCGAAGCGGGCGCGCCGGTTCTCGGCGATGGTCTTGGGCTCGGTTTCGGCCTTCGACGGTGAGCGGGTGGGTGGGCGCCGGGTGTTCATGATCGCGGCGCGATTGTAGAACCTATCGCTTGATCCCGCATGCGCATGAACCGGACAATGCCGGGATGCGTGAAGTAATGCGCAGCGCGTTGGTCGGCCATTCGGCGGAACGCCTGTACGAGCTGATCAACGACGTCGAGCGCTATCCCGAGTTCCTGCCCTGGTGCGAGCGAGCCGTCGTCGAGTCGCGCACCGATGCGGAAGTGGTCGCCACGCTTGCGATCAGCCGCGGGCCGCTGCGGACGCAGTTCACGACCCGCAATGAACTGGTCGCCGGGCGCGAGGTGCGCATGAGCCTCGAGCGCGGCCCGTTCGACACGCTGAGCGGCGCGTGGACGATCACGCCGATCGGCGCAACGGGCTGCCGGGTCACGCTGGCGCTGCGGTTCGCGTTCTCGAACCGCGTGACGGCAGCCCTGTTCGAACCGGTGTTCGAGCAGACGGCCGCGTCGCTGGTCGATGCCTTCGTGGCGCGTGCGCGCGCCGTCTACGGGCCGGCGGTGTGATCCGCTGCGAGTTCGTCCACGCGTTGCCGAACTGGGCCTGGTCGGTGCTGCTCGCGCTACCGCCGGGCGCGACGGTAGCGGACGCCGTGGCGGCGGCCCGCGCGGCATGGCAGCGTGAACCCGCGCCGTCGCCGGGCGACATCCGCATCGATTGGGACGGAGCCGTGGGGATCCACGGTGAAGCCTGCGGGCGAGACCGGGTGGTCGAGGACGGCGATCGAGTCGAGCTGTATCGGCCGCTGGCGGTGGACCCCAAGGAGAGCCGCCGCAAGCGCGCGCGAGATGCGCGTCGTTCAGGTGGCCGGTGACTCGGCTGCTGCGGGCGGGCTCGGCGCGGGAGTCTGCGGCGCGGCGGGATCGGTCACGGCGATCGACTCTACGCCGACGTTCTCGATGC
>CAZPJE010000063.1:0-7761 GCA_964586725.1 uncultured Steroidobacteraceae bacterium | reverse complement strand
CGGGAAAACCGCCAGTCCGTGGCAAGGCAGGCCTAAAGGATTGCGGTGACGACCGCGCCGACGCCCACTGCGGCAGCGAGTGCCAGAAATACGGGGCGCGCACCGAGCGCTCGAAACGCTCCCAGCCGCGTCTCAAGTCCCGCGGCGGTGAGCGCAAGCAGCAGGCCAATCTGAGACAGCGCGCCGAAGGCTGCGAGCAGCGCGCTCCAGGTCGTCGGCGCCAGTATGACGAACGGCCGTTCCGGCATGGCGTCCCCGATCGTCCGCAGCAGGCACGCCGACAGAAATCCGACCAGGAACAGTGGCAGCGGCGTGCGCGCGGTCGGTGTGGAGGCAGGATCAGGGCCGACGGCTTCGATCCGGCGGGCGACGGACGCGAGCACTGGAATGACGCCCAGCATCAGCAGGTTGCGGACAAGCTTCGTCACGGTGGCCGTTTCGACGACTACGTCCCCGCCGAACAGGTCGCGGTAGGCCGTCGCCGCACCGACGACCTGGGAGGTGTCGTGGATCGCGGCTCCGAGGAACAGGCCTGTGCGCAGCATGTCATCGCCGAACAGTGCATGCGCAAGCCATGGGTAGAGCAGCAGGGCAGCAAGACCGAACAGCGAAATGCAGCCGACTGCATAGCCCACCTCGCTTGGCCGCGCACGGATCAATGGAGCTGTGGCCGCGATCGCCGTGAGTCCGCAGATGGCTGTGCCGACACCGATCAGCACGGCGAGTCGAGTAGAGACCCCGAGTAGCCGGGCGAGAATCAGCACAATGCTGAGGGCGGTGAGCACGGCTGTGCATACGATGGGTAGCGCGGCCAGCCCGACGGCCGACGCACTCGCCAGGCTGAGCTTGAATCCCAGCAGTACGATGGCGGCTTGCAGCACGGTGCGACTGAAGAAGCGCAGGATCGTGGGGCCAGGCCGCAGGCTCGCAGGCAACAGGTGCCCGAGCAGCAGGCCGATCATCACCGCTAGCGACGCGCTGCTGATCGCAGATGGCCCGACGCCGAGCACGGTCGAGCCCAGTACCGGCGCGGCCGAGTCTGCGGCCAGCGCGGCGATCAGGATGACGGTGAGTCCCCAGGCGAGCGCGCCTGGCGCGCTCGTGCCTTCGCTCAAACGTGCTGCTCGGAGTGGGGTCGGGCGCGACGATTGGCGACCATTCGGTCATGTAACCGCCGGATGGCGTTCGATGCGGTCTGGATGAACGCGAACGGCAAGAAGGCGTGCACGATGCAGGCAATCCCGGCGATGACCATTGATATGCCGAAGCCGAGCGCGTTGCTGCAGTGGCCTAGATACGTCTCGCCGACGCTCGCGGGGTGTTCCGTGAAAAGCTTCAGCGGCATGAAACGGGCCTCCGCCCGGGGGTGCGTGCAAGACGCAACTATTGCAAGGTCGGTTGAATGGTACTATACAAATGTATAGGTTTGGCAATCACTACGGAGCGCACCATGACGTCGGGTACCCGTCCTTCGACCAAACCGTCGCTCCACGCGACACCCGCGGAGGCGCTGCAGCCGACCTCCATTGCCGTGACGGCCGAGGGCTTCGTCCCGGGTCAGCGCGTCACACTGGCGTCCAGACTGGTCGACGATGCCGGGGTGGCGTGGACGGCCCACGGTGTTTTCGTGGCAGACGCTGCGGGTCAGATCGATCTTCGGGACGCGCCAAGCGAGGAGGGCACGTTCACGGGCGTCGACCCGGCGGGGCTGCTCTGGTCGCTGCGGCCGCAGCCCGTGGCCGATCGATCATTCATGATCAATGGCGCCAACCGAGCCCACAAGCTCGGCCAGCCGCACATGGATCCGGTCAAGCCGATGCGTATCGAGCTGTCTGCAAGCGTCGATGGGCACAGCGTTGCGCAGTGTGTCGTCACGCTGAAGCGACTCGCCGACGGCATCGATGTCGTGCCGCTCCGCGACGGCCGGCTGCGGGGCATGGTGTTCCGCTGGCGCGACCGCACCAAATCGCGCGGCGCGATCATGAGCCTCACCGGGTCGGGTGGCGGCGTCGAGTGGGGCTACGCTCCGTTGCTGGCGTCGCTGGGCTACGACGTTGTCAGTCTCGCCTACTTCGCTTACGAGGATCTGCCACCGGCCATCGCCAGCATTCCGCTGGAGTACTTCGAGGAGGGCTTCGCATGGATGCGTCGCGAACTCGGGGCGAAGAAGATCGCAGTACAAGGGGCTTCGCGCGGGGGTGAGTTGACGCTGGTGCTCGCCGCACATTTACCCAAGGACGTCGCGGGCGCGATCGCGATCGTCCCCATGTTCGTTGCTGCGGCCGGCTGGGATCCGGACAAGGGCATTCTGGGTGCGAGCTGGACCTATCGCGGCGAGGACATCCCGTACGCGCCCCCGGCACCTACTCCCACCATCGACGAGTTTCGCCGAAGAGGCGAGAGCGAGCCCAACGGCTATGCGTGCACGCCTGAAGCCAAGGCGGAGGTGGATCGCCCAGAGATCCGCGAGAACCTGGCGATCCCGGTGGAGCTTGCTCGGGGCCCCGTGCTGATGATCTCCGGTGTGGACGACCAGATGTGGCCGAGTGCCTGGGGATCCGACGTGGTCGTCAATCGATTGCGCGCCAAGGGTGCCGCATTTCCGTTTGAGCATCTGTGCCTGCCGGAAACGGGGCATATCACGCCGTTGCCGAATACCGTCACGACCTTCTGCCCGGCCTTGTTTCACTCTTTGCTGAACGTATTCCTGGCCTGCGGTGGAACGCCTGCTGGCTCTGCACGCGCGAGTCGCATGACCTGGGACGCCATCACGGCCCACTACGAGAAGGTCTTCAGAGCGTAGGATCTGACTGCCGCCGCCCTGGGAATCATGAGTCGACCACTGTCGAGGCCATGGCATGAAGCCGTATGACGTCGCGATCATCGGAGCCGGGATGGTGGGTGCGTCTATCGCCTATCATCTCGCGCCGCGCATGCGTGTGCTTCTGCTCGAGGCCGAGACTGCTGCGGGATATCACTCCACAGGCCGATCGGCAGCGCTTTACACCGAGGCCTACGGACCACCCGGCGTCCGTGCGTTGACGCGAGCGAGCGCGACGTTTTTCCGCCGACCACCGGATGGGTTCGCGGCAGCACCTCTGCTTCAAACGCGAGGCGCTTTGTATCCCGCGACAGAGGATCAGCGCGCCGCAGCTTGCGCGCTACAGGCCCGACTTGCGAGTGAGGGCATTGATGCCGAGATGCTCGACGGAGCTGCCACACGCCGGTGGGTACCTGTGCTGCGCGAGGAGTCCTCTGTGATCGCGATCCTTGACCGACAGGCTGCAGATATCGAGGTGGATTTATTGCTGCAGGGCTTTCTGCGCGGCGCGCGCGGGCAGGGCGCGCAGTTTGCTGCGGGCAAGCGCGTGACGGCGTTGGATCGCGAATCGGATGGCTGGCGCATTGTCCTGGAAGGCGGCGACTCTATCCGCGCCTCGCGCCTCGTCAATGCGGCCGGTGCCTGGGCGGACGAAGTCGCAGCGCTGGCCGGCGTGGCACGCGTGGGTCTCGAACCGCGACGTCGCTCGGCGTTCCTGTTTCAGCCGCCCGTCGGTGTCTCGGTCTCGCAGTGGCCAGCGGTCATCGCGATGGACGAGAGCTGGTACTTCAAACCCGATGCAGGGCTCCTGCTCGGATCGCCGGCAAACGCTGACCCCGTGGCACCTCACGATGTAGTGGCCGAGGAGTTGGACATCGCCCTCGGCATCCATGGCATCGAGTCTGCGACGACGATGAGTATCGGAAGGCCCGTGCGCACCTGGGCAGGGTTACGTTCGTTCGTGGCCGATGGCGAACCGGTGTGCGGGTACGCTGCGAACGAGAGGACATTCTTCTGGGCCGCAGCGCTGGGTGGTTACGGCATCCAGACGTCACCGGCATTTGGTCGATTGTGCGCGGCGCTCGTGGCTGGGGAAAACGTGCCCGACGCCCTCTCTGCGGAAGGAGTAGCCTCGTCGGAGTTGTCGCCGGCACGACTTGAGCTCAAATAGTTTTCGCGCGGCGCGCGTCGTTTTCGAAGTGCGCGTCGCGACGGACGAGTCGATCATCACCGCAGTGCTCGATGGGATCACGGCGACGGTCGCAGAGTTGATCCTGCGTAAGTTGCAGCAACTGTCCGTCGTGGTTGAGGCGAACTTGGCGGCCGAGGAGATGCCCCGTCCGGTCGGCTCGCCGTCGCCTCCTTGAACCTGAAACCCGCTATCCTTCGCCCCGTCGACCTTGATCGGCGCTTTCGAGACACCATATAGAGTGTCTGGAAGTCGCCGCCAAAGAGAGCGACACTTAGTCAGAATCTAATCGAGATAAATCTCGTAAGTTCTTGTTTTTATTGGTGCCCGGGAGAGGAACCGAATTCTCACTCTAAGTCATTGATCTGAAAGAGATAAATATTTCGATCTGGCTGAGTTACCCAGTTTGTTACCCACATTTGCAGCACTCTGCAGATGCTGGCCAAACCGCACCGCGGCCTAGCTCTTGCGACGCGTTATAACTGCAGTTAAACTACCTGCCTCGACAGGCCAGCGTGCAGTCCGCCATGACCTCCCAACTCAAAGTTCGCAAGATCGGCAACTCCCTTGGATTGATCGTGCCGAAGGAACTCTCTGACCTGATGCACGTGAAGGAGGGCGACACGCTGCACGCGGTCGTCGATGCGAATGGCGGCGTGCGCATCACGCCTTTCGATCCGCACTTCGAGGATGCCATGAAGGCGTTCGAACACACGCGTCGCAAGTACCGTAACGCGCTTAAAGAGCTGGCCAAGTAGTCGCAGGGCGATCTGTGTCGCCAGTCTGGGTCCCGTCCAACGCGGTCGTCGCGATTCATCAGGCTTTGCTGCAGGAGCACGGCGGGCTCATTGGGGCCCCGCGTCCTGACAGCCTCGAAGCTGCGTTGGCCCGGCCGCAGCAGCTCTATCACTACACGCAGCCGACGCCATCACTGGCGCGACTGGCGGCCGCGTACGGGTTCGCACTGGCGAAGGGGCACTGCTTCGCGGATGGCAACAAGCGTGTCGCACTCGCGATCATCGACGTGTTTCTCCAAATGAATGGCAGCGAGCTGACGGCGTCAGAGCCGGATGCCGTCGTGACCATACAAGCATTGGCGGCGGGCGAGATTTCTGAGGAGGAACTGGTTGTGTGGATCGAAGCAAACGCACGGCCCCTCGCTGATTGAGTCTGGCAGGCCCCGCTCCTGCATGGGCTGGTGCAGAATGCCGTGCGAAGCATCCATCGCGATGCGTGCGGGAGTGACGGTGATGCAGAATCGATGGATAGTCGCAGTGGCTCCTCTGCTGCTGCTCTGTGCTCAGCATGCCGCGGCCGCGCCGCGCGCTGCCCAACCCAACGTGATCGTGATCCTGGCCGACGACGCCGGTGTCGAGACCGTCGGTGCCTACGGTGGGCAGTACGCCACGCCGCGAATCGATGCGCTCGCGCGGCAGGGGGTGAGGTTCGACAATGCACATGCGACGCCACTGTGCACGCCGTCGCGCGTGCGCCTCCTGACCGGGCGTTACAGTTTCCGCAACTACAAGGCGTTCGGGCACCTCGATCCACGCGAGCCGACGCTCGCGAAGTTGCTGCAGAGCGCTGGATACCGGACGGCGGTCAGTGGCAAATGGCAGCTGGCCGGCAATCCGCTCGATGGCGTGCCAGGGTCGACGCCACGTCAGGCCGGCTTCGACGAGTGGCGCGTGTGGCATGCAGGGCCACGTCCCTGGGACGAGGGCTGCCAGCACTGGGGACCGACGCTGGACACCAATGGTCGCAGGGAGACGTTTCCCGGCGAGTTCGGCTCGGATCTGACCCAGCAGTTCGCTCTCGATTTCATCGCGCGGAATGCCCGCCAGCCGTTCTTTCTCTTCTATTCGATGATCCTTCCTCACGACCCGTGGGTGGCGACGCCTGCGCGGCGGGCCGTCGCAGGCAGGCAGGAACAGTTCGCCGCCATGATGGAATACATGGATTCCCAGGTCGGCGGCATCCTCGATCGCCTCGATTCACTCGGGCTGGCGTCGACGACACTGGTGGTATTCCTCGCCGACAACGGTACCCATCCGATGATCACGAGCCTGCGTCATGGCATTGCGGTCAAGGGTGGCAAGGGCTCGACGCTCAGCGCGGGGACGCATGTACCGCTGATACTGCGTTGGCCGTTCCGCATCCATCAGCCCAGAGAGAGCGCTGATCTCGTCGATCTGACGGACGTATTCGCGACGATTGCGGCAGCGGCGGGGCAGGGCCGCGCCGCACGCGCCTCCGATGGACTTGATCTGTTGCGAGGGCGGGGTGGTCGCAGCGTCGCTGCACGCCAGAGCATCTTCATGGATTTTGAGGCGAGCTGGTGGCCGCTCGACCCGGTGCGATACGCCTTCACCGAAAGATGGAAGCTGTATGGCGACGGGCGCCTCTTCGACACGGTGATCGATCCGCTCGAAACACGGCCCATCGCAACAGAAATGCTGTCACCGCAGGCCGCAGCCGCGCGGGCCATGCTGAAGCGTACGCTCGACCACATGGGTGATCGCGCGATGACCGCGAAGGATCCGCACTTTCCGGTGGGCTTCGACCCGAAGTCGGTCGACTTCGCCGCAGCGACGCGCAAGCTCGCCGAGACCAACCGGACCTGCGGCGACCCTTCCCGCGTGCCGCCGGGATGACATCCTAGGGGGCGCGCTGCGTCTTCTTCATCTGATCCATGACCGCGACGAGTGCGGCATGAATGCCGGCGTCGGTGGAAAAATGTCCCGCCAGCGGGACGATGCGCAGTTCCGCCTCTGGCCAGGCTTCCTTCAGGCGATAGGCCGTAATCGGTGGACAGACGACGTCGAGTCGACCGTTGATGATGTGGCAAGGGATGTGCCGGATCGAGTGCACGCCCGCGAGCAGCTGTCCAGGCTCGAGGAAGAACCGGTGGCGTCCATAGTGGATGCCGATGCGCTGATAGGGAACGCAGTGCTCCGCCGTGAGTTCCGCGTCGATCGCTTCATGATCGGGGTCGACCGAGCAGCTCAACCACTCGTACTTCGACTTGCGCACGGCTGCGGGCCCGCTGATCGCAGGGTCCGGGTCGAGGATCGCAGCGTCGAGTGCGTCCGGAAAATGCGCACGATCCTCGGGGCTCATGTCTGCAGTCGTCTGCGCCCAGACGTCGGGATAGAAGTTCTTAAGCCCGCCGTGGAACCAATCCAACTCCTCGGCGGAACCGAGAAAGACGCCGCGCAGGACGAGGGCACGGCACGATGTCGGGTATCGCAGCGCATACGCGAGCGCGAGGGTCGTGCCCCAGGAGCCGCCAGACACGATCCACCGATCGATGCCGAGATGGAGCCGTAGCCGCTCCGTATCCTCCACCAGATCCCAGATCGTGTTCTCGGCGACTTCTCCCGACGGCGTCGATCGGCCGGCACCACGCTGGTCGAACATGACCAGACGGTAGGCATCCGGGTCATGGCACCGCCGCATGGATGGTTCGAGGCCGGCGCCGGGGCCGCCATGAAGGTAGACGACGGGGATACCTGACGGCGCACCGGACTGCTCGTAATGGATGCGATGCAGGTCGGAGACGCGGAGCATGCCGGTATCGAACGGGGTCACTTCGGCATACACGACGGCGGTGCTGCTCATGCGGTACTCACTTCGAGGATGTGACTGGCGCTGACTGCACCAGCCGATCACGGTTTCCGCCGAAGTACCCAAGACCCGTAGCCATGAAGCCACCGTCGAGCACCAGCACCTGGCCAGTGGTCCAGGTGAC
>CAZPJE010000062.1:0-9002 GCA_964586725.1 uncultured Steroidobacteraceae bacterium | reverse complement strand
CGCGGGAACGGGCAGCGGCAGCAGACCGCCGTCGATCGCGAAGCCCGTCCCCTCGCCGCGACCCTGCATCAGGTTCATCGGCGGCGAGCCGATGAAGCCGGCCACGAAGGTGCTGGCCGGGGTGCCGTAGACCTGCTCGGGCGTGCCGATCTGCTCGATGCGTCCGCCGTTCATCACGATCATGCGCTCGGCCAGCGTCATCGCCTCCACCTGGTCGTGCGTGACGAACAGGCTGGTGACGCCGAGCTCGGCGTGCAGCTTCCGGATCTCGAGCCGCGTCTGGGCCCGCAGCTTGGCGTCGAGGTTGGACAGCGGCTCGTCGAACAGGAACACCTGCGGCTGGCGCACGATGGCGCGGCCCATGGCGACGCGCTGGCGCTGGCCGCCCGAGAGCTGGCGCGGCTTGCGGTCGAGCAGGTGCGACAGCTCGAGCGTCTTGGCCGCCTTCTCGACCCGCGCCCTGACCTCGGCCTCCGGCAGCTTGCGGATGCGCAGCCCGTAGGCCATGTTGTCGAAGACCTTGAAGTGCGGATAGAGCGCGTAGTTCTGGAACACCATCGCGATGTCGCGCTCGCTCGGCTCGATGTCGTTGACCACGCGCCCGCCGATGGCGATCTCGCCGCCGCTGATCGCCTCCAGGCCCGCGACCATGCGCAGCAGCGTGCTCTTGCCGCAGCCGCTGGGGCCGACGATGACGACGAACTCCCCGTCGGGGATCTCGGCATCCACGCCGTGGATCACCTGGTTGGCCGAAGCCCCGCTGCCGTAGCGCTTGACCACCCGGCGCAGGCTGATGGATGCCATCGTCTCGGTTCCTCTTCGTCCTGAACCTATTTCTCGCTGTCGACCAGGCCCTTGACGAACCAGCGCCGCATCAGCACCACCACCAGCGCCGGCGGCAGCACCGCCAGCAGCGTGGTGCCCATCACCTGCGGCCAGTCGGTGGTGGCGTCCCCAGTGCCGATCATTTTCGTGATGCCCACGACGATGGTGTCGAGCCGGTTGTCGGTGGTGATCAGCAGCGGCCACAGGTACTGGTTCCACCCGTAGATGAACAGGATCACCGACAGCGCCGCGATGTTGGTGGCCGACAGCGGCAGGACCACGTCCTTGAAGAAGCGCAACGGGCCGGCGCCGTCGACGCGCGCGGCCTCGACCAGCTCGTCGGGGATGGTGAGGAAGAACTGGCGGAACAGCAGGGTGCCGGTGGCGCTGGCGATCAGCGGCAGCGTCAGCCCGGTCATCGTGTTGATGAGGCCGAGGTCGCTGACGACCGCGTAGGTGGGCAGGATGCGCACCTCCACCGGCAGCATCAGGGTGAGGAAGATGATCCAGAAGGCCACCATCCGGCCGGGGAAGCTGAAGAACACGATCGCGTAGGCCGACAGCAGGCTGAGCGCGATCTTCCCTGCGGTGATGATCATCGCCATCAGCAGGCTGTTCCACATCATCCGCCAGACCGGCGGGCTGAGGTAGGTGCCCTTCATGCCCTCGAGCAGGATGGCGCGGTAGGTGTCCAGGCCGTGCGCGCCGGGCAGCACGGGCATCGGCGCCTGCGCCACGTCGGGTGCGGTCAGGGTGCTGGCCACGAAGGCGATGTACAGCGGGAAGGCCGTGACGGCGAGGCCCGCCCACAGCACGGCGTGCGCCAGCCAGGCCATGCCCGGGCGCAGCGGATCGGCGGTCGCGGCGGCGCCGCTCATCCGTAGTGCACCCGGCGCTCGACGAAGCGGAACTGGAGGATGGTCAGGCCGACCACCAGCACCATCAGCACCACGCTCTGCGCGGCGCTGCCGCCGAGGTCGAGGTTGTGGACGCCGTCCTTGTAGACCTTGTAGACCAGCGTCTCGGTGGCCGCGGCCGGCCCGCCCTGCGTGATCGCGCTGATGATGCCGAAGGTGTCGAAGAACGCGTACACCAGCCCGACGACCAGCAGGAAGAAGGTGGTCGGCGACAGCAGCGGGAAGACGATGGTCCAGAAGCGGCGCAGCGGCCGCGCGCCGTCGATGGCGGCGGCTTCGAGCAGGCTCTTCGGGATGCTCTGCAGCCCGGCCAGGAAGAACAGGAAGTTGTAGGCGATCTGCTTCCAGGCCGAGGCGAAGATCACGAGCCACATCGCGTCGGATCCGTCGAGCGTGGGGTTCCAGGAGATGCCCGCCGCCTTCAACCACCAGGCCAGCACGCCGATCGAGGGGTTGAACATGAACAGCCACAGCACGCCGGCCACCGCGGGTGCGATCGCGTAGGGGATCAGCATCGCGGTCGTGTACGCGGTGGCGCCCCGCACGATGCGATCGGCCATCACCGCGAGCAGAAGCGCGGGCACCATCGCCAGCACCGTGACGGCGGCCGAGAAGTACAGCGTGCGCCAGAACGCCTGCACGTAGCCCTCGTCAGCGAAGACCGCGCGGAAGTTCTCCAGCCCGACGAACTGCACGCTGGCGCCGAAGGCGTCCTGCTGCAGCACGCTCATGTACAGCGCCTGCGCGCCGGGCCAGTAGAAGAAGACGAGCGTCACCGCCAGCTGCGGCCCCAGCAGCAGCCAGGGCAGCAGTCGGTGGGGGAAGACGACCCGGCGCTGCATGGAAGCGATGCTAGCTGGAGTGCGCGCCGGCCGCGCAAGAAGCAAGGCGGCGGCCCGTCCGGGGCCGCCGCGGCGTGGGCGTCGTGGCCCGGATGCTCAGCTCGCGGTGCGCTCGAACGCGCGCAGCAGCGCGTTGCCGCGACGCTCGGTGTTGCGCAGGGCGTCGGCCGCGCTCTGCTTGCCCTGCAGCGCCCGCTCGACCTCCTCGTGGAACACGTCGCGGACCTCGGTCCAGCGGCCGAAGCGGTAGCCGTTGGTGTTCTCGCCCTTGGCGGCGCTGATCAGGCTCAGGATGGGCACGTCGCGGCCCGGGTTCTTCGCGAAGAAGCCTTCGTCCTGCATCGCCTTGAAGGCGCTGTTGGTGGCGGGCAGGAAGCCGGTGCTCTTGGCCCACTCCGTCATCACCTTGTCGCTGCGCAGGTAGTTCAGGAACTGCGCGACGCCGCGGAACTCGGCCTGGCTGCGGTTGGGGGCGTTGAACACCCAGAGCGAGGCGCCGCCGATGGTGGTGGCGTAGGGCGCGCCCTTGACGTCGGGCCAGTGCGGCATCTGCGCCGTGCCGAAGGCGAACTTCGCGTCGCGCGCGATCGCGCCCAGGCCGCCGGAGCTCTGCGTGAGCATCGCGCACTCGCCGCTGATGAACTTCGCGGCGGCGTCGTTGCTGCGGCCGCCGTAGTCGAAGCTCTTGTCCTTCTGCATCTCCACGAGGGTCTGGATCTGGCGCTCGAGCAGCTTGTTGTCGGCCAGCTGCAGCGACGCGTCGAGCCCGCCGCGGCCGTTGCCCCGGGTGCCGAACGCGACGTTGTGGCGCGAGGCGAACTGCTCGAGCATCACCCAGGCCACCCAGGTGGTGGTGAAGCCGCAGGCGGCGGCGTTGGTGCCGCGGATCTTCTTGGCGGCCTCGACGAGCTGCGGCCAGGTCTGGGGCGGCTTCTCCGGGTCGAGGCCGGCCTTGCGGAACGCGTCCTTGTTGTAGAAGAGGACCGTCGTGCTCACGTTGAACGGCATCGACAGCAGCTCGCCGTTGGGCAGGCCGTAGTAGCCGCGCGCGGGCGGGATGAAGTCGGCGGGGTCGAACTGCAGGCCGGCGCGCTTGAACACCTCGCTCACCGGCACCACGGCGCCGCGGGCGTGCATCATGTCGCCGCTGCCGGCATCGAACATCTGCATGATGTGCGGCGGGTTGCCGGCCCGGAAGGCCGCCACCGCGGCGGCGCGCTGCTCGGGATACTGGCCCTTGAACGACACGACCACCCGGTAGTCGTTCTGCGTCTTGTTGAAGTCCTCGCCGAAGCGGGTCAGCAGCTCGCCCCCCTGGCCGGTGAGGCCCATCCACATCTGGATCTCGACGGGGCGCTGCTGCGCCGCGGCCGGCAGGGCGACGGCTGCGCCGAGCAGCGCGGAGACGAGGGCGCGGCGCAGGGGCCGGAACGGGAACGTGAGACGCATTGCGATCACCTCGGTCTGGGTTTTCTTGTCGGGAGCGGCCGCCCCCGTCGGGCAGCCCGTGTGGGCGGCGAGTCTAGGTACGTCATGTGACAGACGCATGTATTCACTCGGAATTCTCACACCGCTCATCCATCCAGGCAATCCGCGGGCGCGGCGCACCAAACGGAAACGCCCGGCCGAGGCCGGGCGTTTCCGTCGGGACGCAGGGCGCCGGAGCGACGCTCAGCTCGCGCCGCCCTCGCCCCCCGCGGCCTGGGCTTCCGCCTCGGCCTGCTGCGCATCGAGCGCGGTCGGCGGCGCGAACAGCGCCTCCGCCGCGGCGAGCGCCTGCTGCTCCTGCGCCTCCGCGTTCTCCTTCTCGCGGCGCGCGCGGTGGTACGCGAGGCCGGTGCCCGCCGGGATCAGGCGGCCGACGATCACGTTCTCCTTCAGGCCGCGCAGGTCGTCCTTCTTGCCCATGATCGCCGCCTCGGTCAGGACACGCGTGGTCTCCTGGAACGAGGCCGCCGAGATGAACGAGTCGGTCGACAGCGACGCCTTCGTGATGCCGAGCAGGATGTTGTCGTAGGTCGCCGGCAGCTTGCCCGCCGCGATCGCCTTGTCGTTCTCGTCGAGGATCTCCGAGCGCTCGACCTGCTCGCCGGTGATGAACGGCGTGTCGCCGGGCACGGTGACCTGAACGCGACGCAGCATCTGGCGGACGATCACCTCGATGTGCTTGTCGTTGATCTTCACGCCCTGCAGGCGGTAGACGTCCTGCACCTCGTCGACGATGTAGCGCGCGAGCGCCTCGATGCCGAGCAGGCGCAGGATGTCGTGCGGATCGGCCGGGCCGTCGACGATCATCTCGCCCTTGTTCACCACCTGGCCGTCGTGCACCAGCACGTTCTTGTCCTTCGGGATCAGGAACTCGTGGGCGTTGCCGTCCAGGTCGGTGATGACCAGGCGCTGCTTGCCCTTGGTGTCCTTGCCGAACGACACCGTGCCGGTGACGTCCGCGAGCATGCCGGCGTCCTTCGGCGCGCGCGCCTCGAACAGCTCGGCCACCCGCGGCAGGCCCCCGGTGATGTCGCGGTTCTTCTGCGACTCCTGCGGGATCCGGGCGAGCACCTCGCCGACCGCAACGGTCTGGCCGTCACGCACGGTGATCAGCGCGCCGACCGGGAACGAGATCGTCACCGAGTGGTCGGTGCCGGCGATCTTCGCCTCCTCGCCGCGCTCGTCGATCAGCTTGACCTGCGGGCGCACGCCCTTGGACGACGCGCTGCGGCGCTTGGCGTCGATGACCACCAGCGTCGACAGGCCGGTGACCTCGTCGATCTGCTTGGCGACCGTCACGCCTTCCTCGACGTTCTCGAACTTCACCGTGCCGGCGTACTCGGTGATGATCGGACGGGTCAGCGCGTCCCAGGTCGCCAGCACCGCGCCGGCCTTCACCTGCTTGCCGTCGCCGGCCTGCAGGATCGCGCCGTACGGCACCTTGTGGCGCTCGCGCTCGCGGCCGTTGTCGTCCTGGATCAGCACCTCGCCGGAGCGGGTGATCACCACCGGCTCGCCCTTGGCGTTCGTCACGTAGCGCATGGTGGCGGTGAAGCGCACCGTGCCGTTGGACTTCGCCTCGATCGAGCTCGCGACCGCCGCGCGCGACGCCGCGCCGCCGATGTGGAAGGTCCGCATCGTCAGCTGGGTGCCGGGCTCGCCGATCGACTGCGCGGCGATCACGCCGACCGCCTCGCCGGAGTTCACCAGCGTGCCGCGGCCGAGGTCGCGGCCGTAGCACTTGGCGCACAGGCCGTAGCGGGTGTCGCAGGTGAGCGGGGTGCGCACGCGCACTTCGTCGATGCCGCGCTTCTCGATGTCGTCGACCATGTCCTCGTCGAGCATCGTGCCCGACTCGTACAGCGTGACCTGCGACTCGGGGTCGACGACGTCGGAGACCACCACGCGGCCGAGCACGCGGTCGCGCAGCGCCTCGATGACCTCGCCGCCCTCGACCAGCGCGCGCATCGCGACGCCGTTGGTCGTGCCGCAGTCGTCCTCGACCACCACCAGGTCCTGCGTCACGTCGACGAGGCGACGCGTCAGGTAGCCCGAGTTCGCGGTCTTCAGCGCGGTGTCGGCGAGACCCTTGCGAGCGCCGTGCGTCGAGATGAAGTACTGCAGGACGTTCAGGCCCTCGCGGAAGTTCGCGGTGATCGGCGTCTCGATGATCGAGCCGTCGGGCTTGGCCATCAGGCCCCGCATCCCCGCCAGCTGGCGGATCTGCGCGGCCGAGCCGCGGGCGCCCGAGTCGGCCATCATGTAGATGGCGTTGAACGACTCCTGCTCGACGGTCTTGCCGTGGCGGTCCTGGACCTTCTCGACCTTGAGCTGGTCCATCATCGCCTTGCCGACCTCGTCGCCGGCCTTCGACCAGATGTCGACGACCTTGTTGTAGCGCTCGCCCTGCGTGACGAGGCCGGACGTGTACTGCTGCTCGATCTCCTTGACCTCGGCCTCGGCCGCGGCCAGCAGCGTGGTCTTCTGCGGCGGGACCAGCATGTCGTTGATCGCGATCGAGATGCCGGCGCGCGTGGCGAGCCGGAAGCCGTTCTGCATCAGCTGGTCGGCGAAGATGACGGTGTCGCGCAGCCCGCAGCGCCGGAACGACGCGTTGATCAGCCGCGAGATCTCCTTCTTCTTCAGCGCCTTGTTGATGAACTCGAACGGCAGGCCCTTCGGCAGGATCTCCGACAGGATCGCGCGGCCGACCGTGGTCTCCGCGCGGATGAGGCGCGGCGTGGTCGCGCCGGTCTCCCGGTCGCGGTCGTACTCGTGCAGGCGCACGGTGATCTTCGTGCCGAGCTCGACCTCGCGGTTGTCGTAGGCGCGCAGCACCTCCGACACGTTCGAGAACATCATCCCCTCGCCACGGGCGTTGGTCTTCTCGCGGGTCGTGTAGTACAGGCCGAGCACGATGTCCTGCGACGGGACGATCGACGGCTCTCCGTTCGACGGGAACAGCACGTTGTTCGAGGCGAGCATCAGCGCGCGCGCCTCGAGCTGCGCCTCGAGCGACAGCGGTACGTGCACGGCCATCTGGTCGCCGTCGAAGTCGGCGTTGAAGGCCGCGCAGACCAGCGGGTGCAGCTGGATCGCCTTGCCCTCGATCAGCACCGGCTCGAACGCCTGGATGCCCAGGCGGTGCAGCGTCGGCGCCCGGTTCAGCATCACCGGGTGCTCGCGGATCACCTCTTCCAGGATGTCCCAGACGATGGGCTCCTGGTTCTCGACGAACTTCTTCGCCTGCTTGATGGTGGTCGCGACCCCCATCGTCTCGAGCTTGTTGAAGATGAAGGGCTTGAACAGCTCGAGCGCCATCAGCTTCGGCAGGCCGCACTGGTGCAGCTTGAGCTGCGGGCCGACCACGATGACCGAGCGGCCCGAGTAGTCGACGCGCTTGCCGAGCAGGTTCTGGCGGAAGCGGCCGCCCTTGCCCTTGATCATGTCGGCCAGCGACTTCAGCGCGCGCTTGTTCGCGCCCGTCATCGCCTTGCCGCGACGGCCGTTGTCGAGCAGCGAGTCGACCGACTCCTGCAGCATCCGCTTCTCGTTGCGGACGATGATCTCCGGCGCCTTCAGCTCCAGCAGGCGCTTGAGGCGGTTGTTCCGGTTGATCACCCGGCGGTACAGGTCGTTCAGGTCGGAGGTCGCGAAGCGGCCGCCGTCCAGCGGCACCAGCGGGCGCAACTCGGGCGGCAGCACCGGCAGCACCTCGAGCACCATCCACTCGGGCTTGATGCCCGACTTCTGGAAGCCCTCGAGGACCTTCAGGCGCTTGGCGATCTTCTTGATCTTGGCTTCGGACGAGGTGGCGGCCAGCTCGTCGCGCAACCGGTTGACCTCGCGGTCGACGTCGATCGAGCGCAGCAGCTCACGCACGCCCTCGGCGCCCATCTCGGCACGGAACTCGTCGCCGAACTCCTCGGTCTTCGCGAGGAAGTCGTCCTCGGTCAGCAGCTGGCAGCGCTTCAACGGCGTCATGCCCGGCTCGATGACGACGTACGCCTCGAAGTACAGCACGCGCTCGATGTCGCGCAGCGTCATGTCGAGCACCATGCCCAGGCGCGACGGCAGCGACTTCAGGAACCAGATGTGCGCGGTCGGGCTGGCCAGCTCGATGTGGCCCATCCGCTCGCGGCGGACCTTGGCGAGCGTCACCTCCACGCCGCACTTCTCGCAGATGACGCCGCGGTGCTTCAGGCGCTTGTACTTGCCGCACAGGCACTCGTAGTCCTTGATCGGCCCGAAGATCTTCGCGCAGAACAGGCCGTCGCGCTCGGGCTTGAAGGTGCGGTAGTTGATGGTCTCCGGCTTCTTGACCTCGCCGTAGGACCAGGACCGGATCTTCTCCGGCGACGCGATGCCGATCTTGATCGCGTCGAAGTGTTCCTCTTCCTGGACCTGCTTGAACAGATCGAGCAGTGCTTTCATCGCTCAGCTCCTCGCTCTCAGTTGCGCTCGAGATCGATGTCGATCCCCAGCGACCGGATTTCCTTCACCAGCACGTTGAACGACTCGGGCATGCCCGCGTCGATCGTATGCTCGCCCTTCACCAGGTTCTCGTAGACCTTCGTGCGCCCGTTCACGTCGTCGGACTTGACCGTCAGCATCTCCTGCAGCGTGTACGCGGCGCCGTAGGCCTCGAGCGCCCACACTTCCATCTCGCCGAAGCGCTGGCCGCCGAACTGCGCCTTGCCACCGAGCGGCTGCTGCGTCACGAGGCTGTACGGGCCGGTCGAGCGGGCGTGCATCTTGTCGTCGACCAGGTGGTGGAGCTTCAGCATGTGCATGTAGCCCACGGTCACCGGGCGGTCGAACGCCTCGCCGGTGCGGCCGTCGAACAATGTCACCTGCCCCGAGCGCGGCAAGCCGGCCATTTCGAGCATGCCCTTGATTTCTTCCTCCGTCGCGCCGTCGAACACCGGCG
>CAZPJE010000061.1:0-21543 GCA_964586725.1 uncultured Steroidobacteraceae bacterium | reverse complement strand
CCTGTTCATCATCATCGTGGCAGTGCTGCTGACCTCGTTCGTGTTCGCCGTCGGCGGCTTCATCAATGGCGTGTTCGCGAAAACCTTCGACCAGGTCAACTGGATGCCGGCGTTCGTGCTGACGCCGCTGACCTACTTCGGCGGGGTGTTCTATTCGGTGTCGCTGCTGCCCGAGTGGGCGCAGAAGCTGTCGCTGGCCAACCCGATCCTGCACATGGTCAACGCCTTCCGTTACGGCTTCCTGGGCTCTTCCGACGTCGACATCGGGGTCGCGTTCTTCATGATGGGCTTCTTCGCGCTAGCATTGTTCGGGCTCGCGATCTGGCTCATGGATCGCGGCATCGGCATGCGTGAGTAATCACCGGGTTCGTCTGCAGAGAGGTTCGAGATGCATATTCCCATTGAATTCAGCTTGTCCAGGTCCCTGCTCGCGCTGCTTGCGGGCGCCGTGACCGTCGTCGTGCCGTTCGCGGCGCAGGCCCAGTCAGGCGGCATCACCGACTACAAGCAGGGAAAGGGCAGCAGCCCGGTCACGGGCGCGGCGGGCACGAGCGGTTCGACCGGCGACTCGGGCATCGAGAAGTGCGAGAAGCCGATGGGCGCCATGGCGGTCGTCGAGCCGCAGGACTTCGTCGTCCAGTCGCTGACGCAGTACGGCCTGCAGTCGCCCGTGCCGCTGATCCGCATGATGATCCAGCAGTCGAACTGCTTCCTGGTCGTCGAGCGCGGCGTCGGCATGCAGAACATGATGCAGGAGCGCCAGCTGTCGCAGTCGGGCCAGAGCCGCGCCGGTTCGAACATGGGTGGCGGCCAGATGGTCACGGCCGACTTCATCCTGACGCCGAATGTCGTTTTCTCCGAGGGCAATGCCGGCGGCATCGGCGGCGCGCTCGGCGGCGTGCTGGGCCGCGCCAACCCGCTGCTCGGCGCCGTGGCCGGCGGCCTGAAGTTCAAGGAAGCGCAGACCAGCATGCTGCTCGCCGATGCGCGGTCGGGCCTGCAGGTCGCCGCGGCCGAGGGCAGCACCAAGAAGGCCGACCTGCGGCTGGGCGGCGCGCTGTTCGGCAGCGGCGGTTTCGGCGCGATCGGCGGCTACGGCAACACGAACGAAGGCAAGATCATCGCCGCCGCCTTCATGGACAACTACAACAAGATCGTCGGCGTGGTGCGCAACGATGAATCGCTGCAGCGCGATGTCGGCACGCTGAAGCAGGAAGCCGGCAAGAAGACGGTCGCCGGCGAAGTCTTCAACGAGGGCGATGTGGTCGTGCCGAAGATCGCCAACGTCAAGATGCTGAAGTCGCCTGCCGATGGCGCGGCGGCGGCTGCCACGCTGGCGCGCGGCGAAGAGCTGGTCGTGATCGGCGAAGAGAAGAACGGCTTCCTGAACGTGCAGGGCGGCGCAGCCAGCGGCTGGGTCAAGAAGGTGCTCGTCACCCGACCGTGATCAATGCGCGACGCCGGCGGGCGGGAACTTCCGCTCGCCGGCCGTCACCGCCAACTCGAGCCGGTTCTGCGGCGGCGGCAGCGGGCAAGTCGCGAAATCGTTGAAGGCGCAGGGCGGGTTGTAGGCGCGGTTGAAATCCACCTGCACGCGCCCGTCGCGCGGCCGCTCCACGTACAGGAACCGCCCGGCCCCGTAGGACTCGCGCCCGGTGGTCGCATCGGCGAACATCACGAACAGCGAATTCGATCCCGGCGTCTCGTCGATCGTGTCGAGCCGCCACTCGCGTCCATCCTTCTCGAACACGATGGCGCCCGGCGAAGGCATGTCGTCCTCCATGCCCAGCACGTTGATGATCGGAATCTGCCGCACCGGCTCGTACGGTTCGAATCGCGCCGTCAGCCGCCACGCATCGCTCGCGGGGAAATACTCCAGGCCCGGGAAATCGCGGCGCCGCGGGTTGTCGAGCGCGCGCACGCGCACGCCGAGCTGGCCGCTGCGTTCGATCACGAAGAACTCGATGGGCCCGTGCCGCAGCACGGTGGGGGTGCCGCCGCGATCGCTGCGCATGTCGATGCGGGTGACCGCGGCTTCGCCGGCGAACACGGTGTCGCGGCGCGCGGCGACGAAGCGCACGGCATCGCCAGCACGCTCGAAGTACCCGAGCCGACGCGGCATGGCGGCATGCTCCAGCACGAAGTCGTTGGAGCGCGCGCGCCCGAAGCTGCTGCGCGGCTGCTCGAGCCAGTAGAGCCCGGCGAGCGTCAGGAAGCCCGAGTCGCTGGTCAGCGCGGCGACCCGCGCGGCGCGCCACGCCTCGAGCGATTCGCCGGCAGGCTCATCGGCGGCGAAAGCGGGCGTTGCGCCGAGGACGAACAGCGCGAGCGCGGCGCTCGCGATCGCGCGACGCAAGGCCTGCAGCGCAAGGCTGGTTGGATATCTGCGTGGCACGCCACTAGCATAACCCCGCAGTCGGCTCGGGAGTCGCGCGATGTGCGGACGCTTCGCGTTCTTTTCCTCGCATGAAGCGATGTTGCGGGTGTTCGCGCTGCCGGTCGACACGCCGCCGGTCGCGCCGCGCTGGAACATCGCGCCTGCCCAGAAGATCGCAGCCGTGCGCGCTGACGCGCGCGGACAGCGGCGACTCGCGCTGCTGCAATGGGGGCTGGTGCCGCACTGGGCGCAGGATCGCTCGATCGGCGCGCGGCTGATCAACGCGCGCGCGGAAACTGTGGCCGAAAAGCCGGCGTTTCGCAGCGCGTGGCAGCGGCGTCGCTGCCTCGTGCCCGTCGATGGTTACTACGAGTGGCAGGCCACGCCGACGGGCAAGCAGCCCTGGTTCATCACCCGCGCCGATCGCGAACCGTTTGCGCTTGCGGGTCTGTGGGAGAGCTGGGTCGAGGTACCGGGGGCCGCGCCGCTGGAATCCTGCGTGATCCTGACGACGGCGGCGCCCGAATCACTCGCTGCGATTCACGAGCGCGTGCCCGTGGTCATGCCGGCGACGGCCTGGGACAGTTGGCTCAGGCCCGTCGGTGCCGACCTGGCTGCGCTGGCAGCGCTGCTGGGCGCGCCGCCAGCGGACTCGCTGCGGGCGGTGCGGGTCGGACGCTGGGTCAACGATGCGAAGCACGACGGGCCCGGCCTGATCGAGCCCGTCGCGGATGCCGGTTGAGCGCTACTTCTGCTTCCAGTTGCCGGACGCGTCCTGGTAGAACCAGCCCGGCTGCGCGCCGCGCTCGATCCAGCGGCGGGCGAAGATGCCGCGGATGTCGGCTTCCCACTCGGGATGGCCATTCGCCTTGGCGATCTCGGCGTACAGCGTGCTGCGGTCGCGGTTGTCCTCGGCGACGAGGCGCTTCACGACCGCACGCTCGGCGAGCGGCACGCTCGCCTGGTCGCGCAGCTCGACGAGGCCATTGGCAGTCAGGCCGACCGCACCAGACGCGAAGTACTTCTGCAGCTCTTCGAAACGCGCCTGCATCGACGCGGTGATCGCGCGGATCTCGGGCGAGGAGATGTCGATGTTGGCATTCGCCTGCGCGTGCGCGGCGGGCACCAGCGCTTCGAGCAGGTGACCGGCGCCGCGGCCGAGCCACGCCAGCGGCGCGGGCGCTGCGGTGTCGACGGGAGTGCGCCGCGACTGCGGTGGCGGCGGCGTGGTGCCGCTGCTGTTCGAGCCCGAACCGCTCGTGACCGTATCGATGATCTGATCCGCCGCCTTCTCGGCCGAGGCGGCCGGAAAATAGACGTTGATCGTGACGCAGGCGGCAAAAGCCAGGCTCGCCAGCGCCATGTTCAGGTTGCGAAAACCACGCATGTTCACAGTACCTCCGGTGCGGCGTGACATCCGCACGCCGCCATTGTGCTCCCAGTCCATGAACGCTGCCTTAACCCATGCCAATTGACAATGGTGGCGCGCCTACACGGTCATTCGATGCGCAGCTGGCCTTCGCCGCGCATCTGCGTCGCGATCTGGCCCACGAGCTGCGGCCAGCTGACACGGCCCGCGTTGCCGATGATGTCGATGTGCGGCAGGCCCTTGCCCTTCATGATGTAGTAGCCCGCGCCGGACGGTTCGATGCCGGACATCAGGCAGACGTCGTTGGCGAGCCGGCAGCGCAGGCCGACCCGCTCGTAGTCGTATTCGTCGAACAGCTTGAAGGCGCCCGACTGCAGCGCCGAGACCACGCCGCCGCCGCCGCCGCCGATGTTCGACAGGTTGCCCACCGCGCGCGCGCTGATGCGGTGGCGGCCGCGATCGCCGGGCGGAGTCTGGAACAGCGCGTCGAACGCGACCGGCGACCAGTTGAACAGCTCGAGGCCGAGCAGGTGGCCCTCGAGGCGGCCGGTGATCGAACCGATGGAGAAGGTCTGCGTCACCGCGGCGAGATCGAGGTCAAAGGCGCGCACGTCCGCGAACAATCGCGGCCACGGTCCGAGCGGATCCTGCAGGCGCAGGTTGCTGCCGACGATGCGGCCGCCGAACACGCGCGCCTCGACGTCACCGGCCACGGTCAGCATCCGGTCCCGATAGTCGATCCGCGGGATGCGGCCGGAGAGCCGGCCCGCGAGGGCGGGCCAACCAAACGCGGGCGCGAGCTGCTGCAGGCTGATCGGCTCGATGTCCGCTTCGAACTGCAGCGCCGGGCTTTCCGAGCCGATCGCGTCGGCGGCGAGCGTGCGGATGATCAGCGCGCCGTCGAAGATCGGGAGCCGCGCCGGCTTGCTGAGCGCGATCGAGGTGCCCTGGGCGATGAACTCGAGTCGCGCGCCGTCGCCCGACAGGCCGTAGGCGCTGCCCGCCGTCCATGTCAGCACCGAGGGTTCGACCGGCGCGTCGGCCGCGGCCCAGTGCAGGTTGCCGCGCAGGTTGGTCATCGTGAACTTGCCGCGCGTGTCCTCGATCTCGAGGCCCAGCAGCCGCGCATCCGCGCCGACCAGCGCGCCGTCACGGATCCGGGCGCTGCCGGTGATGCGGCCGCGCGTGTCGAGCGTGCCGAAGTCGGTTGCCGCGAGCGCGATCTGGGCGTACGCGGTGTAGGCCTGCGGCAGGCGCAGGTCGCGCAGTTCGATGTCCGCCTCGCGCAGCAGCAGCGCCGGCACCAGCGCGACGATCGCAGTCGCGCGCAGGTCGCTGAGGTCGCGCTGCGTCGCGGCGACGTCGAACAACTCGATGCTGTCGTCGCGCCACTCGCCGCGCGCGCGCAGCGTCAGCGGGTGCCGCGCGAGGTCCAGCAGTGCCGGACCGAACAGCGCCTGGCCCGAGTTGCTGTCCAGCGTGACGTTGAGCGCGCGCTGGCCGCGTTGCGGATCGGCCCTGGCCGTCAGGCTCAGGGCGACGTTCTCGCCGACGACAGTGCCGGCTTCGTTGCCGAAGTTCAGGCCGGCCAGCGTGACGGTCGCGATGCCCTGTTCGACGCGCTCGCCGCCGCGCACATCGAGCGTCGCGCTCACGCGACCTTCGACGGCCAGATCCGCGGGCAGGCCCGCCTGCGCGCCCAGCCAGTCGCGCAACGCCGCGAGCGACGCGTCCTGCAGCTTGGCGCTGCCGCGCCAGCCGCGCGCATCCTGCTGCGCGGCGAACTGCACTGCGATTGCGTCGCGCAGCTGCCAGCGTCCGCGCGTGGTCAGCGCGCCCGTGTCGAGGTTCCAGCCCAGCGAGGCGCGCACCGCGAGCGACGGCAGCAGCGCGCCCGTCGATGCGCCGGTCAGCGTTGCCGCGGCGCAGCCGAATTGGGGCTCATCGAGGTGCGTGTCCGCGCATCGCAGCGTCAGCGTGCGCCAGCCGCCCAGCGTCCCGCCCAGATCGACGCGCCGCGCACGGAACTCGCTGCGCAGCGCGCGGTCGGACTCCGAGCGCGGCAGGTCCAATCGCAGTGTTGCGCCCTTGAGCCGGGCGCCGGCGACGGTGATGCTGCGGGCTTCCAGTTCGATGGCGTCGATGGCGTGGGCCTGCGGCGCGACCGCAAACCCCAGTGCCCATGCCAGCAGCAACGCTGCGCCGCCCGCAAGATGGCGGGCGCTGGCGGCGGCTGGCATGCTTGTGACGGAGTCCCTCATGTCCACCCATTGTAAACCCCGTCACCTGCAGCGACTCGCTGCGCTTGTCTGCGGCGCGCTGGTGCTGGCGGGTTGCAGTTCGCAGTTCGTCTACAACCGGCTGGACACGGTCGCCTACCTTTACCTCAAGACCCAGGTGTCGCTCGAGGACCTGCAATCGTCCCAGCTGCGCGGCTCGCTGCGCGAGTTCCTCGTCTGGCATCGCAGCAGCGAACTGCCGCGCTACGCGGCGCTGGCGCAGGGGCTGGCTCGCGATGCGGCCCAGCCGCTCGGCCGCGCCCGCATCGATCAGGCGCGCCTCGACATCGAAAGCCTGTGGCGCGATGCGGTCGCGCGCGTGGCGCCGGACGCGGCGCGCTTCCTGGCCGGCCTCAGCAGCGCGCAACGCGACGAGCTGTTCGCGAGCCTCGCCGAGGATGATCCGGACCTGCGCGAGGAATACTGCGACACGCCTGAACCGAAGCGCCGCCGCCGCCAGCTGGAGACATTCGTCGATACGGCCGAGGACTGGGTCGGCAAGCTGACACCCGCGCAGCGGGAACTGGTCGGCGCGCGCCTGGCGGCGCTGCAGCCGACGAGCTGCGGCTGGGTCGACAACCGCATCCGCGTGCGGCGCAGTTTCCGCGATTTGCTCGATCGCTCCGCGGGCGACCCGGCCTGGCCGGCCGAGTTGCGCCGCCTGATGACCAGCCCCGAGGAGCGCTGGGACCCTGCTTATCGAACGGCCTTCGAGTCCAACCGCGATGCCATCGTCGGCCTGCTCGCGGAGCTCGACGCCACGCTGACGCAGGGACAGCGCGCCCGGCTGGCGGAGAAACTGACTGGCTACGCGCGCGACTTCCGTGAGCTCGCCGCTCCCCGGGCCACGCGCCCCGCTGCTGCACCTGCACCGGCGGCGACGCGGGGCTGAGCCGCCGCGCCGCCGCCGCGATCCGCGTCTTCCAGTTCAGCCGCCGTTACCGCGATCGTTCGTCACGGTCGTCGTGCACTTGCGCGCGGCCGCGTCGCAGTCCTTCGTGACGCTGCGCTCGAACGTCTGCCCGTTCGGGCCCGTGCCGCTGGTCTCGCGCGTGAAGCCGCCCTCGGTGCGGGTCGTCACGGTCGTGCTGCTCGCGCTGCGGCCGTCGAAAGTCGTCAGCTCGGATTCACGCGTCCGCGTGCCGGCGTCCTTGTCGATCACCACGCTGCTGTTGCGCGTCGCGGTCTCGCCCGCGGCGTTCGTCAGCGTCCGCGACGAGGTCCAGCCGTTCTCCGTGCGCTGCGTGTCCTGGCTCGTCGTGCGGGTCTTGCCATCGAAGCCGGTGCGCGTGACGTCGATGCTGCGCGTGCCGGCCTCGCGGTCGTTGACCACCGTGCGCTGCTGGGTCGCCGTCGCGCCGTCGGGGCGGGTCAGCGTCGTGTTGCGGACGTAGCCATTGTCGGTGCGCTGCGTTTCGGTCGTGCGCGATACCGGCGGGCGTGCCGGCTGCGGCCGCTGCGCCATCGCGCGGGCAGGACGCTGCGCGGCGGCACCGCGTTCGCGCGCATCGAGCACCGGGGACTGCGCTGCCAGCAGCGCGAACACCGTGGCGGCCACGGCGGCGGCCAGCGGTGTGCGGCGGGCCTGGTTCGGATTCGGATTCGGGGTCATCGTCGCTCTCCTGTCGTGTCGCCGGGCGGCGTCAGCCGTCGCGGCATTGGGGGGTACAGGCGAAAGAACGCAGTCGCGGGCCCTGCGTTGACAGCAGGGCGCGGACATAAGGCAGGCCGCAGCACCGCGGGCACGAAGCTGCGCTAAGATGCGGCCGGCCTTCTGCAACGATCGATCCGGACAGCGAGCATGTCTGCCAAGCGCGCCCTCATCGTCGACGATTCGCGATCCGCACGCAGCTTCCTCGCTCGCATCCTCGAGAAGTACGAAATCGCGGTCGATACGGCCGAAACGGCCGAGGTCGCGATCGAGTACCTCGCCAAGGCGCGACCCGACGTGATCTTCATGGATCACATGATGCCGGGCATGGACGGCTTCCAGGCCGTGCAGCTGATCAAGAACAACCCGGCCACGGCCACCATCCCGATCATGATGTACACGTCGCAGGAGGGTGAGCTCTACCTCGGCCAGGCGCGTGCACTCGGCGCGATGGGCGTGCTGCCCAAGCAGATCAAGCCCGCCGAGGTCTCGACGGTGCTGCATCAGTTGCGCCTCGTGCCCGATCGGCGCCAGGGCCGGCAGAGCGCATTCACGCCAGCCAACGATGTCGCGGTGGCGGTCTCGCGCGCCGACGCACCGACCCTGTTGCCGCTCGCGTCGGTGGCTGCCGCCACGGCTGCGGGCACCGGCGACGCCGGCGTTGCCGCGGGCGATGCGGCTGCGCTGCCTGCCGCGCCGCCGGCGCCGCAGATCGATGCCGCGGCGCTCGCCGATCTGCGTCTGCAACTCGAGTCGACGCTGCGGACTGAGCTGGGCGACCTGCGTCGCTCGATCAGCGCGAGCCTCGAACTGCAGTCCGAACGACTGCTGGCCGACGTGCGCGCCTCGGTCACGGAACTGAATCCGCCGCCGCCGCCGCCGCCCGTCGTGGAACCGCCCGAACCGCCGCGCGCACCCTGGGTCATCGCCGCAGCGGCTTCGCTGGCAGCGGCCGTGCTGGGCCTGCTGTGGTGGCAGGAGACGCGGCAGACCCAGGCGCTGGTGGCGCAGCTGCTCGCCGCAGGCGCGCCGGTGCAGCCCGCTGCGGCGCGCACGCCGGACGGCCCGGTCGCTTCTGCGCGCGCCGCATCGGCCGGCCCCGCGGCGGCGCCCGGTGACGCCGCCGATGTCGCGCCCGGTCCGGTGGCCGATGGCGTCGCGACCGATGCGTCCGCCGCGCCGCCACTGCAGGACAAGATCGTGCAGCCCGTGCCCTACGGCGAAGTGCCGCTGTCGGGCGAGCGCCTCGAGGCGCTGCGCACGCTGCTGCGCGAGCTCGCGGCGAACGGCTTTCGCGGCCTCGTGACCGTCAGTTCGCATCCGGGTCGCTTCTGCCTCGCGGGCCGGACGGGTGAGGGCTTTGGTCCGGCGCCGGATTCGACGCCGCTCGCCGGTTGCGATCTGATCGGCAATCCTTTCGATGAATCGCTGACCATGGCGCAGCGCCAGCCGCTCGCGCTCGTGAACCTGATCGGCACTTTGCGACGCGAAAGCGGTGGCGCCCTCGATGTCGAGCTTGCCGCCGGCGCCGAGACCCAGCGCGCGATGCCTTATCCGGCCGATTCCCCGCAGCTGACCGCGGCGGACTGGAACAACGTCGCGGAAGCCAACAACCGCGTCGAGATCCGGCTGCGCCCGTCGGGCTGATGCGCGGTCGCCGCTTCCTGCCGCCGCGCTGGCTGCGCAGCGCGCATCTGCAGTCCATCCTGCCGAGCCTGCCGCCGCGTCGCCTGCGGGTGGAGCGACGTACGGCCCCCTGGCGCCGCCGCAGCCGCGAGCTGCTGCTCGACTGTGGCGATGGCGTCACGCTGCAGGCGTTCCACACGACGGCTGGCGCCGCGCCGGGCACGACGCTCGCGGTGCTGCTGCATGGCTGGGAAGGCAGCGCCGAGTCGCAATACATCCTGAGCCTCGCGCATGCGCTGCTCGATCGAGGCGTCGACGTCGCGCGCCTGAACCTGCGTGATCATGGCGACACGCACCACCTGAACCGCGACTTGTTCCACTCCTGTCGTCTGCCCGAAGTCGTCGGGGCCGTCGCGGCGCTGCGCAACCAGTTCGCGCAGCAGCGCCTGGTGCTGGCCGGGTTCTCGCTGGGCGGCAACTTCATGCTGCGCGTCGCCGCGGAGGCGCCACGCGCCGGCATCGGCATCGACCGCGTGCTCGCGATCTCGCCGCTGCTCGATCCGCACACGACGCTCGATGCGATCGAGTCGGGCTTTGCGCTCTATCACGCCTACTTCGTGCAGAAGTGGACCCGCTCGCTGTTGCGCAAGCAGCGCGCCTGGCCCGGCGTCTACGACTTTGCGCCGCTGCTGCGTTCGCGCAACCTGCGGCAGATGACGCGCGACCTGGTGCTGGCCTACACCGAGTACGACACGCTCGACCGCTACCTGACCGGCTACGCCGTCACCGAGGCCAGGCTCGCGGACCTGCGCGTGCCCGCGACGATCCTCGCCGCCGTCGATGACCCGATGATCCCGGCAGCGGACCTGGCGCGCCTCGCGCGCTCCGATGCGCTGCGCGTCGTCACGACCGAGCACGGCGGCCACTGCGGTTTCATCGAGGATCTCGGTTCGACGACCTGGGTCGAAGACTTCGTGCTGCGCGAACTCGAGGCCGACGGGCTGCTGCTCAGCCCGGTCGAGGCGCGCGCCCGCGCGCGTTGAGGCCCAGTTCGCGCGCCAGCGCGCGCACGTGCGTCGTGCCGATCAGGGGCGCACCCGCCGCCGCGAGGCGGCGCGCTTCCGTGCTGTCGACGACATCGAGTGCGACCCAGCGCCAGGCGCCATGTCGCAACTGGCTGTCGCTGAGCGTCAGCCCGGCACCGAACAGCAGATAGTCCGGCCGCAGCGCTTCGCATTTGATCTGCGTGCTCGTCGCCAGATCCGGCAGCATCCAGCCCACCTCGGCGGCGCCGCGCTGGCGCGCGAGTTCGACGACGACCAGGTCGCGCGACACAACCGTGAGGCGCTCCGCGCAGTCGCGCAGCGCGCTGAGCACGACGTTGATGCAGCGCTCGGCGCCATGCCGCGCGAGGCTTGCGCGGCGCAGCTCGACGAACAGGCGCGCATGCGGCCAATCCCGCAACAGCTGCGCGATGGCGCTCAGCCGCGGAATCCGCGCATCGGCATGGCGGTCGCCGAATCGCTCCGGTTCGTGGCAAGCGAGCGCGGCGAGATCCGCGGCCGCGAGATCGAGTGCCGAAGCGCGCTGGCCGGTGGCGCGCGTCGTATCGGCGTCCCGCAGCGCGAAGGCTTCGCCGTCACGCGACAGCTGCGCCTCAATGAACAGCTTCGCAACGCCCAACTGCAGCGCGGAACGCAGCGCAGGCACGGAGTTCTCCGGGAACTCGGCGCCATTGCCGCGCTGCGCCACGAGTTCGATGGGAGCGTGGCTGTTCATTGTCGGCGCCGCGCGAATGTCGCGATTTGCGGACGGCGGGCGCGATTCAGAACGGCGTTGGGATGTGACACCATGCGGACGGCCATCGCAACACAACGCGTCTGCACCATGCAACTGTCGCGAATCCTTCTATTGAGTTGCCTTCTGGCCCTGGGTGCCTGCAGTTCGCCCTCGCCGGATGGTGGCACGGGTGGTGGTGTCGTGCCGCGGCCACCACCGCCGCCACCGCCACCCGTGGCGGGTCTGGACTCGCGGCCCTCGAACACCACTTGCGTTGCGGGCGAGGCGCCGGCCACTCAGGTGACGCTCGGGCTGCAGCGCGCGTTTCCGAACCTGACGTTCACCAACCCGATCCTGATGCTGCAGGCGCCGGGCAGCGCGACGCGCTGGTTCGTCGTCGAGCAGGCCGGACGCGTGCGCGTCTTCAACAACGATGCGGCGGTCGCGTCCAGCACGCTGTTCGTCGACGTCGCGGCGCGGGTGCGATCAGGCGGCGAGATGGGCCTGCTCGGCCTCGCATTCCACCCGCAGTTCCCGACGGATCCGCGCGTGTATCTGTCGTACACCACGGGTAGCCCGCAGCTGGTGTCGCGCATCGCCGAGTTTCGCAGCACCGATGGCGGCGCCACGCTTGATCCGGCGAGCGAGCGCATCCTGCTGACCATCAACCAGCCGGACACCAATCACAACGGTGGTCACATCGCCTTTGGTCCGGATGGCATGCTGTACATCGGCCTGGGCGATGGCGGCAGCGGCGGCGATCCCTACGGCACGATCGGCAACGGCCAGAATCTGCAGACCCTGCTCGGCAAGATGCTGCGGATCGACATCTCGGGCGACACCGGCGCCGTGCGCTATCGCATCCCCGCCGGCAATCCGTATGCCGGCAACGCGCTGTGCAGCACCGGCAGCGGCGCGCAGAACTGCCCCGAGATCTATGCGGTCGGGCTGCGCAATCCCTGGCGCTGGAGCTTCGATACCGGGTCCAACGAACTGTGGCTCGGCGATGTCGGCCAGGGCGCGTGGGAGGAGATCAACCGCATCGTGGCCGGCGGCAACTACGGCTGGCGTTGCCGTGAAGGCGCGCATCCGTTCAATTCCAACTGCGGTCCGGCGCAGAACCTGAACGATCCCGTCGCCGAGTACGGCCGCGCGCTCGGCGCGTCGGTCACCGGTGGTTACGTCTACCGCGGCAATTCGATTCCCGCGCTCGCGGGTCGTTACGTGTTCGCCGACTTCGTCTCGGGGCGGATCTGGCACATCGCACGCGACACGCCAGCGACGCTGCAGGTCAGCAGCGGTTTCGACTCCGGGCTGTCGGTCGCATCGTTCGGGCAGGGTATCGATGGCGAGATGTTCGTCGTGCACTACGGCGGCACCTTGCATCGCCTGGTGGCGGGCGCTGGCGGCAGCACCGGCGGCACGATCCCGACGCAGTTGTCCGCGACGGGCTGCGTGAATCCGTCCAGCGCGACTCAGCCGGCCAGTGGCCTGATCCCGTACGCGCCGAACGCGCCGTTCTGGTCCGACGGCTCGACCAAGGCGCGTTTCCTCGCGCTGCCGAACGGCCAGAACATCACGGTCGGCGCCGATGGCGACTGGGATTTCCCGAACGGCTCGGTGCTGGTCAAGAACTTCGCGCTTGGCACGCGACTGGTCGAGACGCGGCTGTTCATGCGCCACACTAATGGCAGCTGGGCCGGCTATACCTACGAGTGGAATGGCGCCGGCACGGACGCGACCCGCGTCGTGGGCGGCAAGACCGTGCAGGTCGCTGGCCAGAGCTGGGTGTTCCCGAGCGAATTGCAGTGCCTGGCCTGCCATACGCAGGCCTCGGGTCGTTCGCTCGGCCTCGAGACAGCGCAACTCAACGGCAACCTGCGGTACACCGCGACCAATCGCACGGCGAACCAGATCGTCACGCTGAACGCCATCAATACGCTGAGCCCGCCCATCACGGCGACGCCGGCTTCGCTGCCGTCGATGCCGGATCCCTACGGCAGCAGCGGCACGGCGGCCGAGCGCGCACGCGCGTGGCTGCACACGAACTGTTCGCACTGCCATCGTCCCGGCGGCGGCACGCCGACGAACCTCGACCTGCGCTACACGACGCCGTTGGCGCAGACCAACGCCTGCGACGTCGCGCCGCAGGCCGGCGGCCTCGGGATCGCGAATGCGCGGCTGATCGCGCCGGGCAGCGCCGACCGGTCGATCATCGTGGCGCGCGCCAACCGCCGTGATGCCGCGGCGATGCCGCCGATCACGAGCACGCGGGTCGATACGGCGGGAATTGCGGTCGTTTCCGGGTGGGCCAACGCGCTGACAAGCTGCAATTGAGCGCAAGCTGCTTACAATAGGCGCTCCATCCTCGGGGCGGGAGCGGCGTGATGCAGGGTCGAACGCGGCGTATCGGGCGAATCCCGGACAGGCTTCGCGGCGTGTGCGTGGCAGGCGCGGCGGCGCTGCTGCTCGCGGCCTGCAGCCCAGAGGCAGGCGACTGGCGCAATGCGCAGAGCGCCGACAGCATCGAGGCCTACGATGCCTTTGTGGCCAAGTATCCGCAGAGCGAGTTCGCCGCGCAGGCGACCGAACGCACCAAGCAGCTCGGCGAGGAGCGCGACTGGCAGACGGCCACTGCCGCCGACACCGCCGATGCGTATCAGCAGTTCCTCAGCGCCTACCCCGAGGGCAAGTGGTCGCAGGAAGCGCGCGTCCGCATCGAGAACTTCAATGTCATGCAGGGCGGCGATGCGGCAGCGGCGCCAGCGCCCGCGGCGGCGTCAGTGACGCCCCCTGCGGTCGCGCCGGGTCCCGTCGCTGCGCCAGCAGCAACACCATCACCAGCGCCGGCTGCGACGGCGACGGCGCGACCGACGAGCGCTGCCGCCCACCGTATCCAGCTCGGTGCGTTCTCGACCGAGACCAATGCGCTGGCGCAATGGAAGGCGGCGAGCGACCGGTTCAGCCAGTTGCAGGGGCTGTCGCCGCTGGTCACGCCGACCGCCGGCAGTGGCACGCGCCTGTACCGGCTGCAGGCCGCGGTCCGGACCGAAGCCGATGCGCGCTCGCTCTGCGATGCATTGAAGGCGGGCGGTCAGCCCTGCCTGTACGTGCCGCCGCGCTGATCCGGCAGGTCCGCAACTGACGCAATGCGTCAGTTCTTGCGTGGCGTCCCGCCCGCGTTGCCCAGCCGGAGCCCTGGCCGCCCGTGTTGAGCCGCCGCGCGGCTGGCATGCGCTTTGCTCTCGTCCCGGCATGAAGTCAGTCTCCTGGGCTTTGCTGCTGCCGGATTCGGCGGCTCCCGCGCCGCGCGCGGGGGCGCGCTCCAGCCTGCAGTCCGCACAGCTGATTCGACGCCGCGACGGCGCCTTGCTGCTCGCGCCGATCGACTCGCGCCTGGCCCGTGCGGCCCGGCCGCGGGCCCCAGCGATTTACTGACGCCGAACCCTGAGCGCGGACTTCCTTCCCCGATGTCCGCCACCCTGAGGCCGCGCCGGCACTCGTCGGCGCGGCTTTTTTTTCGTGGACCGGCGCCGCGACGCGCGCTGCCGCGGCCCTACTGACCGAAGCGATCGCCGCTGCGCGCGAGCCACAGCGACTCCACTTCGGTCGAGTCGCGGCCGAGTGCCACGTTGCGATGCGGGAAGCGGCCGAAGCGTTGCACGATGTCGCGATGCCGCAGCGCATAGCCGGCGACGCCCTGGAAGATCTCGTGCAGCTCCGGTGGCACCTCGCTGGCGAGGCGACGGAACACTGCGACCGATTCATCCTGCACTTCGAGCGACTCGGCGTGCTGCAGCGGCATGTAGAAGAAAATGCGCTCGGCTGGATCGAGCGCCGCATCGGCCGCCTGGTCGATGCCTTCCCGCGTCAGCGCCAGCGCCACGGCATCGCCCTCGAAAGCCTGTGCGGAGCCGCGGAAGATGTTGCGCGGCAGCTGGTCGAGCAACAGGATCAAGGCGAGTCGGCGGCGCGGACTGTCGGCCCACGGGGCGAGTTCGCCGGCCAGCGCCCGGCGCACCAGCGGCCCGTAGCGCGCTTCGAGGTCGCGATCGCGCATTTCCGTCATCTCGGCCGCGTCGCCGCCGAACCAGAAGGTCATGCGCTGGCGCAGCGTCGCCGCCGTATGCGGCTTCGGACCGAACCAGAAGTCGAGCAGGGCGCGGGCGTGATCCACGCGCCGAGGATAGCAGCGGGGCCGGGGTTACACTCGCTGCCATGCAAGCTCCCGCCCCGGATGTCGACGCGCCGCTGCGGCTGTACTGGCAGCCGGGCTGCACGAGCTGCCTGCGGACGCGCGAGTTCCTCCAGGCGCGCGGTGTGCCGTTCGAATCGATCAACGTGCTCGCGGTGCCCGATGCGCTGCAATCGCTGGCGGCGCTCGGCGTGCGCACCGTGCCAGTGCTGGCGCACGGCGCGCGCTATGTGCTCGCGCAGGATCTGCAGGAAGTCGCTCGTTTCGTCGGCTTGCCGTATGCGCCCACTCGACTGCCTGTGCCGCAGCTGCTCGAGCGACTCGAGCGTCTGGTCGAAGTCGCGGCCCGCCACGCCGAGCGCTGGCCCGCCGCGGCACTTCCAGACAGGCTGCCCGAGCGCCCGCGACGCCAGGCGGACCTGCTCTATCACGTCGCGATGATCGTGCAGGGGTTGCTCGATGCCACTGCACCCGATGCCGGCGGGCGGCTGGATTACGAGTACTTCGAGCGCCTGCCGCCGCAGGCGATGATCGAACCGCAGGCCCTGGCGACCGAACTGCGCCGCGTGGCGGTCGCGTTGCGCGACGCGTCAGCCGCACTGGCGCGCGCACCCGATGCACTGCCGGTGGCCACCTACTATGGCGACCGGCCGCTGCACGAGGTGCTCGAGCGCACTGCCTGGCATGTCGCCCAGCACCTGCGCCAGATTCATCACCTGCTGGCGGAAGCGCTGCGGCAGCCGGATGCGCCGCCGCTCGAAGCCGGGCTGCTGGCCGGATTGCCGTTGCCCGACAAGGTGTGGGATGCCGAGATTCAGTTTGCGGCGGCGACCGCGCTAGACTGAACCCTCGCAGCGACAGCTGGCTGGAGCAAGATCATGGATTTCACACTGAAGCAGACGGGCCGCGCGGCGATCGAGTTCGCCGGCGACCTCGGCCGCGTGATTGGGCCGCTGAAGGGCCAGATCGCGCAGGATATGGCGGCCAAGGGCCTGTCGAACGACACGCTCGCCGCGGACCTCGACGAACGCATGCGCCAGGTCGATGCCGCGCTCGCGCCGACGCCAGCGTACACCGCGTTCGCGGCCGTCAGCGAGTGGAGCGGCCGCAACCATGGCCGCATCGTCCAGGCAGCGTTTGATGAACAGCGCGACGACCTCGCGCCGCGCCTCGATGCGTTGATGGCCAAAGGCCCGACGCGGATCGAAGCGCGCGTCGGTGAGCAGGTGCCGGAGTACTTCAAGGGCTGGTGGATCCACCGCACCACGGGCGGCTGGGATGGCCACCCATACCAGGGCTTCGTGCATGGCGAACTGCTGCACCGCGAATACGTGGCGCGCAACTACCCCGGCGACATCTTCGCGCAGCGGCGCGAGATCCTGTCGGTGCTGCCGCGCCAGGATTACCGCCGCATCTTCGAGATCGGCACCAGCAGCGCGCACTACACGATGCAGCTCGCGAAGACCTTCCCGCAGGCCGAGATCTGGGGCTGTGATCTGTCGATGCGGATGCTCGAGCAGGCGCAGCGCGTCGCGAACGAGAACGGCTGGCACTGGCGGTTGCTGCAGGTCGCGGGCGAGGACACGGGTCTCGAGGCCGCGAGCTTTGATCTCGTGACGTCGTACATCGTGATGCACGAGATCCCGGCCGAGATCACGCGCGCGCAGCTGCGCGAGGCGTTCCGGCTGCTGCGTCCGGGCGGCGACGTGCTGTTCACCGACGTCACGCGTTACGATGCGCTCGATCGCGTCGGCGAGTTCTGGGCGGAGTACCAGGCCGTCAACGGCGGGGAGCCGTTCTGGCGCGAGGCCGCGCGTCTCGACCTCGGCGCCGCCGCGCGCGATGCCGGCTTCGTCAACGTGCGCTCGGAAGGCTTCCGCGGCGCGAAGTACCCATGGTTCGTCTACGGCCACAAGCCCGAATGAGTCAGTCCGTATGAGCCAGATCGAAACGCGGCACCTGCTGCCGCACGACAATGCCGTGCGCCACGATCCGATCGCGCAACTCGCGCTGACGCTCGCGAAAGAGCTGTGGGTGCTGCGCGACCGGCAGATCGTGCTGGAGTCGGTGCTGGCCGAGAAGGGCATCGCGAGCGGCGATCTGCTCGATGCCTACCAGCCGGCCGCCGCCGTCAAGGAACGGCTTGCGCGCGAGCGCAAGCGTTTCCTCGACGAGGTGCAGAGCGCGCTGAGCCCGGCTGCGGGCTGAGCGGCCCATGTTGCTGCAAGCCCGTCTGCGGGAGGTGATGGCGCATCGCGTGATCGGCGCTGCGGTGCGTGTCCTCGGCGTCGCGCTGCTGGTGCTGCCGGTCGCGCGCGCCGCCGAACCGGCGCCGGCCGACTGGCCGCACTTCGGCCGCGACGCGGGCGGCAGCCAGTTCTCGCCGCTGCGCGACATCAACGCCGGCAACGTGAAGAAGCTGCGCGTCGCGTGGACTCACCGCTCCGGGGACTTCGTCGATGCGCCGTCGCCGAAGGGCACGGCGTTCCAGGCGACGCCGATCCACGTCAACGACACGCTCTATTACTGCACGCCGTTCGGTCGAGTGTTCGCGCTCGATCCGACCACCGGGCGCGAGCGCTGGGTGTTCGACGCGCGTGCTGCGGATCCGGTGACCGGCAAGCCGGTCACGAACGCGCCGCGCATGGGCGTGCGCTGCCGCGGCGTCGCGTACTGGGAAGAAGCCTCGGCCGGCGCAGGCCCAGGCGGCAAGCCTGCCGCCTGCGCGCGCCGCATCTTCACGCACGGCGACAGCGGCCGCATCTATGCGCTCGACGCCAACACCGGTCGGCTGTGCAGCGGCTTCGGCGTGGCGCGTGGCCATGCCGGCTTCGTCTCGCACAACGACTACGAGAATCACGGCGAGGGCTTCGGCGGCGCTGCCGGTTCGCCGCCGGTCATGCTCGGCGATCTCGTGATCTCTGGCACGGCGGTCAACGACGGCCTGTCGAACGCGCGCGATGGCATCGTGCGCGCCTTCGATGCGCGCAGCGGCGAACAGCGCTGGGAGTTCAACCCGATCCCGGCCGACAAGCGCGGCGTATCTGGCGCAGCGAACGTCTGGTCGACGATCAGCGTCGATCCGGTGCGGCGCCTCGTGTTCCTGCCGACGACCAGCCCGTCGACCGACTACTACGGCGGCGGCCGGCAGTTCGACATCCCGCTCGCGAACGCGATCGTCGCGCTCGATGGCGACACGGGCGCCGTGAAGTGGTCGTTCCAGAGCGTGCGCCATGACCTGTTCGACTACGACCTCGTCGGTCATCCGCTGCTGGTCGACATCCGCCGCGACGGCCGCACCGTGCCGGCGGCGCTGCTGCAGACCAAGATGGGCTGGCTGTTCGGTTTCGAGCGCGAGACGGGCAAGCCACTCTGGCCGATCGTCGACATGCCGGTGCCGAAGTCCGACGTGCCCGGCGAGAACGCCGCGGCGACGCAGCCGGTGCCGCAGGGCATGGCGGCGTTCGCGCGCCAGACGATGCGCCGCGATGAACTGTTTGGCCTGACGCCGATCGATCGCGCCGCCTGCCAGCGCCGCTTCGACGAACTGCGTTACGAAGGCATGTACACGCCGCCGTCGGTGCGCGGCTCGCTGCTGTTCCCGTCGGCGCTCGGCGGCGGCAACTGGGGCGGTGCCGCGTACGACCCGGCCAGCAACCTGCTGATCATCAAGGCCGAGAACCTCGCGACCGTGCTGCGCGTGATCCGCAAGCAGGATCCGGCGAAAGAAGATGCGATCCCGGGCAAGGATTACCTGACGCGACCGTTGCAGGGCACCCCGTACCGCATCGAAGGTGAGCTGTTCGTGTCGCCGCTCGGCATTCCGTGCACGCCGACGCCGTGGGGCACGCTGACGGCGCTCGATCTCGCGACCGGCAAGGTTCGCTGGCAGATTCCGCTCGGGCAGATCCGGCGCGCGGGCGTCACGATTCCGAGCAAGGCCAACTGGGGTTCGCCGAATGTCGGCGGGCCGATCGTCACGGCCGGCGGCATCATCTTCATCGGCGCCGCGATGGACCAGAAGCTGCGCGCGCTCGATGTGAAGACGGGCCGTGAGCTGTGGGCCGGCGACCTGCCCGCGCCCGGCATGGCTGTGCCGATGACTTATGTCGCGGCCGGCAAGCAGTATGTCGCGATCGCCGCAGGTGGCAGCGCGACGGCGGGCACGAAGATCAGCGACGCGCTCGTGGTGTTTACGCTGGATCCGCCGCGCGGCGGCGGCTGAACCGCGGCCGCCAGACGGCGAGCACGATGTTCGCGAAGCACAGCACGAGCATCAGCCAGAGGCTGTTCCACTCGGTGCGCAGGATGGGCGCGAGGGCCTCTGGATCGGGCAGGCCGCTCGCGACGGCGGCAGCCGAGAGTTCCGCGGCGCGCGTTGCGGACGCCTGGATCGTCAGCAGCGTGCCCTCGAACATGATGATGCCGAGCGCTGCCTTGAACCAGGCCCAGCCGGCGTTCTTGTAGGCCTCGGTGAACGCGATCGACAGCAGGCCGCTGACCAGCGTGACCAGCAGCGACGGCACCAGGATCCAGCGGCACACGAAGTCGATGCCACGCCGCACCGACGCATAGCCCTCGAGCGAATCCGTTGGCGCGGTGGCGACCAACACGAGATAGGCCGCCATCGAGCCCATCATTCCGATGGCGCCGAGCTCGTGCAGCGCCTTCATCAGTCTTGACCACATGGCCACAAGTGTAGACCTTAGGCCTCCCAGACAGGAGTGCCCGATGGCCACGACCCGACCCGCCGCTGTGTGCCCCAGCCACATCTTGATGAGCTGCGTCGCGCTGCTCGCCAGCCTGTGCATGGCGCCAGCGGCGCATGCCGCCCCAGGCGTCAGCTACCGCATCGTCGAAGGCGAGGGTGGCGTGCCGCTCAACGTCGCGACGGCCGGCGATCCGGCCAAGCCTGCGATCCTGCTGGTGCACGGTATCGGTCAGAGCCACGTGTCGTTCGAGCAGCAGCTGCGTGCGCCGCTGAGCGACGAATTCCATGTGGTGTCGTTCGACCTGCGCGGCCACGGCAACTCCGGCAAGCCCTGGGAGCCAGAGGCCTACAAGGACTCGGCGCGCTGGGCGGGGGACGTGCGGCGGGTCATCGAAGCGCTCGGACTCGAGCGGCCGGTGCTGCTCGGCTGGTCCTACGGCACGCTGGTGGTGTCGGATTACCTGCGCCGTTACGGCACGGACAGGCTCGGGGGCATCGTGCTGGCCGGCGCCTACGGCGGCCTGACACCGCCGCCGGGTGCGCCGCCACCGGCGATGGCCGAGCAGATGATGCGCAACCGCGCGCTGCAGTGGAGCGCGGACCCGGCCGAGAACGCGACTGCGGCGGCGAACACGGCGGGCCAGCTGACGGCCCGCGACATGGGCGAAGCCTGGCGACTGCGTGCCGCGAACATCGCGATGATGCTGCCGGCGTACGCGCGCAAGCACATGTTCGACCGGTCACTGGCCAACATGGACCTGATCCCGCGCATCGACGTGCCGGTGTTGCTGAATGTTGCGACCAAAGATGGCAGCACGCCCGAGGCGCCGGCACGCGAACTCGCGGCCAAGCTCGCGGCGCAGGGCGTGTCGGCGACGGTGTCGGTCTATGTCGACGTCGGGCACTCGCCGTTCGCCGAAGAGCCGGCGCGCTTCAACGCGGAACTGGCCGCCTTCATGCGCGCCACGCAGGCCGGCGCGAGCGCGCAGCCACGACGCGAGCCGCGCGCGACGCCGCCGGCGGCACCCGCCGCCGTGCTGTAGCGCAGCGCTGCAAGCGTGGCCATCCGCCGCATCCGGTTGCTCGGCATACCGAGCGACCGCCACTCTTCGTGGTTACGCGGCGCGGCGCAGGCACCCGAGGTGATCCGCGCCGCGCTGCGTTCCGACGCCGGCAACCTGGTCGCGGAGAACGGCGTCGAGATCGGCGTCGACGTCGCGCTCGAGGACGCTGGCGACGTCGTCATCGATGACACCGACGCCGACGATGCCCGCATCGAAGCCGCGGTGCGGGTGCTCGCCACCGGTGCGCCGGCGGAGCGGGTGCTGTGCCTGGGCGGCGATCACGCGATCACGCTGCCGGTCGTGCGGGCGCTGGCCGCCGTGCACGGTCCGCTCGAGATCCTGCACATCGATGCGCATCCCGACCTGTATCACGACTACGAGGGCAACCCGCGCTCGCACGCCTCGCCGTTCGCGCGGATCATGGAGCAGGGACTGGCGCGGCGCCTGGTGCAGGTGGGCATCCGCACGGCCAACCGCCACCAGCGCGAGCAG
>CAZPJE010000060.1:0-3955 GCA_964586725.1 uncultured Steroidobacteraceae bacterium | reverse complement strand
GTGGTCTATGAGACGCCGCGCCAGAAGCTCGAGCAGATTCCCGGCCTGATCGAAACCGTGATCACGGCGACGCCGCACACGCGGTTCCAGTACTGCGTGTTCCGCCACTTCGGCGACTTCGCGCTGCAGTTCGAGGTGGTCTATTTCGTCGCGCTCGAGGCGGGTGCGAAGTACCTCGAGATCCTGAACAGCGTGAACTATGCGATCCATGCCGCGTTCGAGCGGGAGGGCATTGCGTTTGCCTACCCGACGCAGACCGTGGTCATGCGGCGCGACCCGGCTGTTCGCGAGCTGGAAGAACGCGAGTCTGCGCGCTAGGCGCCCGCGCGAGATCGCTCAGTCGCGGCGTTCGCGCCGGAGGAAGCGCACCATCTGGATCTCGGCGACGTACCGGTCGTCGATCAGCACCGCCTCGGGCTCGTGCGAGTAGCTGCGAAAGCCCGCCGCGGCGTACAGGCGCTGCGCGGGTTCGTTCGTTTCGAGCACCGTCAGCCAGAGCTGGCGGAGTTGCGGCACGGCGCTCGCGAACACCAGCGTCTCTCGCAGCAGCGCAGTGCCGAGGCCGGAGCCCGCCGAACTGGGGTGGATGAACATCCGCGACAGCAGCGCCTTGTGGCGCAGCTTCGCGCCGCGCTCGCGCGCGATGCTGACGATGCCGACCAGGCGCTCGCCATCGAAGGCGCCGAGTGTCCAGCTGTCTTCGGTGTAGTGGGTCGGGATGCCGGCCGGTGCGTCGTCGAGCGGCGAGGTCCGGAAGTGCTCGCCGTGTTCGTTGATCGCCTGCGCCCACAGGGCGCGATACGCGGCGTCGTCGTCAGGGGTGAGCAGCCGGATCATGAGCTGCGCAGTGTGCCAGCAGCGCCGCGCGAACGCGAGCGTGGCGCGTCGAACCGCGGTGCGGGCGCACCGTCAGCGGATCGTGCCGCCCCCGTCCACCACGAGCTCCTCGCCGGTCACGAAGCTCGCGCGGTCGGAGAGCAACCACGCTGCGGCCTGCGCCTGTTCGTCAGCCGATGCAATGCGGCCCAGTGGAATGCGCGCCAGCGTCGTTTGCTCTCCGCCGGGACGCGTGCGCATCTGGCGCTCCATCATTGGTGTGCGGGTCGTGCCGGGACACAGGCAGTTGATCCGGATGCCCCAGGCAGCGGCATCGAGCGCGGCGCTGCGGGTCAGCCCGAGGATCGCATGCTTGCTGGCCGTATAGGCGGCCAGCCCTGGAAAGCCGCGCACGCCAGCGATCGAACTGGTGTTGACGATCGCGCCGCGACCGCGTGACTTCATCGCTGCAAGTTCCGCGCGCAGGCAGCGCCACGTTCCCTTGACGTTGATCGCCAGGATCTCGTCGAACACCGCCTCCGGAAGCTCGTCGACAGGCCAGGCGTCCTGCGTGACGGAGGCATTGTTGAATGCGCCATCGAGCGGCCCAACCTCGCGCTCGATGAAGTCGATGACGCGCTCGACCTCCCCGGGGCGGGTGATGTCGGCGGCCTCGAACCACGCCCCGTGACCCGCGGCCCGCAGTTCGGCGACCGCTGTGGCTGCCGCGCCCGGTTGGCGCGCGAGCCCGACGACCGCAGCACCCTCCTGCGCAAACACCCGCAGCGCAGCGAGCCCGATGCCGGAGCTTGCGCCGGTGACCAGGATGATTCGTTGTGACAGCAGCATGATTCAGCGGCTCCAGTGCAGCGGCACTTCGTTGGTGATCACGGCCAGCGCGTCGGGCTCGGCCAGCGTCGCCGAAGCAGCTTCGGCAGTGGCCAGATCATCGAAGCGCCACTCCTCGATCAGCGGGAAACGCAGGCCCCAGCCTGGCGGGCGCTCGGGCGGCAGCGTCAGGTTCAGCGCTTGTCCACGGGCCTGCAGGGCCGCGGCTTCGAGACGGGCCGCCCGGTGCGCGGCAGCCGCGAACGCAGCAGCTGCGTGTGCCGGCGCCGACCTGAAGAACAGGAACAGGCGCAGCGCCGTCGCGAGGGCGGTGCTCGGCGCCTGCAGCACATGCTCCCGCGCCAGCAGGCAGTCCTCGACGATGGGCCGCGCGAAGGTATCGAGTTCATCGCGCTCCATGTCGGCGCGCGACGTGGTGTCGGCGCGATGCGCGGCGCGATGCGCGGTCGAGCGATGCCAGATCAGGCCCACGCCGTCGTAGCCGCTGGCATCGAGGACATCGCAGTGCATGTATTGGGCGATGTTGCGCCAGCGCGGGCGCGACATGCCGAGCGCGCCATGCTGCCGCCAGCGCGCACGGAAGTCGGCGCGCGCGAGCCCAGGGTGGCGGCACGTCAGGTAGATCAGCTTCGGCTCGAAATCAGCGCAGTGCATCGAGATCTGCCTTGCAGAAGTCGCGCAGCTGTCCGGCTTTGCCGGCGGCGACGAGCCTGGCCCAGTCCGGATTCGCGAGCAGCGCGCGGCCGATGGCGACCAGATCGAACTCGCCCGCATCGAGCCGGCGCTCGAGATCGGCGATCTGCTCCGGCGTGGCAGCGGCCACGACCTTGCCGGTCGGTGCCTTGAAATCCGTGCCGAGGGTGACCGAGCCGACGGTGATGACAGGCAGGCCAGTGAGGCGCCGCATCCAGCCCGCCAGCGGCAGGTCGCTGTCGTCGAAGGCGGGCTCCCAATAGCGTCGCGTGCTGCAGTGGAGCAGGTCCGCGCCGGCCGCCACCAATGGCGTCAGGATCTGCTCGAGCTGCTGCGGCGTGGCGGCAATCCGCGCCGCATAGTCGAGCTGCTTCCACTGCGACAGGCGCAGGCCGAGGACGAGATCAGGACCGGCCTGGCGCCGGCACTCGCGCAGCAGCTCGACGACGAAGCGCGTGCGGCCAATGTGGTCGCCGCCATACTGGTCGCGGCGCGTGTTGGTGCCGCTCCACAGGAACTGGTCGGGAAGATAGCCATGGGCACCGTGGATCTCGACGCCGTCGAAGCCGAGTCGCTGTGCGGCAGCTGCGGCGCGACCGAAGGCGTCGAGCGTGCGGGCGATGTCGGCGTCGGTCATCGCGTCGCCGTAAGGTCGCCCCGGCGCGGCCAGTCCCGACGGACTCAGGCGTCGCGGCGGTGGATCGAAGCTGTCGGCCATGCCGATCAACGCCGGGTCGAATGCGCCGACGTGCCAGAGTTGCGCGAAGATGGCCGCGCCTTCGGCATGCACAGCGTCGACGATCGGTCGCCACGCTTCGAGCGCGGTTGCGCCGAAGAATCGTGGCAGGTTCGTGCCGAACGCGCCTTCGAGGTCCGGAGGGCTGCCCTCCGTGATGATCAGGCCCGTGCCGCCCGCGGCGCGGCGGCGGTAGTAGTCCACCATCGCTGCGGTTGGCACGCCGCCCGGGGCGCACTCGCGCGTCATGGGAGCCATGACGACGCGATTGCGCAGCGTCAGCTGGCGGAGGCGGAACGGAGTGAACAGCTGCAAGGCGTGCGCACTCCGTTCCGCGTCAGGTTGTCGCGTCAATCGTTCCCGAACGTGCGACCGATCGACAGGCCGTAGGTGCGCGGCTGGCCGCCGTAGGCCTGGTAGCCGAGACCCAGCGAGATGATGTCGACGAACTCGGTGTTCTCGAGATTGCGACCCCACAGCGCGACGTTCCACGGGCCGAAGTCGTAGCCGATGCTTGCGTCCAGCAGACCGAAGGCCTCCTGACGCAGGGCCACGGTGTTGCGGAAGTCCGTGTCGTACTCGGGGCGGCGCGAGTAGGAAACGCGCGTCGACAGTTCACCCGGCCCGATGTCCTTCGTGTACGTGACTGCGATGTTCGCAGTCCACGGCGCCAGCTTGTCGAACTCGAGATCCGTCGGCCGCGTCTTGTCGCCGCAGGGCGGGCAGGCGATGCCAAGCAGCTCGTCGTACTTCGCGTCCGTGACGCCGTAGCTGAAGTCGAAGCGCAGCGACTCGGTGGCGAGCCACGAGCCGTCGATTTCGAAACCCTTGATGGTCGCCTTGCCCGCGTTGGTCAGCGTC
>CAZPJE010000059.1:0-21798 GCA_964586725.1 uncultured Steroidobacteraceae bacterium | reverse complement strand
TATGGAAGGGCCATCGCTCAACGGATAAAAGGTACTCCGGGGATAACAGGCTTATTCCTCCCAAGAGTCCACATCGACGGAGGAGTTTGGCACCTCGATGTCGGCTCATCACATCCTGGGGCTGTAGCAGGTCCCAAGGGTTCGGCTGTTCGCCGATTAAAGTGGTACGCGAGCTGGGTTCAAAACGTCGTGAGACAGTTTGGTCCCTATCTTCCGTAGCCGTTGGAGATTTGAGGGTGAGCTGTCCTTAGTACGAGAGGACCGGGATGGACGCACCTCTGGTGTTCCGGTTGTCACGCCAGTGGCACTGCCGGGTAGCTATGTGCGGACGGGATAACCGCTGAAAGCATCTAAGCGGGAAGCCCCCCCCAAGACTAGATCTCCCTGAGAGCTTGACTCTCCTAAAGGGCCCACGAAGACTACGTGGTTGATAGGCCGGGTGTGTACAGCAGGTAACTGCTTCAGCTAACCGGTACTAATTGCCCGTGCGACTTGACCATATAACCCCAAGGGGTTTGTGGTTTGCCTGAATCACATGCAACGCGACACTTCCGAGCATGCAGCTCGCGAAAGATGTCTGCGTCATTCAAAAAACTTCTGGATTGGCGGCCCGCGAAGCAGTGTGCGCAAGCACGCGGCGGCGGGGGCTGTAACAGTTTTCCCTGGCGGCTATAGCGAGCGGGAACCACCCGATCCCTTTTCGAACTCGGAAGTGAAAACGCTCTGCGCCGATGGTAGTTTTGCCTGTTGCAACGCTAGAGTAGGTCACTGCCAGGGTCCCAAACGGAAACCCCGTGAGTCGCAAGGCTCACGGGGTTTTTCTTTTACCGCGCGCCGGTGAGAGACTGCAGCCATGGCCACGCTGCCCGTCGCGACCCACCCCGACGCTGTCCTCGAGCACATCGCACCGCAGACCGATCTGATCGTGCCGATCGCCAATGGCGAGCCGGTCGCGCTGCTGGATGCGATCGAAGCGGCGGCGGACCGGCTCTCGGGCGTCCGCGTCCACCAAATGCACGTGCTGCGCGATCGTCCCTACCTGCACGGCGCGTTCGGCGAACGGCTGCGGCACGTCTCCTACTTCCTGTCCCACGTCACCCGCCCGCGGCTCGCGGCGGGCGAGATCGACCTCGTGCCGAACCACTTCAGCGAGGTCTATCCGCTGCTGCGGCAGCGTTGCCGGGATCCACTCGTCCTTGCCGCGGTGTCGCCGCCGGACCGGCATGGCTACTTCTCGCTGGGCACCGGCGCCGACTACGCCGCGAGCTTCATCGGCCGCGCGCGCTTCTTCGTCGAAGCGAATCCGCAGATGCCGCGCACGTTCGGCCGCAACCAGCTGCACCTGTCCCAGGTCGTGGGCTGGACGCAGCGGGATACGCCGCTGGTCGAGGTGCCGCCCGCGCAACCCGGCGCATCGGACCTCGCGATTGCCCGGCACGTCGCCGAGCGGATTCCCGATGGCGCGACGATCCAAACTGGCATCGGTGCGATCCCGAACGCGATTCTCGCCGCGCTGCGCGGCCACCGGGCGCTGGGCATCCACACCGAACTGCTGTCCGATGGCGTCATCGAACTTATCGAAGCCGGCGTGGTGACGGGGGCGCACAAGCGGAACAACCGCACCAAGACGGTGGGGACGTTCGCGCTCGGCACGCGCCGCCTGTATGACTTCATCGCCGACAACACGGCGGTCGAGCTCTGGCCGGTCGCGGATGTCAACGATCCGCGGCGCATCGGCAGCGAACCGAACTTCGTTTCGATCAACGCCACGGTCGAGGTGGACCTGCTGGGCCAGTGCGCCTCGGAAACGATATGCGGCCGCTACTGGTCGTCGTCCGGCGGCCAAGCCGACTTCGCGCGCGGGGCCATGCATTCCGAAGGCGGGCAGGGCTTCATCGTCTGCAGGTCGGTCACCGACGACGGCGTATCGAAGATCGTCCCCGCCTTCAGGCCGGGCACGGTGGTGACCACGGGCAAGAACACGGTGGACAAGATCGTCACCGAATGGGGTGTGGCCGAATTGCGGTCGAAGACGCTGCGCGAGCGCGCCAGCGCGCTGATCGCGATCGCACATCCGGAGCACCGCGATCGACTCCGCCACGAGGCCAAAACGCTGGGTTATCTGTAACCCGGCGTGAAGACGTTAGAATCGTCGTCCCAACCCGGAGGCGAAGATGTCCATCCAGAAGCCCGTGATCATCGCCGGTGCCGGTCCCGTCGGCTGCACTGCCGCGCTGAGACTGGCGCAGGCCGGAGTGCCTGTCGTGCTGATCGAAGGCCAGGACGAGCTGCCGCAGACGCTGCGCGCGTCCACCTTCCACCCGCCGTCGCTCGACATGATCGACGAGCTCGGCCTGGCCGAGCCGCTGAAGCAGCAGGGGCTGGTCTGCCGCTATTACCAGTACCGCGACCGGCGCACCGGCGACATCGCGGAGTTCGACCTGGACCTGCTGCGCGGTGACACGCGTCATCCGTATCGGCTGCAGGTCGAGCAGTGGAAGTACACGCTGATGGTGTGGGAGCAGCTGCTGACGCGCTATCCGAACGCGCAGTGCCTCAAGGGCACCCAGGTCAAGGGGTTGCATCAGACGGCGACGGGCGTCGAAGTGCTGGTATCCGAGAACAACGTCGAGCGCCTGATCGAAGGCTCGTTCGCCGTCGCCTGCGACGGTGCCGATAGCGCGCTGCGCAAGGCCGCCGCGATCACCTTCGATGGATTCACCTATCCCGAGCGCTTCGTGGTGGCGTCGACGCCGTTTCCGCTCGAGGAGAAGTTCCACCGGCTCGCGCTCGTCAACTATGTCTCCGACCCCGAGGAGTGGCTGGTGCTGCTGCGCACGCCGTCGCTGTGGCGGGTGTTGATCCCGACGGACCCGGCGATCGAGAACGATGCGCTGTGGCTGTCGGACCAGTGGATCCAGGATCGGCTGCACCACATGGCGCCGCACGATCGCGACTACGAGATCATCCACCGCACCGTTTATCGCGTGCACCAGCGCGTCGCCAAGACCTACCGCCGCGGTCGGTTGCTGCTGGCCGGTGATTCGGCCCACCTGAACAATCCGCTCGGCGGCATGGGCATGAACGGCGGCATCCATGACGCGTGGAATCTCGCGGAACGCCTGATCGCGATCCATGGCGGAGCCGACGCCGATCCGCTGCTCGACCTCTACGACCGGCAGCGCCGCGAGATTTGCGTGCGCTTCGTGCAGGAGCACACGAAGAACAACAAGAAGCTGATGGAATCGAAGGATCCGGACGTGCAGCGCAAGCGCCAGGACGAGTACATGCGCACGGCGGCGGATCCGGAGCTCGCGCGCACCTTCCTGCTGCGCACATCGATGATCGACAGCCTGCGCGAGGCGGCGAAGATCCACTGACGCGCGCGGGGCGCCGTGCGCCCCCGCCGCCCAGTGGCCAGCGGCTCAGTGGCCTTCGAAGCTGACGAGCCGGTTGACCGGCACGCCCAGCGCTTCGATGCGCGCCGCGCCGCCGAGTTCGGGCAGGTCGATCACGAAGCAGGCAGCGACGACTTCCGCCTCGATGCTGCGCAACAGGCCGATCGCCGCGGTGGCCGTGCCGCCGGTGGCGATCAGGTCATCGACGACGATCACGCGCTCGCCCGGCGCGACCGCGTCGCGGTGCACTTCCATTTCGTCGACGCCGTACTCCAGCGAATAGGCGATCCGCACGGTCTCGTGCGGCAGCTTGCCACGCTTGCGCACCGGCACGAAACCGGCCCGCAATTGGTGTGCGATCGCGCCGCCGAGGATGAAGCCCCGCGCCTCGATGCCGGCGACCTTGTCGATGCGCTGGCCCTGCCACGGCGCGACGAGCTGATCGACGGCGCTGCGGAACGCTTCTGCGTTGCCGAGCAGGGTCGTGATGTCGCGGAACTGGATGCCGGGCTTGGGATAATCCGGGATGGTGCGAATCGCGTCTCTGAGCATGGCGCGGACGATATCACGCGCCGCCGCTGCCCTATGCGATGATCGCCAGCCATGAACAAGGGATTGGATCGGCTGCAGGTGCTGGCGGCGACGCTGGCTGTTCTGGTGGGTGCAACGACGGCGACCGCGGCGCGCGCCGATGACACAGCGCGCGAGCAGCTGCACGCGACGCTGTGGATGCAGCAGGCCGCGGAGTACCGGTCGATGGTCGCGCAGACCTATCGGCTGGCAACCGAACGCCTGGAGCTTGCGCTTGCGCCCGGCTCTGCGGCGCTCGAGCAGGCGGATCTGCCCGCGCAGCGCCTCGCGGCGCTGCAACCGGCCATCATCCTCGACCTCGATGAGACAGTGCTCGACAACTCCTTCTACCAGGCGCGGTTGCTGCGCGATCGGCGTGACTACGACGATGCGTCGTGGGCCGCGTGGGTCGAGGAGGCCGCAGCGCCTGCGCTGCCGGGTGCGCGCGAATTCCTGCGCGCGGCCGCGGCGCGCGGCATCCGCATCTTCTATGTCACCAACCGTGAATGCCCGCGGCAGCGGCCGACCGAGGGCGACCCGTGCCCGGCGAAGTCCGCGACGCTGCGCAACCTTGCGGCGCTGGCGCTGCCGGGCGCGGACGATCCCGAGACCCTGCTGCTGCGCCGCGAGCGTCCCGAGTGGGACGGACGCAGCAAATCGCCGCGCCGCGCCTGGATCGGCGAGCGCTACCGGATCGTCGCACTGGTCGGCGACGACCTGCAGGACTTCGTCGATCGCAGCATCTACCTTGGCCGCGGCGGCGCGCTCGACGCGCTGTTCGGGCTGCGCTGGTTCCTGCTGCCCAACGCGATGTATGGCTCCTGGGATCGCGCGCTGGTCGAGGGTGCCTGCCAGGGCGACATGACGCCGGCGCAATGCTCGCGCGCGGTGGTCGCACGCAAGTACGAACTGCTCGAAACCGAACCGCCGCCGCTGCAGCTGCCGGATGCGCGGCGCTGGTCCCCGGCCGACGCGCGCTTGCGGCTCGCGACCTGGAACATCGAGTTCCTGGTCGAGCCGGCCACGTATCGTGCGCTCGCGCCGGTCTGCACGACCGAGGGCAGTCGCCTGCCCGGCGCGGAGCGCGGCCTGCCGTGTGGCGTGGCGGCGCGACTCGAACGCAGCGCCGAGGATCTCACGGCGCTGCGCCGTTACGCGGCGCAGCTCGATGCCGATGTGATCGCGCTGCAGGAAGTCGATGGGCCCGCTGCGGCGGCGCAGGTGTTCCCGGGCCACGAGTTCTGCTTCTCGACGCGGCCGCACGTGCAGAAGAACGGTTTTGCGATCCGCGTGGGTCTGCCGTTCCGCTGCGAAGCGGAGTACTGGCCACTCGCGCTGCCCGACGACAGCTCGCGCCGCGGCGTCGTCGTGACCCTGTTCCCCGACAGCCGCGATGCGATCACGCTGATGAGCGTCCACCTGAAGTCCGGTTGCGGAACGGACCCGCTCGATGCGACCGACCGGCCCGCCTGCGCCGTGCTCGCGCGGCAGGTCGAGCCGCTCGAGCAGTGGATCGATGCGCAGGCGGCGGCCGGGCGGCGCTTCGCCGTGCTCGGCGACTTCAACCGCCGCTTCCGGCTCGAGCGCGGGCCGGCGCGCAACGCCGCAGGCGTCCTGCAGCAGTTCTGGCCCGAGATCAACGACGGCGAACCGCGCGGCGCGACGCTGACGGATGTCACGCGCGGACAGCCGTTCATCGGCTGCCGTCCGGATGACTCCTACGTCGAGTACATCGACACCGTGCTGCTCGGTGAAACGCTGGCACGCGATCGGCTCAAGGGTTCGTTCGTGCGCGTGCCGTTCACTGCTGATGACGCGCGTGCGCGCAAGCTGTCGGATCACTGCCCGGTCGGCGTGGACCTGCGCTGGCAGTCCGCCGCATCGAAAGCGACATCGACCCAGACCAGACGGTGATCCGTCACCGCGAGCGCCGCGGCGTCCGCGGCGTCGGGCTGGGCGGGCCAATGCACACCGCTCGCGCAGACGATCAGGTCGCGTGACGGCAGCACGTAGTCTGCGCGCAGATTGCCGGGCGAGGGTGGCCGGTCGCTGAAGTCCGCCGTGTCCTGCGCGGGGTCACCCCGGTGCGATGCGTTGGCGCCACCCTGCACGAGCGCCGCGGCGGCGGCGCCTTCACTTCGCGGCGCGGGCGCAGTCGAGACGCGTGGATGATCCAGCAACTGGCGCACGGCGTGAGCGTGGCTACCGCCGTCCTGTGGGTCGGCGTTCAGGTCACCCGCGATCACGAAGCTTGCAGGCGGCACCAGACCGCCGCGCCGGCCGGCGTCGTCGACGATCCAGGCGCTGCGCGAAGGCGTCAGGTAGTCGGCCCACAGCCGGATCTCGTCGTGGTTGCGACGGCCGTTGCGATCCTCCGGGCCATCGAAGGCCGGCGGGGTCGGGTGGCTCGCGAGCAGGTGGAGCACGCGTCCCTGCACGGTGCGCAACGGCAGGTCCCAGTGGCTCTTCGACGAGAGCCGCAGCATCGCGAGCGCCTGCGGGCTGTACCAGCCGGGCGGCAGCGCGGCATCCGGCATGTCGGCCCAGCGCAGTTGCTGGAAGCTGCGCGCGCGTCGGCGATCGATGCGGAGCTGCGAGTACACGACCATGCCGTACTGGCCCGGGAACAGTCCGAAGCCCTGCGCATCACCGGGGCCGCCGCGGCGACCGTCGCGGTCGGGGTCCAGCCCGGTCGGCACGCCGGTGTTGACCGGTGCCGTGTAGCGCTCGCGGAACCGCAGCGGCACGGCGTCGATATCGTCGCGCCGCGCGGCGAGATAGAGGTCGTGGAACAGCGCGGCGCTGCGGCCGCGCGGGTCGTGGTCGAACTCGTTCAGCAACAGCACGTCCGGACGCACGCGCCGGATCACGGTCGCGATCGCAATGGCCTGCGGATCCCGGCCGGTCGCGAGGTCGCGCTCGAGCTGGCCCGCGGTGTTCCGGTTCAGGCTGGCGTTGAAGGTCGCGATGCGCAGTGGTTCGGCTGCGGCGGTCATGGCCATGCAGCATGCGACCAGGGTCGCGAGCCGCGTCCTGCCTCGCGTGCAGACGCGGGAGCGTATGGGAAAAAAAAGAGGGCGGCTCGCGCCGCCCTCCGTTTCAGTTGCGATCCGCATCGGCGGAGCGCGAGTTCATCAGAACTCGAGACGGACCGACACCATCGCGGTGCGCGGAACGCCGATCGTCAGGAACGGTACCGACACGCTCGGGCAAGGTGGAATCAAAGTGAGATCGACCCTCGGGCAAAACTGCGCACTGCTGCTGATGTTGCCGAAGTACTCTTCATCGAACAGGTTGATGATATTGAACTGCAGCGCCAGACGCTGGATGTTCTGCACCGGCAGCTCCCACGTGGCGTCGAGATCCCACAGCGTGTAGCTCGGCACTACGGCGCCTGCGGCGTTGTCGTCGGTCCCGAAGCGGTCATCGACGAACTTGCCCTGCAGGCCCATGCGGAAGCTCTTCGACGGCACCCAGTCGAGGCGCGTCGCGAACGTCCACTCCGGCGTTTCCACGAGCTGCTTGCCAGCGAACAGGTTGTCTGCCGTGGAACTCGGATCATCCTGGACTTCCGTGTCGGTGAACGACGCCGATGCGGTCACCGTAAACGTGTCAAGGGGCTGCCAGCCGAGCTGTGCTTCAAAGCCTTGCAGCTCGACTTCACCGAGGTTGCGGTCGACGTTGAAGCCCAGGTCCGGGTCGAACGCCGTCACGATGCGGTTTGTATAGTTCGAGGTCCAGACGCCCGCCGACGCCAGGAAGGTATCGCTGCTGTAGCGCCAGCCCAGGTCGATCGACTTGGTGGTTTCCGGATCCGGCAGCGGACTGCCGACGGAACCATCGGGCTGGCGACGCACCGAGTACAGGTTGTCCGTGCGCGGCGCCGAAAGGCCTTCCGCATACGTCGCGTAGATCGTGTGGTTGCCCGCGAACTTCCAGGTCGCACCGATGTTAGGCAACACATCGTCGAACTTCAGCGTCTTGCTGTAAGGGGCGATGAACTGCGTCGCCGTCGCACCCGTCGTGAACACGACGTTGCCGTTAGGCAGCGTTGCCAGCGGCGCCTGCGTCGTGCACAGCGTGCCGTTCGCGCCCGGGTTCGCGCCCGAATTGCCGGTGCCGCCGTTCGGCGTGTAGCACAGCTGGTTCAATTCGCGCGTGAACTCCGGCGCACGGACGCCGATGTTCAGCGTGAGCGCGTCGTCGAGGAACTTGCCGCGGTACTCGGCAGCAAGCTGGTTCAGCTCGGCGATCGACAGACGATCACGACCGCGGATTTCGCTGCCGTCGGCGGCCAGGATCGGGCGGCCGTTGCGGCCGGCGAAGACGTTCTCGGGGAAGCCGTTCGCGTCGACATAGCCCCACTGCGCGGTCTGGCGGTGCTTGCCGTAGTCCAGCGTGTAGGCGGCGCGCAGGCGGTGCTGGTCGTTGATGTCCCAGATGGCCGACGTCGTCAGGCCCCAGCGGCGCGTGTTCGTGGTGTTCGGCGTGTAGACACGCACGAAGTCGAGCAGGTCGCCGTCGCCATTGACGTCGACGCCGGTCGCCGTCGTCGACGCGCCGATGATGCGGCGGTCGACCGTGTTGGCAGCCGGCGCTTCACGCAGCGTATTCGTGCCACCGCCGTTCGCGAGCACGTACTGCCAGGACGGGTCGAACGTCAGCTTGACGCGATCGTTGACGTTCCACAGCACCTGACCACGGATGTTGCCCGTGTCCGACGGGTTGATGCGCAGGCCGAAGAAGTTCGTGCAGCTCGACGGGTTGACCGGGTTGTCCGCAGCGAGCAGACCACCCGTGATGTTGCCGACGATCTGGCGGCCCTCGTCATCGACGACGCCGGCAGTCGGCAGGTCACGCGTACAGGTCGGCAGGTTGTCGTAGTCGCGGCCGAAGGAGACGAAGTTCGCCTCGCTCGCGTTGCGGTAGAACGCATTGCGGTTCTTGTTGAAGTGAAAGCCGAGGCTCATGAAGCCGCGGTCACCGAGATCCTGGAACACGCGGCCGTTGTACTGCCGCTTGAACAGCGTGCCCGGACCCTTGAACTTGTTGTAGTCCTGGTACGAGGCCGACACGAAGGCCGTCGTGCCCCAGGGGCCGAACGCGCCCGAATCCAGACTCGTGAAGATGCGGTTGTAGCCGAAGTCGCCCTTCGACAGCACGGCCATCGCGCTCGCCTCTTCGGTCGGGCGGCGCGTGCGGTAGGACACCGTGCCACCGGTCGCCGAAGCGGTCGGGCTGTCGGCATCGGTCGTGCCGAGGTTCACGTCAGCCGCCGCGATCAGCTCTGGGTCGAGCATCTGGTTCGTGAACAGTGCGTAGTTGCCGGTGTCATTCAGCGGCACGCCGTCGAAGGTGACCGAGACGCGCGAACCGTCGAAGCTGCGCAGGCGCAGATTGCCGCCCGAGCTGCCGTACGGGTCGCTGTTCGTGAAGTTCACGCCCGGCACGAGGTTCAGGCTCTGGAACACCGACTGGCCCGGCGCCTGGGTCTCGAGGAACTCCTCGGTGATCGTGACGCGCGACCTGGTCGCGGTCTGTTCGGTGACGTTGCCGATGGCACGGGGCCCGCGGCGCGCGGTGACGGTGACTTCGCTGAGTTCATCTTCGGTGGCGAGCGTGCCGGTGGACTGCGCAAAGGCAGCCTGCTGCGCCAGCAGTGACGAAAGCGCGACAGTCGCGAGCGCAGCGCTCTTCAGCACGACGGCGCGACGGACAGCAACGGACACCTGCGTGCCCGGAACTCGGGTGGTCATCGGATTGCACTCCCTGACAGGGTTTCTTCGAGGTTATGGCCAGCCTTCCCGGCTGGCAGGGAGTGAACCTTAAAGGCATGACAGGCATGTGACAACCTGTATGCGACGCATTAATCGCCGTGGTTGTTGCGATCGCGCAACGCGCGGCCCTGGTGCAACTTAATGCTTTACCTCAGGTTTGCAGCTGACCCTGCTCCAGCGCTTCGACAAAGTGGCGCCGGCACAGCGGCACATAGCGATCGTTGCCGCCGATCTCGACCTGTGCGCCCTCCCGCTCGACCAGGCCCGCCGCGCTGACTCGCACGACCATGGTTGCCTTGGCGCCGCAGTGGCAGATCGTCTTGAGCTCGACCAGGTTGTCGGCCCAGGCGAGCAGCTGGGCGCTGCCCGGGAACAGCGCGCCGCGAAAGTCGGTGCGCAGCCCGTAGCACAGCACCGGGATGTCGAAGCGGTCGACGACGCGGCCCAGCGCGCGGACCTGATCGGCGGTCAGGAACTGGGCCTCGTCGATCAGCACGCACGACAGCGCGGCTTCGCGGTGCGCCTGCTCGACCTGGGCATAGAGGTCGTCGCCCGGCGCGAAGTGCAGCGCATCGCTGCTGATGCCGATGCGCGAGTGCACGCGCCCGCCGGCGCGATCGTCTAGCTTGGCCGTGAACACCAGCACGCGCATGCCGCGCTCGCCGTAGTTGTGGGCGGCCTGCAGCAGCGCGGTGGATTTCCCCGCGTTCATCGTCGAGTAGTAGAAGTACAGCTTGGCCATGCGCGCTCCTGTCGCCGTCTGCTCAGCCCGAGACGATGCCGACGACGCACCCGCACATGCACGACGCCAGCGTCGCGGCGACGAAGGCGCGCAGCGCGAGATCGGCCAGGTCACCACGCCGCTCGGGGCACATCGCGCCGATGCCGCTGATCTGGATGCCGATGCTGGCGAGGTTCGCGAAGCCCGCGAGGCCGTAGATGATGATCAGGCGGCTGCGGTCGGACAGTTCGTCCGCGGAGATCTCGGCGAGCTGCAGGTAGGCGATGAACTCGTTCAGCACGGCCTTGACGCCGAGCAGCGAACCCGTGGTCAGCGCCTCGCTCCACGGAATGCCCATCAGCCACGCGACCGGCGCGAAGATCCAGCCAGCGATGCGTTCGAGCGTCAGCGGCGCGCCGCCCACATCCGGCAGGCTGCCGACGATGCCGTTGCCCAGCGCGACGAAGGCGATCAGCACGATCAGGATCGCGAGGATCGACAGGTAGATGTTGAGCCCGTCGGAGGTGCCACGCGTGATCGCATCCATGGCGCTGTTGTAGATCCGCGGCGGCTGCTGCAGGTCCTGGCTGCTGTCGTTGTTGTCCGGCAGCATGATGTGCGCGAACAGGATCGCCGCCGGCACAGACATGATCGACTTCGTGATCAGGTGGCCGAGCACGCCCTGGAACTGCTCGCCGAGCATCGCGGCGTAGATGACCATCACGGAGCCGGCAATCGTCGCCATGCCGGCCGTCATGACGAGCAGCAGCTCGTACTGCGTCATGCGTGCGAGGTAGGGCCGCACCAGCAGCGGTGCCTCGACCTGGCCGAGGAAGATGTTGGCGGTCGCGGCGAGGCCCGCGGGGCCGCGCGTGCCCAGCGTGCGCTCGAACAGCACCGCGATGCCGCGGATCACGAGCGGCAGGATCCGCCAGTACCACAGCAGGGCCGACAGCGCCGACATCACGATGACCAGCGGCAGCACCTGGAATGCGAACGTCACGGCGGCACCGGGGTTGGTCACCTCGAATGGCGCCTGCGCGCCGCCCAGGTAGCCGTACACGAACGACGTGCCTTTCAGCGTGGCCTCGCTCAAGGCGCCGACGGCGCGGTTGATCCAAGCGAGGCCTTCCTTGATGACCGGCACCTTCAGCAGCAGCGCGCAGATCGCGAACTGCAGCGCGATCGCGATGCCGACCAGCTTCCAGTTGATGTTGCGGCGGTTGGCGCTGAAGGGCAGCGCGAGCGCCGTGAAAACCGCGATGCCCGCGAGGGCCTGCAGGTAGAGGGTCCAGTTCATTTGAGTTTGATCTCGCGCAGGCGTTGCTGCAGGTAGTCGTCAGCCGTGATCGGCTCGGGGTAGGCGTTCGGGCGCCCGCCGCTGATGCATTCCGGGAGCGTGGCTATCGGGAAATCCGGGTTGAAGTGCAGGAAATACGGCATCGAGAAGCGCGCGAAGCTCGCGCGCTCGCGCGGCGGATTGACGACGCGATGGGTCGTCGAGCGCAGCAGGTTGTTGGTCAGCCGCTGCAGCATGTCGCCGACGTTGACCACCAGCGAGCCGGGCTCGGGATTCACGGCGAGCCACTGCCCCTGCTTCGTCAACACCTGCAGGCCGGGTTCTTCGGCGCCCATCAGCAGCGTGATGACGTTGATGTCCTCGTGCGCGCCGGCGCGCACGCTCTCGGTCGGCGCCGGCGGCATCGGCGGATAATGGATGACGCGCAGCACGCTGTTGCCGAGGTTCACGGTCGGCTCGAACCAGTCGTCGGCGAGGCCCAGCGACCGGGCGATCGCCCGCAGCAGCGCGCGGCCCATCGCGTCGAAGGCCTCGAACATCTCGAGCGACAACGCCTTGAACTGCGGCAGTTCCGTGACCCAGACATTGGCGGGCATGTAGCGCGTGAACGGGTGGCCGGCCGGCAGATCACGGCCGACATGCCAGAACTCCTTCAGATCGTGGTGCGTGGCGCCTTTGGCGGTCTCGATGCCGAACGGCGTATAGCCGCGGGCGCCACCGCCGCCCGGCACGTGGTAGCGACGCTTGGCGGCCTCCGGGAGCGCGAAGAACGACTGGTACGCCGCCAGGAAATCGCGGGTCAGCGCCGGCGGGATGCCATGGCCGCGGATCACGACGAAGCCGTAGCGCTCGTAGGCGGCGCCGATGTCGCGCGCGAATGCGGGCGTGTCGACATGGACGAAATCCAGGGTCGGAACGGACTCGGGCATCCGCGCATTGTGCACGCAAACCCGTTCCCGCCGCGATACGATCCCAGCCACATGTCCGCCGCGCCGCCGCCGTCCCAGACTGCCCAGCATGTGCTGCTGGTGCGTCCCGCTGCCTTTGGCTTCAACGCCGAGACGGCGGGCAGCAACGCGTTGCAGCGCGCGGCGGCTGCGTCGGGTGAATCGCCGGCGACGCGCGCGCTGCGCGAGTTCGACGCGCTGCGCCGGGCGCTCGAGAGCGAGGGCATCGGCGTCGTGGTCTGCGACGACACGGCCGAACCGCACAAGCCGGATGCCGTGTTCCCGAACAACTGGGTCAGCTTCCACGCCGACGGCACGGTCACGCTCTACCCGATGCTGGCGCAGAACCGCCGCCTCGAGCGGCGCCGCGACATCGTCGCCGCTGCAGCCGAGGACAGCGGCTTCGAGATCCGCCGCTGGGTCGATCTGTCGGGTGCCGAGGCCGACGGCCGCTTCCTCGAAGGCACGGGCAGCCTCGTGCTCGATCATGTCGGGCGCATCGCCTACGCCTGCCGCTCGCCGCGCACCGATGAATCGCTGGTCGAGCTGTGGTGCACCGAGTTCGGCTACACGCCGGTCGTGTTCAATGCCACCGACGCGGCCGGCCGGCCGTACTACCACACCAATGTCATGCTCAGCATCGGCTCGTCGTTCGTCGTCGTTGCGACGGAGTCCATCGAGCCGCACGATCGCGAGCGCGTGCTGGGGGAACTCGCGGCCGCGGGCCGCGAGATCGTCACCATAGATCGCCGCGCCGTCGCGGCCTTTGCCGGCAACGTGCTGGAGCTCGCGAGCTGGGACGAAGCGCTGGGGGATCTGCGCGTGCTGGTGATGTCGGCGGCGGCCCGCGCCGCGCTCGGCGAAGCGGTCTACGGCCGCCTGACCGCGCAGGTCGACTCGACCCTGGTGGTCCCGGTACCCTGCATCGAAACCCTGGGTGGCGGCAGCGTGCGCTGCATGATCGCCGAGATCTTCACCGCTGCCCGCGCTGGCTGAATCACGGTACAGACACTTGATCGACTTCATCCTCAAAGTACTGCTCGCGTACCTGCTGGGTTCCATCGTCGGCAGCCTGCTATTCGGACGATTGCGCGGCGTCGATATCCGCACGCAGGGCAGCGGCAATGCCGGTGGCACCAATGCGCTGCGCACGCAGGGCATCTGGTTCGCGCTGCCGGTGATCCTGATCGATATCGGCAAGGGCTGGCTGGCGGCGGCCTGGCTGCCGGCGCTCGCCGTGCCGGGCCTGCCCGTGGCCGCGGGCGAACTCGCTCTGTGGTTGCCCGCGGCCTGCGCGACCGCGGCCGTCGTCGGGCATGTCTACCCGGTGTTTCACGGCTTTCGCGGCGGCAAGGGCGCGGCCACGGTGGTCGGCGCCGTCGCCGGCCTGATGCCAGCGGCGCTGCCGCTGACGGTGCTGCTCTGGATCGCCGTCATCATGGTGCTGGGCTATGTCTCGCTCGCGACGATGACGGCGGCCTGCCTGTTGCCGCTGGTGCAGCTCGCGGTCGGCGCGGTACCACGCGGCCCGTTGCTGCTGTTCTCGCTGGTCATGGCCGTGTTCGTCGTCTACACACACCGCAGCAACATCGCGAGGCTGCGCGCCGGCACGGAGCCGCGCGCGCGGCGCCTGTGGCTGCTGGCGCCGCGCCGCTGAGACCGCCCGCCGATGCGCACGTTCAGCGAAACTCCGGTTCCGGCGCTGCCGCGCCGCCTGTTCGCCGCGCTGGCCGATGGCGCGCTGCACTCCGGCGCAGAACTTGCGGCGCGCGAGGGCGTCACGCGCAGCGCGGTCTGGAAGGCCATCGGCCAATTGCGCGATGACGGCGCGCTGATCGACGCGCTGCCGAACCGGGGCTACCGCATGCAGTTCGCCTGTGCGCCGCTGGATGCCAGCGCCATGCGCGCGGCGTTGCCCGCGGACGGCGCAGCGTGCTTCGATTCGGTCGACTGCGTCTGGTCGGTGGACTCGACCAACACTGCGCTGCTGACGCGCGGCGCGCCGCCGGTCGGCGGGTTTCGCCTGCTCGTGGCCGAACACCAGAGCGCCGGACGCGGGCGGCTCGGGCGGCGCTGGGTCGGCGCGCTCGGCGGTTCGCTGCTGCTGTCGGTGTCGGCCGGGCTCGCGGAGCTGCCGCGCGATGTCGCGACCTTGCCGCTGGTCGCCGGGCTCGCGGTACGGCGCGCACTTGAACTGCAGGGCATCGCGGGCGTGCTGCTGAAATGGCCGAACGACATCGTCGCGAAGCCTGCGGCGGGCGCGCCGCTGCACAAGCTCGGCGGGATCCTGACCGAGCTGCGCGCCGAGGCCAGCGGGCCGGCGCACGTCGTGATCGGGATCGGCCTGAACCTGCGGCTCGGGGCGGGGGTGCGGGCGGAGATCGCGCCTGGGGCGCTGCCCCCCGCGGCGCTCGACGAGCTCGCGGCCGATCTGCCCGATCGCAATGTGCTCGCGGCGGCGATCGCGGCCGAATGCGCCGCGGGCCTCGGCGCGCTGCAGTGCGAGGGCTTCGGGCCGCGGCGCGCGGCCTGGAACGCTGCGGACGCGCTGGCGGGCGAGCCGGTCGTCGTGCGCGGTGCTGGCGTCGACGAGCTGGCCGGCATCGCCCGGGGTATCGACGCCGGCGGGGCGCTGCAGATCGAACAGGGTGGCGCCCTGCGCAGCGTCATCGCCGGTGACGTCAGCCTGCGGCCGCAGGCATGAAGACGCTGCTGGTCGACCTCGGCAACACGCGCCTCAAGTGGGCGCAGCTCGGGCCGCAGGGTCCCGGGCGCATGCGGGCCGCCGCGCACCGCGGCTGGACGCGCGCCGATTTCCAGCGCGGGCTGTTCGGGCGCAGCGCTGCAGCGCGCGATCGCGGGGCCACGGCCATCCGGGTGGTTGCCGTCAGTGTCGCGGCCGATCGCGTGCAGCGGCGCTTTGCGGCGGCGGTGCGCGCTGCGACCGGCAGCGCGCCGCAGTTCTGTCGCAGCGAGCGCGAGTCCGGCGGCGTGCGTAATGGCTATCGCGAGGTCTGGCGGCTCGGCGCCGATCGCTGGGTCGCGCTGGTCGGCGCGCGCGAGTGGGCGCCGCGCGCCGCGGTTTGTGTCGTGGATATCGGCACGGCCACGACCATCGATCTGCTGACCGCCGATGGTCGCCACCGGGGTGGCGCGATCCTGCCTGGCCCGCAGCTCATGGTCGATGCGCTGCTGCGCGATACCGGCGGCATCCGTCGCCGCGCGAGTGGCCGGGCTGCTGCGGGCACCGCATTCGCCCGCGACACGGCCGCGGCCCTGCGCGCCGGCGCGGTGCTCGCGACGACGGGCGCCATCGAGCGCGCGCTGCGCGCCGCGCGCCGTCAGTCGCCCGGGCGCCGGCCGAAGCTGCTGCTGACCGGCGGTGCGGCTGCCATGATCGCCGCGCAACTCGGGCTCGCGCACGAGCAGGTGCCGGATCTCGTGCTGCGCGGCCTCGCGGTGCTCGCGCGCACCGCGCCGCGCGCATAAGATCAGCGCCCAATGCGCCTGCTGTTCCTGTCACTGCTGTTTGCAAACCTCGCGCTGTTTGCCTGGACGCGCTGGCTTGCGCCCGGCAGTGCTGCGACGGCGGCGAGCCCCGCGCTCGAGGTGCCGCGCATCCTGCTGGTCGGCGAGTCTTCGGCAGGCGGTGCGGGCACGGCGCCAGCCGCGGCGCCGCCCGCGGCCGACGCCGAGGCTGCGACCGCCGGCGCCGATGCGGTGGGCGCAGCCGCGGCTGACAGCACCCGCTGCGTGTCGGTGGGACCTCTGACGAATCTCGATGCGGCGGCGCGCGTCAACGGCGTGCTGGTGGAACTCGGCTACCAGCCGCGGCAGCGGCCGGCCGATGGGCAGATCCCGGATGGCTGGCTGGTGCTGGTCAGCGGCCAGGCGGATGCCACCGAACAGGCGAACGTCGAACGGCGCCTCAAGCGCGGCGGTCTCGACGACGCCGCGCGACTGCCAGAGGCTGACGGCGCCTTTGCCGTGTCGGCGGGCCTGTTCAGCGAGCTGCGCCGCGCCGAGCGGCGCGCCGAGGTCGTGCGCAGAATCGGCCTCGTGCCCAGCATCGAGCCGCGGCTCAAGGCCGGCACGGTGTACTGGATCGACATCGATTTGCGCAACGCCGCCGACGCCGGCTCGCTGGAGTCTATGCAGCTCGGCGATGCGGGGCTGCGGCTCGAGGCCTGCGCCGCGACTACGCCGCCGGTCGATACGGCAGTGGAGCCCGCAGCGGCTGCGCCGCCGCCGGCCGCCGCGCCCATTTCCGGGCCAAATCCGGCCGATCGCGGCTAGAATTGCGCCGACGCCGCCTTAGCACAGTTGGTAGTGCACCTGATTTGTAATCAGGGGGTCGGGGGTTCGAATCCCTCAGGCGGCACCACTTGCGCCGCCGCGCGCCGCAGCTCGCCTCAGCGACTGGCGCCGTAGGCATCCATCATCAGGCCGGTGCCGCCGCGGGAAACGTGCGCCACGATCGCGGTACGGCGGTGGATCTTCGTGACGCTGCCGAGGTTGATCGCGAATGACAGTTCGACCTGCTGGCCCTTGCGCAGGCCGAGGTCGGTGGTCTGGATGAACACGCCGGTGGCGCTGAGGTTCACGGCGCGGCACAGCTTCTTCCGGCCGCCCGGGATGGTCACGTACACGCTGGTGCGCGCGCGATGCCGCGTGTGCAGCCTGCGCTCGACCGACATCGAATCCTTGCTGGGCGTGTTCTTGTTCATGCGCCTCCCCGTGACGCCATTATGCCGAGCTTGAGCCGCCCGCCAATCGCGAGTCAACTTAATCGACGCCGCATTACGGGGCCAGCCGAACCCTGATGGCCACCGGGCAATGGTCCGCGAGCTTCAGGCGCAGCGCATCCGCCGGGTCATAGACCACGCGATCGAAGGAGCCGGCCACGCGCCGGTCGGCCAGCGTGCGCGACAGCGCGATGTGATCGATGTAGCCGCCGTAGTTCTGGCTCGGCGCGCAGTTGGTGAAGCGCTGGCCCTCGGCCGCGAGCGTCAGATCCGACTCGGCAGGCTCGCCGTCGTCGATCTCGGCCCACAGGCTGCGCAGCGCGCCCGACGATGAACGCGCCGGGCCGCGATCGTCGAGCAGGTCGCGGTTGAAGTCGCCGAGCACGGCGAACGGCAGGCCGCGCGCGGCACGCGTGTCGATCCAGCGCTCGAGTTCCGGCACCTGCATCGCGAGGACCGCGCACTGGTCGCGCCCGGAATCCAGCGTGCGCCGCCCGCAGCCCGACTTCAGATGCACCGACAGCAAATGCAGTTCCTGCGGCTGGCCTGGGAACAGCACGAGTTCGGCGCCGCGCCGCACGCGCCCGTTCAGCGACAGCGGCTGGAACTCGCCGCAGCGGAACGGCAGGCCGCGGCGGATCGCGAAGCCCGTGTTCTGCACATGCTTGCGGCTCGTGAAGCAGAACTCATGGTCCGGGAACACGCGCCGCGCCGCGCTGGGCCCGTCGACTTCCTGCAGCGCGATCACGTCGGCATCGAGGCGCTGCGCATAGCGGGCGAGGGCAGCGAAATCCGTGCCCGATCGGTCGAGCTCCGTGGCGACGTCGCACGGGATGAAGCGCTCGCGCCGGCCGGGTGAGGCGCCCTCGGGAACGCAGTTCGCGCGCAGGCTGCGCAGCGCCTCGGGGGCCATCAGCCACTCGAGGTTCCAGGTCGCGAGCTTGATGGACGCAACGGCGTTGCCGGGCGCGGCCGCCGCAGTGGGCGCCGCCGCAGCGGGCGCGGCGGTGGCGGCGGGCATGGTGATGTCGTTGCCGCAGGCGCTGAGCGCCAGCGCCAGCAGGGCGAAGCCGCTCGCCGCAGCGGGGAGGCGAATGAATCGTTTCATGCGCTGCATTCTCACGAGGTCGCGGTGGCGCTGCAAACGGAGTTTCCAGCATGCTAGGGTGCGCGCCATGGGCAAAGACGTACTCGGTTACCGGCGCCTGTTCGGCGTGCTCGGTCCCTCGACCAACACCGTCGTGCAGCCGGATTTCGACGACCTGCGACCGCCCGGCGTCACCAACCATTACAGCCGGATCTTCACCCCGGATTCGAAGGCGATCAGCGACGAGACCTTCACTGCCGGGACGCAGACGATTGCGGCCGGCGTGATCGACGCGGTGCGCAGCGTCATGACCTGCTCGCCCGATTACCTCGTGATGGGCATGTCCGCGGTCACGTTTTACGGCGGCGCGGCTGGCGCGGATGAGTTCCAGCGCAAGGTCGAGCGCGAGGCGGGGATTTCGATCTCGATCGGCGCGCATGCCTGTTCGGCCGCGCTGAGGGCCTACGGCGGCATCCGGCGGATTGCCTTCCTGTCACCGTACTACCCGGTGGCGAACGCCGAGGTTCGCAACTACTTCAAGGACATGGGCTACGAGACCGTGCGCGACATCCCGCTGCGGGCGCCGTCCTGGACGGGCATCGCGCAGATCCCCGAGAGCCGGCTGCGCGAGACGATCCTCGCGCTCGACGGCCCGGATGTCGATGCGATCCTGCAGGTCGGCACGAATCTGTCGATGATGCGCCTTGCCGCGGCCGCCGAGCTGTGGCTCGGCAAGCCGGTGATCGCGATCAACACCGCGACCTACTGGCACGCGCTGCGCGCCAATGGCATCCAGGACCGGATGCGCGGCTTCGGCGCGCTGCTCGAACAGTTCTAGCCGCGCGCCGGCACCGCGATCAGCGCCAGCACTGGGCGACCTGGTCCGCGGTGCCCGCGTCGCCGCCGACGATCACGCCACGCACGCCGGTGTCCGACAGCGTCAGCGTACCGCAGTCCGTGTCGTCTTCCTGGCCGCCGCCATCGGCGGGCGTGGCACTCGCGATGTAGCCCTGGCCATCGTTCACCAGCTCGACCGTGATGTCGTACTTGTTGGTCTCGCTGTTGCCCGGCAGGCCGAGGCCGTCGGGGGATGGCTCCGTGACTTCGTCCGTGTAGGCATTGCCATTCAAGTAGAACTTTTCCTGCGCTGCCTGCAGCTGCAGCAGCGCCGTCTTGCCCTCGGCGCGCTGCGTGCGGATCAGGTAGTTGCGGTAGGTCGGGATCGAGATGCTGGCGAGGATGGCGATGATCACGACCACCGTCAGCAGCTCCATCAGGGTGACGCCGCGTTGTCGTCTGAAGTACGTGATCATCGCATTCCTCCGTTCAGATCAGCGACGCTGCCAGTAGGTGCGCACGCCCGAGTCGGTCGATGGGCAGCGGCCCAGGATCTCAACACCCGAGTTGCAGGTTGTGCCCGGCACCTCCGGCGGCGGATCGCCCTCGTCGTCATCGTCATAGTCGATGAAGCGGGTGTTCAGCAGCACCGAGATTTCGGCAGCGATGCCGGACTGCTTCAGCTGAGTATAGCGATCCGAAGCCTCGAGCGACTCGTCGTTATCCCAATCGAAGTTCGGCCTGCCGTTCTCGATCCTGATCGCATAGGCGCGGTTGGCCATGCGCGCCGTGCAGGGGTTGTTCGGATCCTCGCCCAGCGGGATGAAAGTCGGGAACAGGATGACACCCGAGATCGTGATCGACTCGGCCAGCACTTTCTCGCCGATCCAGCTGCCGCTGTCGTTCAGCAGCAGTTTCCAGCCGCGCGAGCCCGCCGTTACCGTCGCAGTGACGTTGGTGGTGATGTCTACCAGGTCGCCATCAAGGGTCGGTACGAAGCTCGCATACTGTGCCTGCGTGCGCTTGGTGAACGGCGCATAGTCTCGCAGCGAGTAGAACCGGTCGCGAGTATCACTCTCGAGAGGATGACCGCGATACCCAGAACCGATCGCGATGTTGAAGTACGGCGGCGAGCCGCGCGACTGCATCAAGACAACGTCCGGTGCGTTGTAGAACCGGCGCGCAGCGGAGCGGGGTGCGTCTGCGATGCCGCCCGCGCCGAGCCGTGCGAATACGCCGCCGGTGACAACCGAGCTTGCCGCCTGGCCGTTCCAGATATCGAAGCGCCAGACCCGGCCACCCATGTCGCCGACATACATGCGATCGGCGAACTTGTCGCCATTCGAGTCGATCACGGTCACGCGCCCCGGGATCGAATTGTTCATCTCCGTCAACTGCAGGTTAGCGCCCGCATTGTTCCCGGCGTACCACAGCAGATCGCCATCCTCGAGATCAACCATGAAGATACGGTTGCCGATCGAGTCCGTCGTGTAGACGTAGTTCTCCTGCGCTTCGTCGTACCCGCCGCCAAAGATCAGAACGAACTTGTTCGTGCTCTGGCCTGACCCAGCCACGTCGACACGTGCGACGGTTGGCGACGACCAAGCCTTCGCCAGTGCTGGCAGGTCCGTCGCGTCCCGCTTCCAGAGGAAGCGCGGGTGCGTCTTCTTGGTGACATCAAGCGCGTAGTAGGTCTGGCCACCCCGGCCGAAACCGAAGAACAGGTAGACCTTGTCGCCCGCTGAGGGTTCGACGATGCCATCGCCGTCAACATCGTACTTGAACACCGTGACGTCGCCGTCCAGGCCGTACTCGCGTTCCGGTGTGACCGGATCATCAAACAGGCGCTTCAGGCGCGGCAGGAACTCGGGCGGGATGAAGGCCCACAGTTCGTCGCCCGACTGGCTGTCGAAGGCGTGGAGGTAACCGTCGTTGGTCGGCACGTAGACCACGCCCTCCGGGGTCTCGGCGTCGCCGCCGTAGATAACGAGCGCAGGCTTGGCGTGCATGGGGTCGCCCATGCGCATGCGGCGGTCGGTCGTGCTGCCGTCGTTGTCGACGTCCTGCAGGTCCTGGCCGCGTGCGAACGCGATCAGGTCGTCCCGCGAGGGGTCGCCCGGGCCACCCACGCCAAGGGCTGTTGCGGTCAGCGCACTATTGCCCGTTTCGATGCTGTTGACGCTGTTGTGCAGCGCGACGTCGCTGCCGAGGTAGGTGTAGAGCTTGCGGCCACCTGCGCCGACGGTGTACCCCGGCAGGCGGCTGGCTGCGCCACCCAGCGTCACTTCGGCACCGTCGACAATCGGAGAGCCCCCCTCGTTCACGGACCAGAAGCTGCGCGCGGTGCTCTTGAAGAAGCCGGTTTCCGGATCGACGGCATCCTCGTTGTTCGCATCGACGACGCGGCCGTCCTTGA